>DASYAT010000190.1:0-46612 GCA_036501205.1 Streptosporangiaceae bacterium | reverse complement strand
CCCGGTCAGGTTGGGCACCCGCTCGGCGCTGCCCCAGACGCCGTGCGCCTGGGACACAACGAAAGGAAGGCTAGTCCCGGCCGCGTTGGTGTAGGAGCCGGCGGCGGTGCAGTTTCCCTTCGACGGGCATGACAGTTCACCCAGCCCGGCGTGGTGACCCCGGTCCAGCCTGGCCAGGCCGGAAACCCAGCTGAGCTTGCCCCAGGTGCCGTGGGTCTGGCTGGCGATGAACGCCTGGGTGCGCCCGGCGGTATCGAGGTAGGACCCGGCGACCACGCAGTCACCGGCGGCGAAGCACGCGATGCCGCCGGGCGAGGACGACGGCTTGAAGGTCCGCGCCGTGCCGGGAATCACTTTCGGGGCACCCCACTTGCCGCGGGTCTGGCCGGCGACGTAGACGGACCCGCCCAGCCCGCCGACCGCGCCGCAGTTGCCCGGTGAGGAGCAGGAGATCGCGCTCGGCGCGCTAGCGGCCGCGGGCAGCGTGATCGCCTTGCCCCAGCTGCCCGGCGCTGATGACGGTTGCGCGCCGAACCCGCTGGCCGCCAGCACTGCCACCGAGACCGCGGACAACGGCCGCTTCCAGTTACCCATCTGTGCTCCCGGTTCTCCGGCTACGGCGCCATCACGATGTAGACGGGGTGGCCGCCGACCTTAATGTTCTTGGACGCCTTGTTAGTGGCGGTGTTAATTCGGGTGACGGTGCCATAGGTATTATTCGCCACGTATGCCAATTTGCCGTTAGGGGAAATGGCGATGGCGTCTGAGAGGCTGCCCGTGTGAATTTTCGCGACCACGGTACTGGTGCCGACCTGGATGGCGTTTACGCTGCTGCCGAAGTAGTCCGCCGCGTACAGGGTCTTGCCGTCCGGGGTGATCGCGAGCGCGTCAGGAGCGTCGAGCGCGATCGGCTTCAGCGCCGTGCCGGTCACCAGATCGATCGGGACTAGCTCGAAGTTCGCCTTCGAGGCGGCATAGCCGGCCTTGCCGTCCGGGCTGATCACCAGCGCGGTGGGTGCGAACCCGATCTTGATGCCAGGCAGTGCCATGTTCGTGACCGTGCTGACCGGGGTGACGAAGGTGCCCTGGCCGCTGCTGACGTAGATCGTCTTGCCGTCTGGGCTGAGCGTCATCAGGTCCGGATGCCGTCCGACCGGGATCGGCGCGAGCGCGGTGTCGGTGGCGATCAGGATGGGCGTCACCGAGTTGGAGAAGGCGTTGGTGACGTAGGCCGTCTTGCCGTCGGGAGTGATCACGACCATCTTGGGGCGGACCCCGACCGGGATCGGCGCGAGCGCCGTGTTGGTGGCGATCCGGATCGGCGTGACCGTGTCCGAGCGGTCATTGGCCACGTACGCCATCTTGCCGTCCGGCGTGATCGCGATCCCCTGCGGCGAACGCCCGACCTTGATCGGCGCTCGGCCGGCCCCGGTGCAGGTGCTGACCGGGGTAACCGTGCCCGCGGGCCCGTCCAGCACATAGATCATCTTGCCGTTCGGCGTCAGGGTGAACAGGCCGGTCCGCCGACCGATCTTGATCTTGGGGTCGGCGGCACCGGTCAGTGCGTTGACCGGGGTGATCGTTTCCTGGCCGCCGACGGTCGCGGTCGGCCCCACGTAGGCGACAGGCCCGGTCGGGCACGCGGCCAGGCCCGCGCCCGCGGCGCCGGCCACGCCGGCCAGTCCGGCCGTGCCGGCTGCCGCCACGGCGATCGGGGCCATGACCAGCTTCACAAAGATGCGCATGCCTGAAAGACGCACGGGAGTACGAGTCGGTTGACATTTCACCCGCGTTCAGTGAAGCTCTCCGATTCCGGCGGTAATGTCGGCTGTTTCGTCTGGGCTCCCTCACTTGCGATTACCCTGAGTGAATATAATGTGATCTTAAGTAGTCGCGCTGGGTTCGGGGGGACCATGAGGCTGAAGTTGCCGTCACGCGGCCAGGCCGCGGAGAACCCAGTTCCGCGGCAGTCTGGCGCTAGTTCTGACCTGGTTGCCCGCGAGCACGTGAGCCCGGCTCAGACCCAGCCGGGTGCCGGCGCGCCCGCTTCGCCTGCTCCTGGGATGACGCCGAAGGGCAAAGTCCGCCGGACCAGGGCCTCGGCGTGGTGGATGGGCTTGATTATCGCGGCCGTGATCCTGGTCGCCCTGGTGATCTTCATCGCCCAGAACTCGGCGTCGGTAGCGGTTCATTACCTGGGCATGCAGGGACACGTGCCGCTGGCGATCGCGCTCGTGCTGTCCGCAGTGGCCGGGGTGCTTCTGGTCGCGATTCCCGGCACGGCCCGGGTGATCCAGTTGCGCCGCGCACTCAAGAAGAACGCCGGCAGTACCCCGCGCTGAACCGGCCGGGTCAGCCGAAAGGCGAGCCGCTGCCCCGGTCACAAGGGCGTGTCACCCGCCTGACCGGAGGCGACGGTAAACCTTCGCGCGGGGCAGCCCGTCGAATAGACGGGCCGCCGCAGTTGGCGCCGCCGAGCCAGGAGGGTGCACATGCGATTCCCGCGTGACATTCGTTTGAAGATGGTCATTCCGGCAGTAATTGGTGGCGCGGCGATTGCTGCTTCCTCGACCGGCGTTGCCGGAACGGCGGCAGCGGTCACGTTACGGCCTGCCGCTGGGGCCCGGTCCGCTCGCGTGGTTGCGTCGGCCCCGGTCAAGGTCACGCCTTCGAGCGGCCTGGCCGGAGGCGAGACCGTGCGGGTCACGGCGGGCGGGATTGCCCCGTCGGCGTCGGTGCAGGTGATCCAGTGCCGTGAGCCCGACGGTGATCCGGCCGATGTCTGCGCACCGTCCCTGACGACCACGGCCAGCGCGTCCGGCCGCGTCTCGGTGAAGCTCGTGCTGACCGACCCGGTGTGGCTGGCCCAGGAGATCGGCGATTCGATTCCGGTCTACTGCCGCGCCGATCAGTGCCATGTCTTTCTTGAGTGGACCGCCAGCGACGGCAGTCAGCAGATGCTGTCCTCACCCAGGCTCAGGTTCAAAGGCGCGCCGGCCACCATCTCCGTCAGTCCGGCCACGAACTTGCACGCGCGCCAGCTTGTGGACGTGCGCGGCGCCGCGTTCGGCGCCGCGCGGCACAAGTTCATGGTCGTCGAGGAGGCCTGCTACGCGGTTGTCCAGGGCAGCGGCTGCTACGGGCAGCTTCCCGCCGTCGATGGCGTGATCGGCAAGAACGGCCGGTACGACGTCCGCTACCGGGTACGCCAGCACCTGGCCGATGGCACCGACTGCAACGATCCTGACATCCTCGGCCAGTGCGAGCTGAGCGTGATCGTGCTCACCAACGGCAAGCCCGACGACAGCTTCGGCGTCTCGGCCATCGGACAGCCCGCCGGGCTGATCACCTTCCGCGAATCAAGCCCCTAGCTTGCTCGTGGCTGCGTGGCTACAGGGCGGTGTCCTCGTAGCCCTCAGGACGAGGATCACCGTCTTGATCTCCAGGAACGGCAGCAGGCCTTCACGGCCGCCCTCGCGGCCGATGCCCGACTGCTTGAACCCGCCGAACGCGACGCCGAAGTCGGTACGGAACGCGTTGTGCCCGACGGTGCCTGACCGCAGCTGACCAGCGACCTGGCGGGCACGGTTCACGTCATTGGTGAACACTGATGCGTTCAGCCCGTAGATCGTGTCGTTGGCGATCCGGACGGCATCCTGCTCATCATCGGCCGGGATCACCGACAGGACGGGCCCGAAAATCTCCTCCTGCGCGATGACGGAGTGGTTGTCGACGTTACCGAAGACGGTGGGCTCGATGAACCAGCCCCGGTCGAGTTCCTTAGGCCGGCCGCCGCCAGTGGCGAGAGTGGCGCCGTCGGCGATGCCCTTGGCGATGTAGCCCTCGACCCGGTCCCGCTGGCGCTGCGCGGCGAGCGGGCCCATCTGCGTCGCCGCGTCGAACGGGCTGCCGACCCGAACCTGAGAGAACGTCCCGGCCAGGGCCTCGAGCAGATCATCGTGTCGGGACCTCGGGACCACGATCCTGGTCAGCGAGGAGCAGACCTGCCCGGACAGGAAGCACTCGGCCTGGGACAAGGTCCGCGCGGCGGTCTCAAGATCCATATCGTCAAGGATCACGGCGGCGGATTTGCCGCCCAGTTCGAGCGTGCAGCGGGCGATCCGCTCGCCGCAGATCGAGGCGATCCGGCGCCCGGCGGCGGTTGATCCGGTAAACGTGATCTTGTCTACCCGAGGGTCGCGGACCAGCAGTTCTGAGACCTCACGGTCGGCGGTCACGACGTTGAGCACCCCCGCCGGCAGGCCGACCGCTTCGGCGACTTCTGCGATCAGGTACCCCTCACAGGGCGCCTCCGGTGAGGACTTCAGTACGACGGTGCACCCGGCCAGCAGCGCCGGGGCGACCTTGTTGCTGATCAGGCCAATAGGCGCGTTCCACGGAATGATCGCGCCGACCACGCCCACGGGCTCGCGGACGATCAGGCCGAACTGCCCGGCGGTCGGCCTGGCGGGCTCCTCGAACGGGAACGTGCTGGCCAGTGCGGCGAACGCCTCGAAGGTGCGCTGGGCGCCCGTCCCACCATGGCGGGCGATGGCGTGCAGTACACCGGACTCCCGTGGCCAGATCTGCCCGATGTCTTCTGAGCGTGCCTTGAGCTCTGATCCGATTGCCTGTAGGTACTCCGCCCGCTGAGCGTGAGTCAGTCGCGGCCACGGGCCGTTGTCGAACGCCTCCCGCGCGGCCTGCACCGCGTGGTCAATATCGGCGGCTTGGGCTTCGGCGACGCTGAAGAACAGCTCTTCGGTGCCAGAGTCCACGACGTCGATCATGGCGGCGGATGACGGTGCAACCCACTGCCCGCCGATGAAGAAGCGGTCGGGATTCAGCAGCGGACGAGATATTGCTGTGATTGTGCATCGGAGCGGAGGAGGTTGCCGTGTCGCCAGGACAAACTGACCCATTCCGTGTCTTCGTCCATGCCTGACAATAGAGTTGATAGCCGAACATTTCGAATGGCATTGGTATGAGTTGTTCGAAGTAGGTATTCTATGTGCCATGAGTGCGTCAAATGGTGATCAGAATGATCCTGCGGAAATGACTAAGCATGCTGATATCGCCACCAGTTCGGCGGCTGAGGCGACTAGTTCCGCCGTTGCTGCCGCTGCATCTGCTGAAACCGCTCGTGCGCATGCCGAGGCAGTTCAGACGGCCCTGCAAGGAATCCAGGGCGAACCACCTTGGATCTACGGCATTGTCATCGTGGTCCTTGGCTCCGCGTTGCTGGCCCTGACCATCGCCATGGCAATCGCGGCCTCGCAGCCGAAGGGCGGCATCTCGAGCGAGGTGGCAAGCACGGTGACGCTTATCGCGGGCGGGCTGATCGGTCTCCTTTCTCCGATTCCCACCCCGAATCGGAGGCCGGCGAGGAATAAGCAGCGAGGTGGTGGCTAGCCGAACTCCCTAAATCGAACCTGTGAATTTAGCGTGCGACTGCCGCCTGGTTACGGGGTTGTCGACCATTTCGGGTTTTTAGTGGACTGATGGCCTGAGTCGACGACGTCGATCGTGGCTGGAGATTCTCCGTTCTCGCGTTATGCCTTCGCGGGCTGGGTAGTTCGCGGGGATGGCTGACGCTGGTGATCTTGCTGACGAGCGACGGTTTGCCGGGGTCCACGCTGCCGGGGCCGGAAAAGTGTGGCTTGGCGTGGCGTCCCTATGCCTGGTGCAGTTCGTCGATGTCCTTGGGGTGACCGTCATGGTGACGGCGCTCCCGGCGATGCTGGCGGACCTGCGGGCATCAGCGGACGCGGCGGCGTTGATCTCTGCTGGCTATGCCATGACCTTCGGCGGGTTGCTGATGCTCGGGGCGCGGCTGGGGGATCGCCTTGGTCATCGGCGCGCCATTCTGGGTGGACTGGCTGCCTTTGCCCTGGCGGCGGTCGTCGGTGCGACCGCTACCGGGGTGGTCGTGCTGACGTTGGCGAGGTGCCTGCAGGGTGTCGCTGCGGCCCTTTCCGTGCCGTCGGCGCTGCGGCTGCTGACCACGATCACCACGGCCGGGCCCGCGCGGGAACGGGCCATCGCGGCCTGGAGCGCATCCGGGGCGGCGGCGGGCGCGAGCGGATTCATCGTTGGCGGCGTCATGACCTATTTAGTCGGCTGGCGGGCGGTGTTCTGGGCTTACCTGCCGCTGGCTGCGCTGCTGGCCGTGGCCATCGGGCGGGCCCTGCCGCCGGATCGCGTCAACGACCGGTCGGTTCGGCTCAGCGCGCCTAGCGTCGGTGCTTTCGCCGCCGCTGTGATGGCATTCGTGGTCGCCATGACGCTGCTGCCTGAACCTGGCCGTGCGGCATTGGGCGCCGTCCTGCTGGTCGCGGCCCTAGTGCTAGCAGGCGCCTTTATCGTCCTCGACCGGCGTTCCGCGGCCCCGCTGTTGCCCAGGGCGCTGCTGGGCGAGCGGCCGTTGCGGCAGGGTGCGGCCGGTTCCTTGCTGAACACGCTGACGACTAGCTCGGCCATCACCTTGGCGACGCTGTACCTGCAGAACACTCAAGGGCAGAGCCCGCTGACAGCTGGGCTGATGCTCCTGCCGTTCAGCGGTGCCGTTATCGCAGGGTCCGCACTGGCCGCTCCGGCGATGGCTTATTGGTCCACGCAGCGTCTCGTCAGCGCCGGTCTGGCGATTATCGCCGTTTCCGATGCGGTGCTGATCCCGGCCGCCACGACGAGGTGGGCACTGCCGATCTGCGTCGCGGTCGGCGGCCCCGGCCTCGGCCTGTCGTCGGTTGCCGCGACGAAGTTGGGTACCAGCGTCCCGATTGCCGGGCGAGGTGCCGCCTCAGGGATCATCAACACCGCCGCGCAACTTGGCACCGCTCTTGGGCTTGCTGTCCTGCTGCTTGTGGCGTCGTTCACGACGGGTATCCCCGAACGCCGATCGCCGCCCCCAGCGATCGCCTGGGGCATAGCCGCGCTGATCAGCTTCACCGGCGCGATTATCTTCGGCATCAAGAGCCGCCACCGCTCGTCGTAGCTGGCCCGGCACCACCAGCTCGGTGAGTCCGGCCGCGTCAGGTCGCGGCAACCAGGACCGGGTCGCGGCGGATGGTGAGCGTGACCCGGCTTCCGGCTGGGTGAGTGACGGCGTCGGAGGTCGTGAGCTGGGCCAGGATCGTGGTGTCGCCGAGGTCGACGGTCACCCGGCTGGTGGCGCCGAGGAAGGTGGTGGCGATCACCGTGCCGGTCAGCGGTCCTGACTCACCCGAGTCTCCGGCCAGCGTGACTGCCTCCGGCCGGATCAGCGCGATGGCCGGGCCTGGGGCGGTGCTGACGTCGACCAAGGGAAGATCGCAGCCGCGCACCGTCACGGTCGAGCCGCTGACCACACCGTCCAGGCGGTTGGTCAGACCGACGAACTCGGCGACGAACGGCGTAGCGGGACGGGAGTAGACATCGGTGGGAGGCGCGAGCTGCTCCAGCCTTCCATTCTGCATTACCCCTACCCGGTCGGCGATCGCCAGCGCTTCTTCCTGGTCGTGGGTGACGAAGAGCGTGGTGATCCCCACTTCGAGCTGGATCCGGCGGATCTGGTCCCTCAGCTGCGCCCTGACCTTCGCGTCGAGCGCTGACAGCGGCTCGTCGAGCAGCAGCACCGTGGGCTCGATTGCCAGCGCCCTGGCCAGCGCTACCCGCTGCTGCTGCCCGCCGGAGAGCTGATGCGGGTACCGGTCAGATTGCGACTCCAGCCCGACGAGTTCCAGCATCTCGAGCGCGCGGCGGTCACGTTCGGCTGCGCTTACCTTGCGCATCCGCAGGCCGAAGGCGACGTTCTGGCGGACCGTCATGTGCGGGAAGAGTGAGTAGGCCTGGAAGACCATCCCCATGTCGCGCTTGCTCGCTGGCAGCCTGGTGATGTCGCGACCGCCGACGGTGATGATCCCGCCGTCGGCGTCCTCCAGTCCGGCCAGCAGCCGTAGCGTGGTGGTCTTGCCGCATCCGGACGGGCCGAGCAGGGCGATCAGCTCGCCCGGCTTGAGCGTGAGATCAACCCCGTCGAGCGCTAGGACGGATCCGTAGCTGCGCCGCAGGCCTTCGATCCGCACCTCGACGCTGGGCCGCTTGGTGGTTGTCGCTTGCACAGTAGACATAGAAGGACGCGTCATCGAAATACCCACCTAGGCTCGGTCGCGCCGGCGGCGGCCGACGAAGGACAGGATCAGCAGCAGGCAGAACGTGAGCAGCAGCGCGGCGGCGGAGGCTGCGAACAGGACGCCGGGATTCTCCGTGTTGCGGCTGATATCGAACAATGCGACCTGGAAAGTGGAATAGGTCAGGTTGTAGGCGATCGTGAACTCGCCCAGTACCAGGGCGACCGTCAGCAGCAGCGAGTTCAGGATCGCCTGCCACATGTTCGGCGCTATCACCCGTGCCATCACGGTCACCCAGCTAGCGCCGAGGCTCCTTGCCGCCTCGGACAAGGTGGTCACGTCGATCGTGTTCAGTCCGGCGGCCAGCGCCCGGTAAGCGTACGGCAGCGCCAGGACCGCGTAGGCCAGGAACAACGGGAGTGCCGACACGTTGACCCGTTCGATCCGGTTGTAGATCGGTGCGTAGCCGACGACCAGCACGATCGCCGGGATCGTGAGCGGCAGCAGGCAAAGGAATTCCAGCGTCCGGCTGAACCAGCGCACCCGGAGCCTGACCCAGATCATCGTGGGCAGCACGAGTACGAGCATGACGATGGCCGTGAGCACCGCGATCTCGAGCGTGATCTCGATCGCCGGGAGCAGGGCGGGCGGGCCCTTGTAGGACGCGATCTGCGTCCAGGCCGAGACGGACCAGGTGCCGAGCTTGTTGCCCTGCAGCGAGAACCGGATCAGGGCCCACATCGGCAGCAGGAAAAACAGGCCGAACAATATGAACGTCACGTACCGGAAAGAGTTAAGCCGTCGGCGTTGCCGTCGACGAAGGCCCAGCGGCGCGCCAGTGGCTTGCGGACTAGCTGGCTCGACGCCGCTGGCGGTCAGCGCAGCCATTTGGCGGCCCTCCTGGTGAGCAGGGCGTACCCGGTCATCACGATCGCCACGAGGATCACCATGCCGAGCGCGAGCACGTCGGCCTGGTTGAAGTTCAGCAGGCCGACCTCGCTGATCATCGAAATTGAGATCTGCTGCGGCACGATGTAGGAGATCTGATTTTCCCAGGCCACGATCGTCGCGTAAGCGGACAGCCCGTTGGCGAACAGCAGCAGCGTCGCACCGAGAAACGCCGGAGCGAGCAGCGGGCCGCCAATGTGCCGCCAGTACCGCCAGGTCGAGCCGCCCAGATTCTCGGCGGCCTCGCGCCACTGAATCTTGAGCCCGTCGATGGCGGGCAGGAAAACCAGCACCATGAGCGGGATCTGGAAGTAGATGTAGATGAGCGAGATGCCCCATGGGAAGGAGTAGTACCAGCCGGCGTGCAGCAGGTAGCCGGTGGTAGGTCCGATGGTCGCGAGGAACGCGAACGCCAGCGTCACCCCGCCGAACTGGGCAAGGACCCCCGAGCCGGACAGATACAGCCGGCGCATGATCCCGTCCAGCGGGCCTGCCGCAACCGCGTAGGCGAGTATCGCGCCGAGCACGGCCCCGGCTGCCGATGAGATGCCCGCCAGCTCGAACGAGCCGACGAAGTAGCTACGCACCGTCGAGCTGCCGAGCGCCGAGATTCCGGAAAAGGTGAAGGTGCCGGCCGGGTTCTTGAACGCGTTCCAGAGGATGATTCCGGTCGGCAGCAGCAAGAACAGGCCAACGTAGCCGACGAATGGCAACGTGCCGGTCCAGGCCCCAATTGGCAGGCGCCGAACCCGGCGGGCAGTTACGCCCGCCGGGTCGGTACCAGTTTGCGCGATCGCTGTCATTTCCGCGTCAGGCCTAGCTGACAGCCTTGGCCCAGTTCTGGGCCAGGAAGCTGGCGGCATTCGTGGCCTGCGATTGAGTCAGGAACACCGGGGTGCCCGTGACCGGAGGCAGTGCCGCGGCGGCGCTCTTGTCGATCGAGCCGTTGGAGGTCATCGCCGTCTGCTCGACCGGCCGGGCACCGCCATGCAGCCACAGGTTCTGTCCGCCGTCAGCGGCCTGGGAGAACAGGAACTCTTCCCAGAGCCTGGCCGCGGCCGGGTGCGGCGCGCTCTTGTTGATCGCCTGGGCGTAGAACCCGCCGAGCGTGGCGTTGCTCGGGATGAACACCTTCCAGGTCGAGGCCGACTGGCCGACCACGCTCGCGGTGTTCAGGTAGTCCCAGTTGAACACCACCGGGGTGGCGCCGGTCTTGATCGTGGACGGGGTGGCTTGCACCGGGTTGAAGTTGCCGGCCTTCTTGAGCTTGGAGAAGAAGTTCACGCCGGTCGAGATGCTGCCCGCCGAACCGCCCAGCGCCAGGCTCGCCATCATCACGCCGTTCAGCGCGGCATTGGCCTCGGTCGGGTTGCCGTTGAGTGCCACCGAGTTCTTGAACTTGGCGGTGAGCAGCTGATTCAGCGAGGTGATGGTGCCGACCTTGGCGGAGTTGTAGCCGACCGACATGTAGCCGCCGTAGTCCTCTACCCACTCACCGTTGGCCTGCTTCTGGCTAGCTGGGACATCCGACCAGGTTGAGACCTCGTACGGGGCGAACAGGCTCGTGTACTGGTAGGCGACGGCGAGGCCGACGTCCAGCACGTCCGCGGCCAGCGGCGTGCCGTTCTTTTGCTGGATCTGGGTGATTTCCTGGGCGCTGCTGTCGTCAGGGGCGATCGAGTTGATCTTGATCCCGTACTTGGCTTCGAACGCTTTGATGATGTTGCCGTAGTTAGCCCAGTTGGAAGGGAGCGCGATGACGTTGAGCGTGCCTTCCTTTTTGGCCGCGGCGATCAGCTTGCTCAGCCCGCCGCCCGATGACGCCGACGTGGCCGTCGACCAGTCCGTGCCGCCTGCGGAGTTGCTCGATGAGGATGAGCCGCAGCCAGCCGCGGCCAGCGCCAGGAGGCTGAGCATCACTAGCGCTGCTCGTGACCCCCGCCCGGTAACGGTGATTTGACGGAATTTCACAGAACCCCTCCCCAAACTCCGGGCGGAACACAACCGCGCCCGTTTTGCGAGGAATGCCGCGCTGTGGGTGGTCGCGCGATCCCTTCCCCGACGGATGAATCACTAGCCAACAAAGCTGGGCTAACCGGCGAATAAATAGCTGACGCCCGACATGGTCACGCAGTCATCACCACAGTGTCAAGAGTCTTAAAAATGGCCTTTATCAATAATAAAGGTATAAACTCGGCAACGATGGCCAGGCCGTGGGTCGCCGGCTCGCCGTCTCGGGGGAGACGTCGGCCCGGACGGCGCTAGCCGGCGGCCGGATTGGGGGCGGTGGGTCTCGGCTCGCCGAATCCGGGCGAGTCGGACGGGCGGCGCTCGCGATCGGCCCGGGTTAGGCGGTGGGCAATGGTTCGCGGGCGCCCTCCCTGAGTCGTCCGGGGGTGACCGGCCTAGGTGAACCGGGGACAAGACCACCGGGAAGCTTTCTGCGAAAATTAAGAAATTTTTCTTTGGGTTTTGGAGGAGTTCCAACCTGAAGGGACCTTCCGCCGTCTGATGCTGGTGGAGGCGTCATCATGGATAGGCGGGCGGCGAATGGCAACGAGGCTTGGGCTTCCGCAGCGACCCGATCGCCGCAGGTTTTTCCTGATCGGCGGGATCTCGCTCGGTGCGGCGGCGGTGGCTGGGGCCGGGATCGGAGAGGTTCTGGCCGGTCGGCACGGCCACGCTACGGGCGATGCGAGCGCGCCGCCGCCTGGGTCGGGCTCACCTAGCGCGACTCCGACTCCGACTCTGGCTTCTGGGCCGCCTGGGGCGGCGGACTGGGCCGGGCTGCGGCGCCAGCTCTCTTCTGGCCTGCTGGTCACGCCGGACAGTTCGGGCTACGGCACCGCGAAGCTGCTCTTTGACCCCAAGTTCGACCAGGCTCGTCCGCAGGGGATCGCCTATTGCGCGACGGCACCGGATGTCAGCGCCTGCCTGGACTTCGTACGCCGGTTCGGCCTGCCGGTGGCGGCTCGGTCGGGCGGGCACAGTTACGGGGGCTGGTCGAGTTCGACTGGACTGGTGATCGACGTCAGCAAGATGTCGCGGGTGGCGGTGGATGCAGCGGCCGGGACGGTTCGAGTCGGAGCCGGGACGTTGCTGATCGACTTGTACAGTCAGCTGGCCGCGCGCGGGCTGGCGGTGCCGGGGGGGTCGTGTCCGACGGTGGGGATCGCCGGGCTGGCGCTCGGCGGCGGAGTCGGCGTCGTCGGTCGGCTCTACGGCCTGAGCTGCGACAACGTTATCGGCCTGCAGATCGTCACCGCGGACGGGACGGTCCGTGATTGCACCGCTAGC
Source organism: Streptosporangiaceae bacterium (assembly GCA_036501205.1). Taxonomy (GTDB): domain Bacteria; phylum Actinomycetota; class Actinomycetes; order Streptosporangiales; family Streptosporangiaceae; genus Chersky-822. The sequence continues at coordinate 34,259 of DASYAT010000190.1, read as the reverse complement.
GGCGACGCCGATCTGTTCTGGGCTTGCCGGGGCGGCGGCGGTGGCAGCTTCGGCGTGGTCACCGAGTTCACCTTCCGCACTCATCCGGCACCTGACCTGGTGCTGTTCTTCCTGCAATGGCCGTGGTCGGCGGCGGCGCAGGTGATCGACGCCTGGCAGACCTGGGCGCCTGGTGCGCCCGATGAGCTCTGGTCCAACCTGCACCTGAGCGCGGCGCCGGGCGGCAGCGAGCCGTCGATCAGCGTCGGAGGCACCTACGCGGGTGACACCGGGCGGGCGGAGGCGCTGCTCGGGCGGTTGTATTCGGCGGCTGGATCACAGCCGGACAGCGTGTTCGTACGGAGCGAGGAGTTCCTCTCCTCCATGCTCGTCGAGGCCGGATGCTCGTCGATGCCGGTCGAGCAGTGTCACCTGCCGACCCAGAACCCGGCCGGGGTGCTCAGCAGGCCGCCCGAGTACGCCAAGTCCGACTTCTACACTAAGCCGCTGCCGGCCAAGGGGATCGCGACCCTGCTGAATCAGGTGGCCGCGCTCGGTCGGGTCGACGGGGCGCCAGGGGCGGTGGGCGGAGTGGCATTCGACGCGTTCGGTGGGGTGATCAACCGAATCGGGCCGGGGGACACGGCGTTCGTGCACCGCGACGCGCTGTTTCTCGCGCAGTACACCACGGGCTGGTCGGTTGGACTTGAGCCGGCCGGCGGAGCCGGAACCGCGGGCGCGGCTAATCAGCGGGCCTGGCTCGCGTCGTTCCACGCCGCGATGCGGCCCTACGCAAGCGGCCAGGCCTACCAGAACTACGCGGACCCTGACCTGGCAGACTGGCAGCGTGCCTACTATGGTGCCAACTACGCCCGGCTTCAGCGGGTCAAGGCTGCGGTGGATCCGGCCAACCTATTCCGCTTCCCTCAGTCGATCGAACTGCCCGCCTGATCCCGGCCGCTTCGCTGAACTGTTGGGCCCGGCGTTACGTTTACTAGCGCGGATGCAGCATTCCAAGGACGACGACGCCTATTCCGAAGGCGAGAAGGATGGTAATGAAGCCGTTGCGGTGCCGGTTCTTCCGGTAGCCAGGGATCTTTGCTTTCGTCGACTTGACGTCGCCGTGCGCCGCATAGGCACGATTCGCGTACCAGCCAAGCGCGAAGCCCGCGCACAGCGGGATGAGTACCAGTCCAAAGGAGGCCGAACTCATTTGAAGTGCCTTTCCCCCGAATATCGGCCTTCAGCAATAATCTGAACAGCCAGGATCGGTCTTCCCGATTGTTCGGCTTCCGATGTCCAAGCGCAGGTAAAGGGAGATTGACAATATGAAGGAAACGCTCAGCGCCGAGACCATCACGATCCCCGGTCACAATGGCGATGAGATTGAGGCGTATCTGGCCAAACCAGGTGACACCGAGACGTTCGCTGGCGTCGTCGTGATTCATCACCTGCCCGGCTACGACACCTCGACCAAGGAGATCGCCAGGAAGTTCGCGGCGAACGGGTATGCGGCCCTGATGCCGAACCTGTACACCAGGGAGGCGCCGGGCGCGAGCCCGGACGACGCGGCCGCCACGGCCAGGGCCAAGGGCGGCGTGCCCGATGAGCAAGTCGTCGGTGACGTCGGCGGCGCGGCCGACTACCTGCGGGCACTGCCTGGCAGTAACGGAAAGATCGGCGTCATCGGCTACTGCTCAGGCGGCCGCCAGTCGTTCCTGGTGGCGTGCAGCATTCCGGTGCAAGCGGCGGTGGACTGCTACGGCGGCGCGGTCGTGCACGTACCAGAGCAGGCGCCGGCCAGCATGAAGCCGCTGATCGGGCTCTCCGAGAACCTGGGCTGCCCGCTGCTCGGCCTGTTCGGCGCCGACGACCAGTTCCCGGTGCCGGCCGATATGACCGAGCTGTCCGGCGTGCTCGACAGTTTTAACAAGCCGCACGAATTCCACACCTTCGAAGGCGCCGGGCACGCGTTCTTCTCGGTGGACCGGCCGTCGTACCGGGTCGATGCCGCGACCCAGGGCTGGGAAAAGATCTGGGAATTCTTCGGCCAGCACCTGGCCTGATAAGCACCTAGCCTGAGAGGCGGATCTGTCATGTGCACGTATCTCACCGAGAGCATTCCGGCGATCGGCAGCGGCAAGGGCGCCAATGGGTGGTTCGGGCTGAGCCAGGTCAATGTCTATTTCGATCACCCGGTGCACGCGCCTTCCGACCATACGCTCAACATCGACTTCGCCGATCCCGCTAAGGGCCCAGCGGCCCGGGTGGCCGTGGAGCTAACCGCGGAGACCGCGCGGGCGCTGATTAAGGCAATCGAAACTACGCTGGCGGCGGCACCGGCAGGATTGACGTAGCTGACCGGCCGACAGCGGCCCGATGACCCCGGCCCGATGACCCGGCCCGGCGCTGCCCGTTGCGGGAGCGTCGGGCCGTTGTCGGTATCAGGTGCGAGGATCAGGGGCGAAGGTCGCGGACTCTGGCAAACGTCGGAAGCCGGCCGAGCTTGGCGCACGCGCAGGAGGCGGACATGAGGTTCAGGGTCGGACGTGACGCGCTCGGCGAAGCGGTGGCGTTCGTTTCCCGCGCGCTGCCGTCAAGGCCGGTGCTGCCGCAGCTGTCCTGCCTGCAGATCGAGGCGACCGAAGACGGCCTGACGTTGTCCTGCTTCGACTACGAGATTTCGGCCCGATGCAGGCTGGAGGCAGAGGTTGCCGAGCCTGGGACCGCGCTGGTTCCCGGTCGGCTGCTGGCCGAGATCACCAGGAGCCTGCCGTCGCGGCCGGTAGCATTCTCCGCCGAGGCGGACGTCCTTAATCTCGTCTGCGGCGGGGTCGAGTTCGGTCTGGTGTGCCTGCCGCTCGATGAGTACCCGGCGCTGCCGGATTCGCCGCCGGCCGTCTTCTCCGTCGACGGCGGGGTGCTTGCCTCGGCGGTCGGCCAGGTCGTCACCTCGGCCAGCCGTGACGACACGCTGCCGATGCTGACCGCCATCTGCTTCGACCTGGACGGTGACCGGCTTACGCTCGCAGCGACCGACCGGTACCGGCTGGCCGCGAGCAGGGTGCCGGTGGTGCCAGCCGATCCTGGGGTCAGGGCGCTCGCGCTGGTCCCGGCTCGGATCATGGCCGAGGTCGCTCGCATGCTCGCTGCGGGTGTGCCGGCGACGGTCTCGTTCAGCCTCGACACGGGCGGTGCCGACGCGCAGCCGCACCCGGCCGATGGGCTGATCGGCTTCGAGGCCGGAGATCGCCGGGTTACGGCCAGGCTCATCGGCGGGGAGTTCATCAAGTACCAGAGCCGGTTCGGCAGCGACTTCGCCTGCCAGGCGGAGCTAGTACCCGGTCCGGTGATCGAGGCGGTACGGCGGGCGTCGCTGGTGGCTGAGCGGGCGGGTCCGGTCCGGCTGTCGTTCGGCGACGGCCAGGTCGTGATCGAAGCCCACGCGGAAGGCAGGGCCAGAGCAGCCGAGACGGTAGGAGCCGAGTTCGCCGGGGACCAGCCGGTGATCTCGTTTAACCCCCAGTACCTGCTGGATGGATTGGTGGCTGCGGCGGGGGCTGGCGACGCCAGGCAGTCCGGGGAGGCCAGGCAGTCCGGGGAGGCTGGGTCCGGGGCGGCGGGTTCGGGGGAGGAGCCGGTCGGCGGCGCGGTCCAGGGGGGGCGGATCAGGCTTGAGTTCAACACTGCGGCTAAGCCGGCGTTGCTCACGTGGGTTGAGGGGGGCGCTGAGGGCGCCGGGCCGGAGGGGGAGGACGGCGCGGTGCCGGCGTTCCGGTATCTGCTCGTGCCACTGCGTGTTCCGGAGCGTTCCTAGCCGGATTCGCGGATCTGGGCTAGCGGCGACGGTGGCAGCCGGATCAGGTTCCCCTGATGTAGACGCGTTCCCGAGAAGGTGTTCAGTCTGGGGCGAGGTGAACCAGTAGAGGTCGCCGTCGATGAGACGCAGTTTGCTGGCTGGCTGGTGTGGTGGCCTGGTGGGTCGGGTGCGGTGGTGGGCCCGGTTGGTGTGGTGGCCTGGTGGGTCGGGTGCGGTGGTGGGCCCGGTCGGTGTGGTGACCTGGTGGGTCGGGCGGGCCTGGCGGGGCCGGGTGAAGTGCTGGACCCGGCCCGGTGGTGGCCTTGGCGGGCCGGGTGGAGTGCAGAGCCCCGGCGATGGGCGATTCGCCGGGTTTGCGATTGCCTGGGCAGCCCACTTCTCATCGGTTGGACGTGACTTCTCACTGGTTGCGCGGACTTCTCCATGATTACCCTAGTTATAAAAGCCGCATATCAGATAAATATTCGGTCTAACCAGTGAGAAGTCGCCGCAACCGATGAGAAGTCGCGTCCAACCGATGAGAAGTCGCGTCCGAACGGTCGCGAAGGCCTGGGAATCTGGCCGCGCCAGCCGTGCTGCCAGCGGCCACCTCATCCAGTCGCTCTTCTGGGCCGCTGATCCCGGGCCTGGCCCAGCAGGGTCGTGCTACATCCAGCGGCCGCGACGGGTGCCGCCGCCGAGTATCCGCCGCAGCATCTTGCGCGCGAACGTGAAGACAGCGAACAGGATCAGCAACGGCTTGAAGATCCCCGCGAACGGCAGGGAGATGCCGATGATCACGACCGCCAGCGCGACCAGCGCGATGGTGCTCCAAGCCCACGACCGGGCCGCGTTCGGCCGCCGGTATCTCGCACCCGCACCAGCGCCGAGCTGGCGGGCGGCACCTGGATTGGAGGCGCCGGTCGATTGCTGCGGTGGCCACGGCGGGGCGTACGGGCTGGTGTAGGGGAGGTCAGCGGTGATCTTGGCCAGATCCACGTTTGTCGTCGCAGCGAACACGGCATCGAGCCGCTGCTGAAATTCATCCAGCGTCAGCCGCCCCCGCGCGTAGTGTTCACGCAGGCTGGCCGCGGCCGCTTCGCGCTCGGTGTCGCCGATCCTGACGCCCGGTCCTGCCGCCATCGTTCCTCCAGGTGGGATCAGCTTGGATGCGCAGCTCGGCGTCGATCCGCCATGTCCGCACGGTACTGACAGCAATACGATATATCGCAACCGCGATGCCGGCAACTATAGACCAAAACTCACGGCATATCGCGTTGCGCCCAGAGGCTGCCGGCGGTGCGAGGGCGGACTACCGGCAATGCGAGGGCGGACTGCCGGCGGTGCGAGGGCGGGCTGCCGGCGGTGGTGCGAGGGCGGAGTCACGGTGGTGCGAGGGCGGGCTGGCTTCGGTTACGGGCCGAAGTAGCCGCCGCCGTCGGTCTGCGGGTTGGAGACCTGAGCGAGCACATGCATCGTCCCCGCGCGGGCGAACACTAGCGTCAGCGTCACGTTGTTCCCCTCATGCAACGGGCTGGAGCCGATGATCTCCAGATGGTTGCCGGTCGGATCCAGCCTGGTAAGCCGATGACCGGGGATGACAAATTGGGAGACCGCCCGCGCTGCCGGCCCGTCTGAGCTGCTCGGCCCCAACATCACCACTTTGCCGCCAGCGCTGCTGCGCACGGACACCAGCCGATCGGCCGAACCCGCGTTCGAGATCACCAAGTACCCGGCCAGCGCCTGTACGCCACTGGACTGCATAACGAAGGCATTACCGACCCTGATCGGCACGACAGTCGGCTTCTGCGCGGTGCAACCAGCCAGCGCCAGGACAGCCGCGGGCAAGCCGACGATCAGCGGCAAGGCAATCCAGCGCCGCGCTCCAGCGCCACCAGGCATGTAAGGCTTCCTCGAAGTTCGTCGCAGCCAGCCAGCCAGTCTGGACCAGCCAGTCCAAACCAGCCGGTGCGAGCCCAACCGGCCGCAGCCACTATCGCTAAGGAGGATAACCCCTAGCCGATCCGCCAGGAGCTAGCGCGGGTGGCCTGAGATCGGCGCGGGTCAGCCCGGGCAGGTCCCGTCGTCATCGCTCTCGGCGCCGCAGCAACCTGAACCCGCCTCAGCCTCAGCCACCGCCTCGGCTTCAGAGCAGCTTCCGATGGGCCGCCCGGAAGCGGCCGCGATCATCGCCGCGCTGATCTCGCCAAGCTGAGCCACCTGCTCGGGCGTCAGCACGTCGATGAGCGATCGCCGAACCTGGTCGACGTGCCCATGAGCGGCTTCTTCCAGCACGGCAAAACCTTGCTCGGTGAGCTGCGCGATCTGACCACGCCGGTCCGTCGGGCAGTCGAGCCGGACGACGAGTCCGCGCTCTTCAAGCCTGGACACCGCGTGCGACAGACGGCTCTTGCTATACGTTGAGGCCGCGGCTAGCTGACTCATCCGCAGCGCTCGGCTCGGTGCCTCGGACAGGTGAACCAGGATCTCGTAATAACCGTGCGGTAGCCCGGAATCGCGCAGCAACTGCGCCTCGATCGTGCCGAACACCGACTGGCAGGCGGTCAGGAACAGTCGCCAGGTGCGCTGCTCTTCATCCGTCAGCCAGCGGGTCGTCATCGTCACGTCACCAGGGTACTGAGGTAGTTGAACATTTGACAAGTTGGCTGCCTCCGTGCTATTAGTTGATTGCTCAACCAAGCTTACGACCTAACGCAAGTGCCAAGGGCCAGTGCAAGGCCAACGCAAGTCATGACTCAAGGGAGCAAGAGATGACGCAGACCCTGACCGAACGGATCCCCGGTTACGTGGCAGGTACCTGGACCATCGACACGCTGCACTCGGAGGTCGGGTTCTCCGTGCGGCACATGATGGTCAGCAAGGTGCGCGGCAAGTTCACGAAGTTCGCCGGCGAGCTCACCACAGGCGAGAACCTGCTCGACTCCTCGGTCACCGCCGAGATCGAGCTGTCCTCGATCGAGACCGGCAGCGAGCAGCGCGACGGCCACCTCCGCTCGGCCGACTTCTTCGACACCGAGAACCACCCGCAGATGACCTACCGTTCGACCGGTGTGCGCGCCGACGGAAGCGACTGGGTGCTCGACGGCGAACTGACGCTGAAGGGCGTCACCCGCAGCGTGCCGCTGAAGCTTGAGGTCAACGGCTTCGGCAAGGACCCCTACGGCGGCACCCGCGCCGGGTTCACTGCGACCGGCCACATCAACCGCGGCGACTTCGGTGTGACCTACAACGCGGCGATCGAGGGCGGCGGTGTCGTGGTCGCCGACAAGGTCGAGCTGCACCTGGAGATCGAGGCCATCCTCAAGGCCTAGTCTGACCAGCGCAAACCGCACGAAGGACCCTGGCAAGCGATCGGCTTGCACAGGGTCCTTCGTGCGTTAACCCATAAAGATCTTTTGGAGAAACGCATGGCTCAGGGTCTCCGCCCCGGCTGCCAGAGGCCGGTGCCGCCCTGGGTGCTCAGGAGCTCAGCGCGGCCTTCGGGCTAGTGGTCGCCGGAGTGCTCCTTGTGGTGCTCATGGGCGAGCAGCGCGGGCAGGTCGGCCTTGTGCTTGGTCAGGTAATCCAGGTAAAGCGGGCGGAGCGCGTCTTCGATGCCGCTGTCGTCGGAGTCAATCGCGTCGCCGATCAGCGCGGACAGCTTCAGCGAGTCCGCCTGCGCGTGCTCGGGATGTCCGGCCGCGATCTCGCCGGCGGGAAGCTCGCGCAGAAGCTCCCAAAGGAATCCAATATCGAGATGATGCCTAGCCCGATGCACGGCCAGATCATGCAACTCGCGAGACGACAGAGCGTCCAGGTCCAAGTCCGTCATGGGAGCACCTTACCGGCGGTCGACCCCATCCCCGGTACACCCAGCCAACTCCAGAATCCGGCATTCACGACTATTCCGGAGTGCGTCCAAAAGATGAATGCGCGTATTCACCCCCCGAAAACCAGATGAAAGCGCATATTCACCCGGTTCAGAAATGATCATCGTGGCGTCGGCGTGGTGGAGGAGGGGCGGCCGAGGTTCAGGGGAGTGGTGTGACGAATGTGGTCGGCCGAAGGGCCAGGACCGGTCGAGGTACGGAGGAGGCGCTCGGGGGTATCGCGCAGCTGGTGGCTGGGCGGCGCGGACGCTGGTCGCGGCGCGGGCTGGTCAGGGTGCGGGGGTTGGTCAGCGGTGCGGGAGCCCGGTGGCGGTGCGGGCTGCTCAGGGTGGGGTGGTTTGGATGGGCGGGGTGGGGGGTTAGGCGTGGGTGAGGGCGGTGGGGAGTAGGCCTAGGGGTGGGGAGCCTAGGGTGAGCATGGCGGTGTGGAAGCGGATCAGGGAGAAGTCTGGGCCCCACTGCCGCCTGGCTTGCTCGCGCAGGGCCATGATCTCCAGCTTGCCCCAGGTGTAGCGGCCGTAGGTGGGGTCGAAGCTGGCCCTGGTCGCTTCGGCCAGGGCGGCCTGGCCGCTCAGGTGGGTGTCGGTCTCGAAACGGCGGGCGCAGTCGGCTACCGTCCAGCCGGCCGTGTGCAGGCCGATCGCGCAGGCCAGCCTGGTCACCCGGACCAGGGCTTCGAGCCAGACTCCGATCGCGAACCTGGGATCATCGGCGCAGAAGCCCTCTTCGACGCACAGTTCTTCCGCGTAGTGGGCCCAGCCTTCGACGAATGCGCCGGAGTGCAGCGTCTGCCTGATTGCGGTCGGGGCGTGCCGCAGGGCGCGGCCGTGCGAGAAGTGGCCCGGCGCCACCTCGTGCACGGTGATGCCCGGCAGCGTCGTGTCGCTGAAGACCTCGAGCCATTCTTCGGCCTCGTGCGCGGGCCAAGTCGGGTCGGGCGGGGTGATGTAGTACATCGACGGTGCCTCCGGTTCGCCCGGTGCGGCGGTCGACATCATCGCCATGGCCCAGCGGCGCGACTCGGGGGCGAGCGCTACGACGCATTCGCCGTCTTGGTAGGGAACCAGGTTCTTGCGGTAGGTGAACTCGATGGCCCGCTCGGTCCAGATGGTGGCCGCCGTCAGCACGCCGGCCGCGTCCGGATGCTCGCGGACCAGTTCGCGCGCGACCTGCAAGGCCGGCTTGGAGCTGTCGAGCTGGGCGCAACTGTCGGCCAGGCGGCTGAGCAGCCGGTCGCGTTCGGCGTCGGCCCGGGCGGCGAGCGCGGCCAGGTCGAGATCGATCCCCTCGCTGGCGCTCATCAGCTTGGTCAGCGCATCGGCTCCGAGCGCGGCATTCGGGTCGCCATTGTCGGCGGCCTGGCTGATATGCCGGACCAGCCGGAGGTGCGCCGCCAGCGCGTCGGCTCCCGCCTGGTCAGGCACGGCCGCGTCGACGCCGGTGGTGAGGCCGGCTGCCAGGCCGCGGACCGCGCCTTGCAGCGCCTTGGCCACCGGTGCCGGGATCCGGTCAAGAGAGGCGATCGCCGCGTCCGCCGCCGCCGGCCAGGCCGCGATGTGCTCGGCCTTGGCCGTGGCCCGGTCTTGCGCCGGCGCGTAGTCACGGTCGTAGCTGGCCAGATCCAGATTGGCGATGTGGAAGTAGGGGTTCGACCGGTGCAGCTCAAGCTCGCCGAAGGTGACCTGCGCCAGCCGCTCGAAGGTGGCCAGGTGCGCATCGTCATAGCTGTCCAGCTCACCATCGGCCGACCCGTTGGCGCGCGCTGCGGCCAGGACCTCGAGACCGGCACGGACGCCAGCGGGGGACAGGTCCTGGACCTTGCCGTCGTACTCGTGGCGGCCGCCGTACTCGCGTGCTTCGGGGACGGACAGGTCGAGGACGGCGCGCAGCCGCGGATTGAGCGGTGTCGGATCGATTCGGGCCATGACCGGCAACCTATCGGATCACCGGGCGCGCGCCGTCCCCTGCCTAGGAGACCGTCACGCCCGGGATCCCGACCCCGAACCGCACCGACCTGATCCGCAGCACCGACCGGTTCGAGCAGGCGGTGAACGTGAACGACGGGATGATCGTGGGGGCCTGCTGGTTCGGCGCGAAGATCTTCAGGCTGGCGCCCGGGATGACGTGACATCCGGCGATGTTGCCGGCCTCGACGATCCCCAGGATCGCGTGGGCGGTCTGGCCTGGTCGCAGGATCGCGAGGTGCTTGGATCCGGTCCTGATCGCGGCGCCGCCCACCTGCCGGCCGTTCTTGACCGCCGATACGCCGGGGAAGCCGAACAGCGCGCAGGTCCGGCGCCCGGTGTTGCTGAACTCGAGCGGGTAGAAGATCGTGCCGGCGGCACCGCCGCCGGCGCCGAGCCCGAGCCAGGTCGTCGTGCTGCCGGCCCGGCACGGCGCGATCCTGTGCCGCTTGTGGTGCTGTCCAGGCGTGCCGTGACCGCCGTTAGCGGCTAGTGCCGAAGCGGGCAACGCGAGTGCCGTCGCGGCCAACGCGGCCGCCGCGAGCAGCCCGCTGAGGCGGCCAGTTCTCATCCCCATGATTAGAATCCCCCGTGATTAGGTGACTGACTGAATTGCGGTGCCGAATTACTGGGCCGAGCCCGCCCGGGCTCGGCCCGCCTGGAACGGTTCCACGGTCAAGAGGTCGGTACCGTGCAGCCGCTTGGCGCAGGTGGTGAACTGATGCCGGACAAAGATCGAGGTGGCCTGGCCGGGCAGCTTGACCAGTAGCCCGGCGACGTTTTTCGGCTCGCAGGTGGTGGTCGGCAGGTCGGCGGCCTGCACGAGCCGCAGCCACAGGTGCGCTTTGTCCCCGGCGACCAGACGCAGGCTCTGGGGCGACAGGCTCCGGTCGACGGTGGCCGCCGGGCCGACCTGATGGCCGGCGCTGCTGGTCACGAAGCTGACGTCGGCGAACCCGGTCAGGATGCAGGTCACCGTCGAGGTGTTGGTGAAGTCGAGCGGGATCAGCGACGTGCCGGCCGCGACTCCGGCCGACTTGAGGTCCAGGGTGACCCTGAGCTGCGCGGCGGTGCACGGGCTGCCGACGGCTTGGGTACTGCCGCCGCTGCTGGGAGATTCCGAGGCGCCGCCGGTGCTGGGAGATCCGGTCTGGTGCCCGTGCTGCATGCCGCAGGCGGCCGCGGCCAGGCCGATCAGGCCGAGTGCGGCGCAGTGGCGCAGGGCCAGGAAGCAGTGTCGCAAAACCATGTGGCCCGCTGCGGGCTTCGTGCTGTGCATGGCTGCCCTCCGGTTGGTTCGGCGTGAATTGCCCGAATACGGCGGTCAGGTAGCCGATTTATCCGCCGAAAAAGAATGCCACCAAAATCGGCCCCGCAAAGATAATGACGCAGCCAGCCGAAGCAGGGTTGTTTTACCCGCGCATTTTTGCGGGCCTTTTACCGGCTGTAAGGATCGGGCGGGTAGCGGCGCTGCGTCGGCGGCTCGTGAGCGGGCGGCGGGGCTGACCCGAGCGGCCCGGCGGGCGGGATCGGCCCGGTCTGCGGGGCCGGCCCGGTCGGCGGGGTCGGCCGCCGGTGGACGACCCTGGTCTCCTGGCCAGGCGGTCTCCTGGACGCCTTGAGCGTGATCGACGACGAGGGTGTCACCCCCTGGCCGACGGCCTCGACCTGGCCAGCGATCAGCTGCAGCGCCCGGCCAAGGTCGACCGCGTAGCTGCCGCAGGTCGGGTACCGGTCGGCCGGGACCTTGGCCATCGCCTTGGCCAGCACGTGATCGACTGACAGGGCGAGTTCGGGCCGGCGCTGCACCAGCGACGGCGGGGCTTGCGATAGCTGGGCGTAGATCAGGGCCGGCCCGAGCCGCTGGCGGAACGGCGGCTCGCCGGTCAGCAGTTCGAAGGTCGAGCAAGCGAGCGCGTACACATCGGTCCGGCCATCGACCGGATCACCGTCGATCTGCTCGGGAGCGGCGTACTCGAGCGTCCCTATGATCTGGCCGACCATGGTCACCCCGGCCGACTGCGCCTGCTTGCTGATGCCGAAGTCAGTCAGGTACGCGTGATCGGACCGGTGCGCGCCCGCCACCCGATTGCTGGTGTCGAGCAGCATGTTGGCGGGCTTGACGTCCCGGTGCACCAGCCGGAGCTGGTGAGCGGCATCGAGCGCCGCGGCGATCTGGGAGATGATGGTCCATCCGCGCCGCACCGATAGCGCTCCCTGCTGCCGCACCAGCGACCGGACATCGCCGCTCGGCACGTACCTCATCGCGATGAACAGCAGGCCTGAGGCCTCGCCCGCGTCGTAGACGGGCAGGATGTGGGGATGCTCGACGGCCGCGGCCGCGTGCGATTCATTAATGAATCTCGTGCGAAACGCATGGTCATTGGTAAATGCCGGCGCCAAGATCTTCATCGCCACCGGGCGACCCAGTTGCTCGTCGATGGCCCGGAACACCACGGCCTGCCCGCCTCGGCCGATCCGCTCCTCAAGCCGGTACCCGGCGAGGTACGCGCCAGGGTAGAGCCGCTCGCCTGGCTTACCGCCGGCCCCGTTCACTGTGCCCCCCGGCTTTTACAGCGCACGTGTCTTATTGTCCCCGTTCTAGGCCCCGCTGCTGATCGCGGAGATGTGCATGGTCGCGGTCGAGGTGGACGCGCAGGTCTGGGTGGTGAACGCCACGTAGGTGGCCACGGTCTGGTCCGGAGGGAACACCTTGAGCCAGTGCGCCGTCACCGGATTGCAGCTAGAGGCGGGAAAGTTCCCGGCCTCGGCCACGCCGAGCGCGGCATTCGCGGTCTGGCCTGGGGCCAGCACGATCTGGTGCGAGGGCGTCACGGACACCCGCTTGGCATCGGCGCCAATCTGGCTGCCGGAGCCGCCGCCCGCGCTTACCAGCGAGACTCCCGGGTAGCCCTGCATGAAGCACGAACTGGAGGAGGTGTTGGTGAAGTCGATGTTGTAGTAGATCGTTCCCGCGGCGCCGTTGCTCTGGCCCCTGGCGACCTTCAGTTCCGCCGTCGTGCACTCGGCCGGCCCGTTGGGAGTCACCGGCGCCGAACTCGACGGGCTGGGTGTGGGCTGGGTTGGGCTGGAGGTCGGAGGCTCGGTGATCGTCACGGTCTTGGCCGGCGCGGCCGCGCCGCTCGATGAGGAACCGCAGGCAGCGACGAAGGCAGCCGAACTGACGAGCGCCGCTACCGCGACCAGCCTGCGCGCACCGGGTGCTGAGATACTCATTAAGCGGAGTCCTTTTAGGTAGGTTTGCGGACTTGAGGCGCGAAGCTGCTTACCGTGGGTATGCCCAAGGTAGCTCACATTAGGGATCGGAGTCGTGTGGCCGCCAACCAGCAGTTCACCACAAGGCCGCAGCTAGCAGGCACGTTCGGGATGGTCGCATCGACCCATTGGCTGGCGTCAGCAGCAGGAATGGCAGTACTCGAGGCCGGCGGTAATGCTTTTGACGCCGCCGTGGCCACCGGATTGACCTTGCAGGTGGTTGAGCCGCACCTGAACGGCCCGGGTGGAGAGGTTCCGGTTATCGGGCACGACGCCGCCAGCGGCGAGACGTTCGTGCTGAGCGGCCAGGGCACAGCGCCACAGGCAGCGACGATCGAGGCGTTCGAATCGGCCGGCATCATCGACCTGGTTCCCGGTAACGGCCTGCTGCCGGCGACCGTGCCCGCCGCATTCGGCACCTGGATGCTGCTGCTCAGCCGGTACGGCACCATGCCGCTGCGCGAGGTCGCGAAGTACGCGATCGGGTACGCGGGCGACGGCTACCCGATGCTCAGGTCCGCGAGCGGAACGATCGAGGCGATGGCCCCGACGTTCACCGAGCACTGGCCCACCTCGGCCCGCATCTATCTCGGCAACGGGGTCCCGGCCCCCGGCAGCCGGTTCGTCAACTCCGACCTCGCCGCCACCTACGGGCGAGTGGTGTCGGAGGCTGAGGCGGTCGGTGCCGACCGGGAAGCCCAGATCGAGGCAGCCAGACGAGCCTGGTACGAGGGTTTCGTCGCCGAGGCGATCGACAGCTTCCTGGCCAAGGCCGAGATCATGGACGTGACCGGCCGGGTCAACCACGGTTTTCTGACTGGGGCGGACCTGGCCGGCTGGCGGGCCGAGGTCGAATCTCCGGTCACCTTCGACTACCACGGATTCACCGTCTGCAAGACCGGCCCGTGGGGGCAGGGGCCGGTGTTCCTGCAGCAGCTCGCGCTGCTTGAGGGCTTCGACCTGACCGCGATGGGACCAGGCAGTGCGGACCTGGTGCATGCCGTCACCGAGTGCGGCAAGCTCGCGTTCGCCGACCGCGAGGCCTGGTACGGCGACCCTAAGACGTTCGACGTGCCGCTGGCCGGGCTGCTCGATCGGGAGTACGCCGCCGCGCGCAGGCAACTGGTGACGGGAGAGTCTTCTGGCAGTCTCACGCCCGGCTCGCCGGAAGGCCGCACCCCAGCGCTGCCTGGCTACGCACTGGCCGGGTTCGGGGACCAGACGGCCGGCATCGATGGCGGGCACACCGCCGCGACCGGCGACCCGACACTGGCCACGACAGCGCTCGGACCGGGGGACACCTGCCACCTGGACGTCGCCGACCGGTTCGGGAACCTGGTGTCGGCGACCCCCAGCGGCGGCTGGCTGCAGAGCTCGCCAGTCGTGCCTGGGCTCGGCTTCTGCCTGGGTACCCGGGGCCAGATGTTCGCGCTCACGCCGGGATTCGCCAGCTCGCTGGCCCCCGGCCGGCGGCCGCGCACCACGTTGTCGCCGAGCCTGGCGCTACGCGAGGCGGAGCCATACCTGGCGTTCGGTACTCCAGGCGGCGACCAGCAGGACCAGTGGACGCTGGGGTTCTTCCTCAACCACGTGCTATTCGGCATGAACCTGCAGGAGGCCATCGACGCGCCGGCCTTCCACAACGACCACTTCCCGTCCTCGTTCTACCCGCGCGGCAGCCAGCCGAGGTCGCTGACCATTGAGGACCGGCACGGCGAAGCGGTGATCGACGACCTGCGCCGGCGCGGTCACGAGGTCAACGTTTCGCCCGCCTGGTCGCTCGGAAGGATAAGCGCGGTCGCCAGGGACCGGGGCATGCTGTACGCGGGAGCGAACCCGCGGGGAATGCAGGGCTACGCAGCGGGCAGGTAGGAAGGGCCGGGCGGGTAGGGAGGGTTAGGCGGTAGGGAGGGTCGGGCGGTAGGGAGGGTCGGGCGGGAAGTGATAGGTCCAGAAGAGGTCGGTGAAGGCCTGACCGACTGGGATACCGCCAGTAGCCTGCCGGCAGCCCAGCCCGACCAGGCCGGCCTGGCTCCAGGTGAACGGCCTGAGGTCAGTCCGGGTCCGGCCAGCTCGGTTCCCGCTGGACCAGGGCCGTCGCCTGCGAAGCAGCAGGTCGCCTCGGCCTCCGGTTCTGACGGCGACGCTGGCTGGCCGGGGCCGGTTGGGCGGCCAGCCAGAGCGCACTGGTGGTCGATTCAGCCGCCGCCGCCCGCCGAGCCGATCACCGCCCGACGGGCCTACACCGAGGTACTGCTGGTTTTCGCCGCGTTCTTCGCTGCCGGGATCGTAGCTGGCGGCGAGACGCTCGCGGGCCGCTACCCGGTGCAGTCGGGCAGCTGGGCCGTGTTCGGGCCGGCCGCGATCAGCGAGATTACCGTGGCCGGGGTCGCGGTCGCGCTGACCGTGCTGCTCAGCGCGCGGCGGGGGATTACCCCGAGATCGCTCGGCCTCGGACCGCCGCGAAACGGGCAAGGGGGCGTCGCCGGCGGCACCGGATTCCGGATGGCGGTCTGGGCGCTGCTGGCGCTGACCGTCGGCAGCGCGATCACCAGGCTGTTCACGGCCGCCAAGCTAGGGCAGCCAGTGGTACAGGACAACAGCTACACGCTGTACGCCACTGCGGCGTCGCTGGCCGCCGGGGTGGTCGAGGAGACCGTCTTGCTCGCGTTCGTCGTCAGCACGCTGCGGCAGGCCGGTCGGACGCTCCCCGAGATTTTCATCATCGCGATTGCGCTGCGCATGTCCTACCACGACTATTACGGTCCGGGGGTGGTCGGCATCGCGGTCTGGGCAGCCGTGTTTATCTGGCTTTACCTGCGCACCGGCAGCATCATCCCGCTCATCATCGTGCACTTTTTCTGGGACGCGACGATCTTCTGGAGTCAGCGCTGGCACTGGATCGGAGCGGCCGACGTCTACATCTCGACGGCGTTGATCATCGCGGCCGCCGTGTCCTGGCGGGCCGGCCGGGGCAGGCCACGATCGCGGGGGCCTTCGTCGGCGACCTACACCGCGTGGCCGTTCGCCGATCCCGGTCAGCTAGATCGGTAGCGCGAGCGCGGCCGCGATCACAGCGGCGATCGCGGCGAGTACGGCCAGCCAGCCAGAACCGGTGCCGCCAGCGCCACTCGGTAGCGCGGCCGCACCGACCGAGATCGCGGCCAGCCCGAGGCCGGCGATGATCAGCGGCAACTGCGGGCGGAAGGTGGCCAGCCGGGAATTGCTTTCGGTCAGGTGCAGGGTGATCAGGTAGCCGATCAGCACGACGCCGAGCACCGCCGTGTGCCAGGGCCGCCGGGGATGCAGTGCCTCCAGGCCGATTGCGGCGACGATCAGCAACTGCGGCCAGGGGATCGCGACCAGCGCGGACACGCCGTTTATCCAGGCCCTGGACGTCGCCGGAAGGTATGGCCACTCCGACCGGGAGGGCAGGTTCGGCATCGCCGCCTCCCCGAGGAGCCGCAGCAAGCCGAGGGCCGCGCAGCCGAGTGCGAGAAAGAACCCGGGATTGCCCAGCCGGCCGGCCTGGTGCAGCGGCAGTCCGGCCCACAGCGCTATCCCGAACGACAGCAGGGCGACCGCGAGGTACCGGCGGGCCGCGGTCACCGGTTCACCACCGGTCTTCTAGTAAAGGGCGCCAGGGGCTCGTCCAGCGGCGACTGGCCGTCCCAGGTGACTACCGGGATGCCCAGCTCGCGCAGCGAGAACCTGATCGCGTCCTGCTCCATCCGCCAGATCCTGGTCGCCAGATCGGCCAGGGCCTTCGTCCTGGTCAGCCCGCCGACTCTGGGGACGCGCAGCACGTCGACGACGATGGTGGCGAAGCCGCGCTCCCGCAGCCCGCGCAGCGCCTCCACCATTCGGAGGTTCAGCAGGGGGCTGAACACGATGACCAGCGCACCGGGCGGCAGCGCGGCGTGCGGCAGGTCGGCCACGACGTCGAGCGGGTGCCCGGAGGCGGACTTCGAGGTGATCAGGTGCAGGATCCGCTCGGTCTGCCGCCGTCCGACCGCCGGGGTGATCCAGTCCAGGCGGCGTCCGAAGCTGATAAGGCCCACCCGGTCCCTGGCCGCCAGATACCGGACGGCGGTGCCGGTCGCGGCCCGCACCGCCAGGTCCGCGGTGCTCTCGCCGGTCTCCCCGACATCCGTGCTGACGTCCATGAGCAGGACTGTGACCTGGGCGCGTTCGGCGTTGAAGATGTTCAGCTGCAGCGTGCCGCGCCGGGTGGTGGCGGGCCAGTTGATCCGCCGCTGCCGGTCGCCAGGGGTGAACTCACGGACACCGGCGAACTCGACACCCTCGCCGGCCAGCCGGGAGGCATGTTCGCCGAGTCTGGACGGCAGCTTGCTGAGCACGACCTGAGATCGGAGCAGCGCTGGCTTCGGATAGCAGGTGACCTGCGGCAAGGGGATCGTCAGCCTGGCCTGCTCAAGCCGCCACCGGTCGTACAACGTCACTTCGACGGAGCCGATCGACCGGACGCCCCATCGCTGCGGCACGAACGGCAGCCGGAACCAGCCATCCTTCATCGGCTCGGCCTCGCCGGCGCTGATCCACGGGTCCGCGGTCAGCCGGACCAGCACCTGTCCTGAGCCGTGCTGGCCGAAGGGGGACGACCCCCTTGAACCCCCGCTGGCCTGGCCGAAGAGGGATGACCCTTTTGAACCCCCGCTGGGTGCTGTGATCCTGATCTGCGCGTGCGCCTCGTCGTCCTCGGTCAGCGGGGCGGAATCGACTCCGATCTGGACGCAGATGCTGGCGGGCCGGCGGCCATGCCGTCCGGCCAGCATCAGCAGGGCCGGAGCGGCCAGGCCGGCGAACTCGGCGCGCCGGGAGATCACCGTGATCACCAGGCCGGCGATCGCGAGCGTGAGCAGCCTGCGGGCATGGCCTGTGAGCTGCCAGGTAACTGGCCGATCGCGGCTGTCGCCAACAGTCAACACGCGCAAATCTTTCTCGCTAAAGGGCTTTAACGGGGTTGATTTAAAGAGACTAGGTCGAAAGGGCGGCTGCTGGGTTTGTCCGCGGCACCGGCACGCTGGCGAGGATCTGGGTGACTACGTCGTCGGCGCTGACTTTGCGGGCCCACAGCTCCGGCCGCAGGGTGATCCGGTGCGCGAGGGCGGCCACGCAGATCGCCTTGATGTCGTCGGGGATCACGTAATCGCGGCCGTGCAGCACCGCGTTACCGCGCGCCAGTTGCATGATGAACAGGCCGCCGCGCGGGCTCGCGCCGACCTGGATCTGCGGATGGGATCTGGTCGCACCGATCAGTGCGACGACGTATTCGAGCAGGTCGGGGGTTAGCTCGATCTGCTCGAGCGAGTGGCGCATGGCTAGCAGTTCGGCCGGGCCGATCTGCGGCGTGAGCGTGATCTCCGCGGCGGCGCGGTCGATGCGGCGCTGAAGCATCCGCACCTCGTCACCCGCGCGCAGGTAGCCGAACCGCAGCCGCATGCCGAACCGGTCGAGCTGGGCCTCGGGCAGGTCGTAGGTGCCTTCGTACTCGATCGGGTTGGCCGTGGCGAGCACGATGAACGGAGTCGGGAGCGCCCGGGTCTGGCCGTCCACGCTGACCTGTCCTTCGCCCATCGCCTCCAGCAGGGCGGCCTGGGTCTTCGGCGGGGTCCGGTTGATCTCGTCGGCCAGCAGCAGCTGGGTGAAGACCGGACCGGCCCTGAACACCATCTGCTGAGTCCGCTGGTCGTACAGTGGCGCTCCGACCACGTCCGATGGCAGCAGGTCGGGAGTGAACTGGATCCTGGTGAAGTCCAGGCCGAGCACCCGCGCAAAGGACCGGGCCGTCAGCGTCTTGCCCAGGCCCGGCAGGTCCTCCAGCAAGATGTGGCTGGCGGCCAGGATGCCGGTCAAGACCAGTTCGAGCGCCGGGCGCTGACCGATGATCGCGCGTTCCAGCTCGTCGAGCACGGTGTTGCAGCGCTCGGTAGTCTGCGCTGGGGTCAGGCTCAGCTCGGTCACAGTTGCTCCAGTCGGTGAATCAGGGCGGCGAGCACTCTGGGCGGGATGCCGCGCCGGGAGCTCGCGTCTTCAGGGGTCAGGCGCTCGGGATCGATCCAGAACCAGAGTGCGGCCCGCGAGCTGTGGTCGCCGATGAACGCTGCCTTGGCCGCCTGCGGATCGGCGGCCATGTTGATGTCGTGGCGCTCGGCCAGCCGGGCCGCGAGCAGGTTCTGCAGCCGGCGCCGTGAGTTGTTGTCCCAGGCGCTCAGCGAGGCCATTGCGGAGGCGATGTCAGTTTGCATCCGCCAGAATCCGGCGAACGAGGTGGCCGGAGCGTCGTGCCTGACCTGCTCCGCGTCCTCGGGGCTGACGGACCGGTTGAGTAGCGTTCGCAGCACGACGAGGCTGACCGCGGCGCAGCAGAGCACGACGATGCTCGCCGTGGCCCCTCCGAATAGCACCCAGGCCGCCGCCGCGAGCGCGATCACGAAGGCGGCCGCGACGGCGACCTCGCGGCCTGCTCCCCGAAATCCTTCTGTGCTGATCGGCTCTGTACTGATCGGTGCTGTGCTGATCGGCTCTGTGCTGCTCATCGCGGCTGGCCGACCGGGAGGTGGTCGGCCAGGTCGGCGAGTGCGCGCTGGGCCTGCTCGCGCTTAGCGGACGGCATGTGGTGGGTGGAGAATCTGGCCTCGTAGAACAGCTCGGTCAAGGTGCCGGCCGGGACGGCAGGCACCTGACCCGCGGTCATGGCCCGGTCCAGTAGTTCATCGGGGGTCTCGGCCAGCTCGCGTTTCGTGCCGGCCTGCGCGAGGCTGGTTTCCATGGCGACGTAACAGGCGATGATCGCCGCCCTGGCGTCGTCGAGTTCGGTGAGCGCGGCCCGGCCGGACTCGACCGCTCTGGCTAGCTCGGATTCGGTGTCCGTCATCAGATCCTGCGGATCGTTGAAGCTCAGCCTGGTCCGGTTCCGCCAGGCGATGATCAGCACCGTCACCACCACGACGATGAGCAGGGCTATCAGCAACTCGCGCCATGGCACGGAAGACGAAAAGGGATGCTGGCTAGTCGGCTTAGGCGTGCCTTTGATCGGCACGTGCGAAATCCTGACCGGGGGTCTGCCGTGGAGAGCGGCATTCGGATCGGTCCGGTAAATGAGATAGACGATCGGGAGTACGGCAAGTCCGGTGAACAGCACGGCTTGCAGGACCTGATTCAGCCGGACGGCGACCGGCGTGACCGGGATATGCCGCCAGCGCAGCGCGGTCACCAGCACGGCCATCGTCAACTCGAGCAGGAACGAGACGACCGTTACCGCGCTGGCGTCCTTGAGCGCGTCGCCGCGCGGCCCAAGCGAACCGATCGCGGCGACGGTCAGCACGATGAGCAGCGCCACGATAACCGCGCGGGCTCTGATTCGATCCGTCATGTCGTGAAAATGGTACTCGGGACCGACCGGCTATCAGCCTGCCGGCGGATGACACCGGATGGCCGGGCGGCCAAGGTGGACACCGTGACTAACGCACAGCAACCCGTAATCGCTGCCGGGAAGCTGACCAAGCGATATCAGGGATCGGTGCTCGCGCTTGACGAGCTGACCGTCGCCATTCCCGCCGGAGTTACCGCGCTGGTTGGCGCTAACGGCGCCGGGAAGTCGACACTGATCAAGATTCTGCTCGGCCTGCTGCCCGCTACCAGCGGCACCGCGACCGTTCTCGGCTACGACTGCGCCACTGACGGCAGCGCGATCCGTACCCACACCGGCTACATGCCTGAGCATGATTGCCTGCCGTCCGACATCTCGGCGACCGAGTTCGTCACCCACCTGGGCCGGATGTCTGGTCTCCCGGCCACGGCGGCGAAGGAACGCGCCGCTGACTCGCTGCGCCACGTCGGCCTGTACGAAGAGCGGTACCGGTCGATGGGGACTTATTCGACCGGCATGAAGCAGCGGGTCAAGCTGGCCCAGGCTCTGGTGGGTGATCCTCGGCTGCTGCTGCTCGACGAGCCCACCAACGGCCTGGACCCGGCCGGGCGCTCGGCGATGCTGGACCTGATCACCAGGATCGGATCGGAGTTCGGCATTTCCATCCTGGTCGCCTCGCACCTGCTCGGCGAGATCGAGCAGATCTGCGACCACCTGGTGGCGCTGGACGGCGGGCGGCTCCTGCGGGCCGACACGATCAGCGCGATCACCAGGTCAAGCGAGTTCCTGCTGATCGAGGTCGACGAGGGCAGCGAGCTGCTCGCGGCCGAACTCGACCGGCGCGGGCTGGCGCCGGTCGGCTATCAGCGCGGCCTGCTCGTGCAGCTGGCCGACGACGCCGATCATGACACCGTCCGGGACGTGCTCGCCGATCTCGCTCTGCCGGTAAACCGGCTTGAGCAGCGCCGGCACCGGCTGGAAGAACTGTTCAGCGATGTCGGCAGCGAAGCGGTTGCCTACGAGGCGAAGGGAGCCGCCGATGTCCGCGGATAGCGCCGGCGTGATCCACAACATCGGATACCGGTCTTACCAGGGCGAGCGCCTTGGCCGGCCGCAGATCGTGCGCGCGCTGTGCTGGTACAGCCTGCGGTCCGCGTTCGGCTTCGGTCGGGGGGCCAAGGCGAAGATCGTGCCCGTGCTGACCTTCGTGGTGATGTGCGTGCCGGCCGTGGTCAGCGCGGTCGTGATCGCGCTGAGCAGCAACCATGCCCGGCCGGTCAGCTACGACACCTACTTGTCGGCGCTGCGCATCCTGGTTCTGATCGTGTTCATGGCCGCGCAGGCACCCGATCTGGTCTCCCGCGACCTGCGCAGCCATACGCTGCCGCTGTACTTCGCCCGGCCGATCAAGCGGATCGACTACCCGGCCGCCAAGCTGGCCGCCTTCATCATCGCGCTGCTCGTGATGATCGAGATTCCGCTGCTGATTCTCTACCTCGGCACGGTCACCCAGCTGCATAGCGGCAGCCAGGTCTGGCATGAGACCAAGGCGCTGATCCCCGGCTTGCTGGTCGGCCTCGCCTGGGCGGTGCTGCTCGCAGGCCTGGCGTTGCTGTTCGCGTCGTTCAGCGGGCGCCGGGCCTACGCCACCGGCGCGGTCGCGATCTTCTTCTTCCTGACGCTCACCTTGTCGCGGGTGCTGATCCAGATCGGGCAGCAGGGCGGTGGCGGGCAGGGGCTGGCTAAGACGGCCGGATTGATCAGCCCGTTCACCGTGCTCGACGGGGTGCGGCAGTGGCTCGGCGGTACCTCGCCCGGCATCGTCCCTGCGCCCGGTGGCGAAGGGGTGCTGTACGGGCTGATGTTCGTGGTGTTCCTGGTGGTCGGCGTCGGCGGCCTGATCGCCCGGTACCGGAGGGTTGGTGTGGCATGACCGGAATCGAGCCGGGCGGGGTTGAGCTGGATCAGGTTTCCCGCTGGTACGGGAACATCGTGGCGGTCAATGACGTGACGCTGAGGGTCGGACCCGGGGTCACCGGGTTGCTCGGGCCGAACGGGGCCGGCAAGTCGACGATCCTGCACATGATCGCGGGCCTGCTGCCGCCGTCGCGAGGCGCGGTGACCGTGCTCGGCGAGCCGAGTTGGCATAACACCCCGCTGCGCAGCAAGGTCGGCCTGGTCCTTGACCGCAACACGGTCTATGAGTTCTGCTCCGGCACCGAGTTCGTCACCGCGATCGCGCGGCTACACAAGCTGGCTGACCCGGCCGCTGCGGCGCGCCGTGCGATCGGCATCGTGGAGATGGAAGAGGCGGCCGACCGGAAGATCAGCACCTACTCCAAGGGCATGAGCCAGCGGATCAAGGTCGCCGCCGCGCTCGTGCACGATCCGAAGATCATCGTGCTCGACGAGCCGTTCAACGGGATGGACCCCAGGCAGCGGCTGCAGATGATGGAGCTGCTCAACCGGCTGGGCGCCGAGGGCCGGGTGATCCTGTTCAGCTCGCACATCCTGGAGGAGGTCGAGCGGCTCTCCGGCACGATCGCGGTGATCATCGGCGGCCGGCTGGCGGCCTCGGGCGACTTCCGCGCGATCAGGCGGCTGATGACCAGCCGTCCGCATGTGTTCGTGGTGCGGTCATCCGATGACCGCGCCCTCGCCCGGGCCCTGATCGGCAGCCCGGCGGTGACCGGCGTCGAGATGACGCAGCGCGGGCTGACCGTGCGGGCCGCCGACTACGGAACGTTCACCAGAGAGCTGGCCGGGGTCAGCCGGGACCAGGGCGTGCGGCTGCGTGAGCTGCTGCCGACCGATGAGTCCCTGGAGAGCGTGTTCAGCTACCTGGTGGCGCAGTGAACGGGAATGCGGTGAACGGGAGGATGGAATTGCTTAACCCGGTGGTGTTCAGGCTGACGCTCAGGGCCACATTGGGGCGCAAGCGGGCGCTGATCTTCATGATCGCCCCGATTCTGCTGCTCGCGATTACGGCGCTGCTCAAGGCGGAGGCGCACAGCTCGGTGTGGCCGCCAGAGTTCCTCAGCATCTTCGGCTACACGGTCGTGGTGCCGCTCACCGCGCTGATCATCGGGACCAGCGTGCTCGGCGCCGAGATCGACGACAGCAGCGTGATCAGCCTCCTGGCCACGCCGGTGCGGCGATCGACGGTGGTGCTGACCAAGTTCGCCGTCGCGACCTTGCTGACGCTGCTGTTCGCGGCGGTGGCCGAGTACCTGGCGGCGGCGATCGCGACCGGGCCCGGCAGCAAGCTCGCGCTCGGGCTGCTGGCCGGAGCGGCCGTGGCCAGCGTGGTCTACAACGCCCTGTTCGTGATGCTGTCGGTGCTGACGACCAGGGCGATCGCGGTCGGCCTGCTCTATCTGCTGGTGTGGGAGGGGCTGCTTGGCAACCTGGTTGGCGGCGTGCGGTTGCTGTCGGTCGACCAGTACGCGCTCGGCATCGCCAACGGGATCGCGCACAGCCAGTCGCTGCACTCGCACCTGACGCTCGGCACCGGGGTCGGCGTGGGCGCGGTCATCACCTGCCTCGCGCTCTGGCTGGCTTCGCGCCGCCTGGCGTCGTTCTCGCTGCAGGGCGACGCGGCTTAGCGCGGAGTGTCCTCTTAGCGCGGGGTGTCCTCGCCCGGCGTGAAGCTGGGGCCGTGGCCGGGGATGATCACCGTGGCGATCTCCAGTATCCGCTGCCTGCTTGCCGATAGCGCGGCCTGGTCGAGGCTGAAAGGATCCTCGGCCGGGCCGTCGGCGGCCCACCAGGCGTGGGTGCAGACATAGATTCCGTCGGCCGTCGAAGCGACCGTGCTGATGTCCTGCGGGGTGTGGCCGGGGGTGGCGAGCAGCAAGATCGACGGGCTGAGGCTGGTGCCCTCGGCCTCGCGGCTGTGCCACAGGTCGCCTTCGTAGACCGCCCAGTGGTCGTGAATCTTCGCGGCCGGGAACAGCGCCGCATTGACGGTGTGGTCAGGGTGGTGGTGGCTGAACACCACGTCGGTCACCGCCTGTGGTGTCACGTGGTGGCTGGCGAGAGCGGCCAGCAGGGCCTCGCGGGAGGACACCAGGCCAGGGTCGACGACCACGACGGCGTCGCCGTCGGTGATCAGCGTGACCGTGCTGCCGACGTGCTCGCCGTCCTCCGCGGAGCGGACGTAGCCGTCCTGCAGGATGTGAACATGTGCGCTCCGGCCCTGCGGCTTGCTGGCCTGGGGTTCGCTGGCCTGGGGTTCGCTGGCCTGGTCAGAAGTCTGCGGCATGAGCGCAGACATTACTCCTGCCAGTTTCATCCCTGGTGAGCGTGGTGCCTGATATGGCAAGTCGGTGAGCACATGGGCGGCCGTGTTGATGCTGTCGATCAGCGGGTCGAATAGCGCGGCGAGGATCGCGCCGCGCCGGTCCGCCTGGGTCGTTCCTGACCCGAATTGTGCCGCCAGTTCGCGCTGGGACTGGCGGAGGTCGGGCAGCGGGCCTGGAGGCAGGCCTGCCCTTACCGAGCGCACCAACTCGGCCATGGCGTCGCCGGTCTGGCCGACGATCACCGCCGCGGCCGGGACCGCGACCTGCGCCTTGGCGTCGTTCAGGTGGCTGGCCAGCGAATGGGTGCCGGCCACGATCCGGCGCGCGGCGGCCAGCGCGCTGGCATAGCCAGAGACATCCGGCCTGATCCTGGCCGGCTCGCCGCGCGCCCGCTCCAGCGACGCGGTCACCGTTGACTGGGCGCGCCTGGTCGCCGCCGCCAGCCGGGCCAGCGCACCGCGGTCGTAGGCCTTCGGCTCCAGGTAGACCTCGAGCACCGCGAGCAGGAACCGGGCGGCCGCGTCGAACCGCTCGGCGGTCGCGGCCCGCAGCGTCTTGGCCTCCCAGGTCGGCCAGACGAGGTAGGCGGCGATCGCGATCAGCCCGCCGATCAGCGTGTCCACGCCCCGGTTGGTCACCGGGCTGATCGCGCTGCGCTGGGCGGCCGAGACCAGCAAGATCACCAGGGCGGTCAGGAAGGCCGCGTAGCTCGCGTAGCTGGCGACGAAGACGGTGTAGCCGAGCCAGGAGCAGACCGTGACCAGCGCGATCAGCACGGCGCCGTCGGGATGGGTGGTCGTGACTATCACGGCGGCCGCGATCAGGCCGGCGCCGGTGCCGATCATCCTGGCGATGCCGCGGCTGACCGTCGCGGTGTAGTCCGGCTTGAGCACGATCACCGTGGTGACGGCCAGCCAGTAGCCGCGCTGCAACGGCAGCAGCCGGGCCAGTTCTGTGGCCAGCGGAATCACGACCGCGAGCCGGATGCCGTGCCTGAACGCCGGCGAGGACGGGGAAGCGGCCGCCCGCACCTGCCGGAGCGCTGAACGCAGCTGTCCCGGCAGCACGATGATGGGATCGGCCGCATAACCGGCGGACAACGGCAGGTGCAGGCGGCGGGTGCCGGTCAGCCGGGCGGTCATCCGCCCGGCGGCCCTGAGCTGGCCAGCTAGCGCGACAATCCGCAGGCTCGCGAATCTCGCGGCCGGCCGGCTGGGGCTAGCGGCAGGGCTGGGGCTCGGCGCGGGGCTGGGGCTGGCCGCTGGACGGCCAGGGTCGAGTTCGTCGGCGAGGCTGAGCAGCTTGGCCGCGACCGGCTCCACGCCGTCGGCGGGGCGGGCGGTTCGCAGCCCGGTCGCGATCATGAGCAGCGCCTGGCTGGTCAGGTCGAGTGCTTCGGAGATGGGTTCCCGGTCTTCGGCGTTCGCGGTTAGTTCTGACCGGTGGAAATGCAGCGCGTGCAGCTCCTGCCTGATCCGCTCAAGTTCGTCGGCCAGGCCGAGAAGCGGCTCAGCCTCAGGTCGGCGAACATTCGCCAGCCTCGGGCCGATCGCGTCCCTGGCGGTCGCGACCGCCTCGGCCATGAGCAGTGACGGCGGCTCCGTCGCCGTGCCGGCCAAAGCTTCGTACCCGGTGGCCAGCGCCTCGCGCTGGGTCTGCAACGGCCGCGGCGACCGGATCAAGATGGCCAGGCCGGTCTGGACCAGGCCTCCGGCCATCACCCAGGTCGCGTGCAACGCGGCGATCTCGGGCCCGGCGGCGTTCCGGCCGAAGACCAGCAGTGCGATCATGGCGTTGATCCCGACCTGCGTGGCTCCCGGCCCAGCGGCGACTAGCAGCCCGGCCAGGAACCCGGCCGCCGCCAGCACCACCAGGTGGACCGGCGGAACCAGGCCGGACAGCGAGCCGATGAAGCTGGCCGCGCCCATGCCCACGCTAGCTGCCAGCATCGTCCCGGCCGGAGTGCGCGGCCCCGCGGTCAGCACGGCGACGCCGACGCTGAGCGCCCCGAATGAGGCGGTGGCTCCTGCGGCCGGCTGGCCGACGGCGATGCCGGCGATCAGCGGCAGGGCTACGCCGGCGGTTGCCTTCAGCGCAAGGACGGGGCGAAGGCCAGAGCGGTCAATGCGCAGGGCGTCCCGCAGCGCTGGTGCGGCGGGCATGGGCTTTTGTGAGTTTGCTCAGCTCGCGGCCGCTGCACGGGCTTGCTGCTTGGCCGCCTTCTTGTAGGACCTGACCGCGGCTAGCGATTCGTCGTCGCGGATGTCGGCTACCGAGTAGTGCGAGCCTTCCTCGCCGAAATGCCCGGCCTCCGCGCGCCAGCCCGTCGGCTGGACCCCGAGTTGCTTGCCGAGCAGCGCGATCGTGATCTGGGCCTTGTAGGTGCCGAAACCGGGCAGTGCCGTCAGGCGCTTGCGCAACTCGGCGGCGTCCTGCGCGGTGGTCCAGACTGAGGCCGCGTCGCCGTCGTAGCGGTCGGTGATGATCTTGGCGAGTTCCTGGGCCCGGGCAGCCATGGCCTTGGGGAAACGGTGCAGGGCCGGCGGCTTGGAGAACATCGCCGCCAGTTCCTCGGGATTGAACTCGGCGATCTCGCTGGCGGCCGGTTCGTGGCCGAGCCGCAACGTCAGCTCATAGGGCGACCCGAACGCCTTCTCGAACGGCACCTGCTGATCCAGCATCATGGCCAGGAGCAGGGCGAACGCATCGCGGGACAGAAGTTCGTTCGCCTCGGGTGCGATCGGCATCGCCAGCGTCATGTCGTCCTCCGGGTGTCCTTCGAGAAGAACCTTCTACGAGCAGCGCCTAGGCCCTTCAGGTAAATCTGTGGTCCATCATCGCACTGGCGTTACCTAGCAGTTAACGGGGCGCGCTACCTTGAAGCTAGCGGGACCTAAGCGATCCCGGCGGGCAAAGGAGTCGGTCATGTCGAGTAGGACACAGGTAGCAATCGGCGGGATCGTGCTCGCGATCATTCTGTGGATCCTGCCGATCCCGCTGTGGGTCCCTGTACTGGTTCTGATCGCCGCGCTGGCGGTGCCGGTCGTCGGCTACCTGATGCTCGACTCGAACCAGAAGACTCGCATCCGCCGGATGCGCCAGCGCAAGCAGATTCGCTAGCCGAGCTGGCCTGGGTAGAGCAGCGCTAGCTCGTGCGGGTAGCTGGCGATCAGGGCTAGCTCGTCGTCGGTGAGCGGCTTGCCCGCGGCCGCCGCGCACAGCTGCACGAGGGAGAAGACCAGCTCCTCGTCCTCGCTCACGTCGATCGACAGGCTGTCCATCACGTGCCGGAATCCGGCCTTGCCGCCATACTCGCCGGTCAGTACGACCCGCCCCTGCTTCGCGTGCCAATCGTGGGGGAATTCGCCCAGCGTGTCGTCGTCGTAGAGCTCATAGTTGTGCCGATCCTTCAGCGCGCCGTCGGCGTGGATGCCGGACTCGTGCGCGAACGCGTTCCGCCCGACACCGGGCTGGTTCTGCGGCAGCGGCTGGCCGAACGCGTAGCTCGCCCACAGGCCAGACCGGCGGGCCCAGGACAGGTCGATCTTGTCTGCGAGCTGAACCTCATCGGCTACCCCGTAGGCATGGCGGAACGCCAGGATCACCGACAGCAGGTCGGCATTGCCTGATCGCTCGCCGATGCCGTTCATGCAGGTATTCACCCAGGCGTCCTGACCCGCGTCCAGGTCGCCGAGAGCGCCGGACACCGAGTTGGCAACCGCCATGCCGAGGTCGTTGTGGCAGTGCGTCTCGACCGGCATCGCGGTCGCGGTGGCCAGTTCGGCGAACCGGTCCCTGATCCGGTGCGGCGAGTCGCCGCCGATCGTGTCGCAGTACCGCACCCGGTCGGCTCCGGCCGACTTGGCCGCGAGCGCGAATTCGGTCAGGAACCCCTGGTCGGTGCGCGAACCGTCTTCGGCGTTGACACCGATCGTCTGCGCCCCGCCGTCCTTGGCCACCCGCACTGCCGCCGTCATCTCGGCGATGATCGCGGACCGGTCAAGCTTGCCGCGGAACTTGTTCGCGATCATCTGGTCGGACGTGGAGATCGACAGGTTGTAATGCGCCAGGCCGAGCGGCAGCGCCTTCTCGACGTCGCCGGTGACCGCCCGGCACCAGCCGGACAGGCGCAAGTCGCCGAACGCGCCGGCCCGCGCGAGCGCCACGTTGGCTCGGACGTAGGGCACCTCGTGGAACAGGAAAGGGAACCCGATCTCGGACTGCGCTATGCCTAGCTTGGCCAGGTAGAAGTTGACCATCGTCTTGCCGAACTTGGACAGGCCGGTTCGCGCGGTCTGCACGCCGTCCCGGTTCGTGACGTCAAGCAGGTGGATTGCAGGCATGCCGGACCTCCGTTGGCTAACTCTCGACTTGATCCCGAGGTTGATTATGCGTACTTGATTGACGTAATTGTCAATATTGATTTTGATCAACCTAACTTAAGTTAGGCTGCTTGGTTTCACGGAGGAGCCGAGTTTGACTGAGTGGATCGGGACGGCTGAGGCAGCCAGAAGGCTAGGCATCAAAGAGGCCAGCTTGTACTCCTACGTGAGCCGGGGCCTGGTCAGCAGCCGCAGGTCGGCCGGGACGCGGGCGAGTGAGTTCAACGCCGCCGACGTGGAGCGGCTGGCCCGCCGGGGCCGGCCCAGGGTCGCGTCCAGGCCCGGGCAGACGGCCGCCGAGCTGATGATCGAGACCGCGCTCACCGAGATCGCCGACGACCAGCTGCGGTACCGGGGGATCGACGCGATAACACTCGCTTCCCAGGTCAGCCTGGAGGACGTAGCGGCCCTGCTGTGGACCGGATCGCTGCCCGAGGCCGGGGATGAAGCGCCGTGGACGGCCACCGCCCCGGCCATCGCTGTCGGGACCGCCGCGCAGGCCGCGCTGCCGGCTGAAGCCTTGCCGCTTGAGCGGCTTCAGGTAATCGTGCCCGCGCTGGCAGCGGCCGATCCGCTGCGGCTGCACCTGGATCCGCCCGCCGTGGCTACGGCCGGCCGTTGTCTGGTAGCCGGCATGGTGGAGTGCCTGCCGCAAGCCGGCTCGGCTACCGCTCCGGCTGGCGGGTCGATTGCCGAGCGGCTGATCACCAGGCTCTGCCCGGACGAGCCCAGGGCCGGACTGGCGGACGTGCTCAGGTCCACGCTGGTGCTGCTGGCCGATCATGAGCTGGCCGCGTCTACGCTCGCGGCCCGGGTCGCCGCCTCGGTGCGAGCCGACCCCTATGCGGTCGTCGCGACCGGGCTGGGCGCGGTTGGCGGAGCGCTGCACGGGGGCGCCTCGTTCGGCGCCGAGACCATGCTGCGGTCGGCCGTCGCGCCGCGCGATGCCCAGCGGGTCGTCGGCGAACTGTTGCGGCGCGGTGAGCGGATCCCCGGCTTCGGTCATTTCGTCTACCAGGGCACCGATCCGCGCGGGGTCTTCGTGTTCGAGCGGCTCAGGCAGGTGGCGCCGGACTCCGAGCGGCTCGCGGTGGCGGAGGCGGTGATGACCGAGGCCAGCAGCCGGGCGCTGCCCGCGCCGAACATCGACTTCGCGCTCGCCGCGTTTGGCACGGTCGGCGGGATGATCTCAGGGGCAGGCGAGGCGATCTTCGCGGTTGCCCGTGCCGTCGGCTGGATCGCGCACGCCATGGAGCAATATGGCCGCCATGGGGCAATTCGGCCGAGGGGGATCTACACCGGTCCGTCACCGGCCGTTTAGGCTACCGCTGCTGTGACATAGCAATGAGAGAACACAGCCGGAGGGGGATCGCCGTGTTTGAGATCGCCGTTATAGAGACGCCGTCGTTGGGCGATCGCAGTTACCTGGCTACCGACGGGTCGGTGGCGCTCGTGATCGACCCCCAGCGGGACATCGACCGGGTAGTCGCGCTGGCGCAGGGGCAGGGCACCCAGATCACCCACGTGTTCGAGACCCACATCCACAACGACTACGTCACCGGCGGGCTGGCGCTGGCCAGGGCCGTCGGCGCCGACTACCACGTCAACGGCGCGGACGAGGTCGGCTTCGAGCGGGTGAAGATCGCCGACGGCGATCGGATCAAGGTCGGCGAGATGCGGCTCAGGGTGCTCGCTACGCCCGGGCATACCTTTCACCATCTGTCTTATGTTCTTGAATTTGGTGGCTCAGCGGTCGCGGTGTTTACCGGCGGATCCCTGCTCAACGGCTCGACCGGGCGTCCTGATCTGCTCGGCACCGAGCACAGCGCCACGCTGGCCCGCGCGCAGCATGGTTCGGCCAGGCGGCTGGCCGCCGAGTTGCCGGCTGAGACGGTCGTGTACGCGACGCACGGGTTCGGCAGCTTCTGCTCGGCGACGCCGACCTCGGGCGTGGCGAGCACGATCGGGGCAGAGTCGCTCGCGAATCCGGCGCTGCTGCTTGAGGAGGCCGACTACGTCAGTTCGATCCTCGCCGGGCTCGACATTTACCCGACGTACTACGTGCACATGGCGCCCGCCAACTCGGGCGGACCGCTGGCACCCGACCTCTCGCCGCCGAGGCCGCTGTCACCGGGCGAACTGCGCCGCCGCATCGACGCCGGCGAGTGGGTCGTCGATCTGCGGTCGCGGGTCGCGTTCGGGGCCGGGCACATCGGCGGTACCAGGTCGTTCGAGCTGAGCGACAGCCTGGCGACCTACCTGGGCTGGCTGATCCCGTGGGGCGCGCCGCTGACACTGATCGGCCCGACGACCGATGACGTGGCGTCGGCCCAGCGCGAGCTGGCCAGGATCGGCATCGACAAGATCACGGCGGCCGGGATCGGCGGGCTGGCCGAAGTGGCCGGCGGAGAGCCGCTGGTCAGCTATCCGGTGACGACCTTCGCCGGCTATGAGGAGGCCAGCCGCGTGCGCGAGCTGGTGCTGCTCGACGTGCGCCGGGACAGCGAGTGGGAGGCGGCCAGGATCCCAGGCGCGGCCCACATCCCGCTGCACGAGCTTGAGGCCAGGATCGACGAGGTGCCCGACGGCGAGATCTGGGTGCACTGCCAGGCCGGCTACCGGGCCGCGGTTGCGGCCTCGCTGCTGCACGCGACCGGCCGGCGGGTGGTGCTGATCAACGATCACTTCGCGGTGGCGAAGCGGACCGGGTTGGCTGAAGAGGCGGCAGAGCCTGACGATGCGGCGAAGCCGGGAATCTAGGCGGATTCGGCGGCATTGTTACTAACGCCAACGTTTCATTCCGAGCGGGCCGGCAGGAGCGCACATGTCAGTACGTCGTCTTAACCACGCTGTTCTTTACGTCGGCGATCTGGCCGCGTCGGTGGATTTCTACTGCTACGCGCTCGGGTTCGAGGTCAGGATGGAGATCCCGGGACGGGCCGCGTTCCTGCGCTCGGCCGGATCGGCTAATGATCACGACCTTGGCCTGTTCGCCGTGGCCGGTGCCACTGCCCCGTCGGAGCCTTACCTTGGCTTGTACCACCTCGCCTGGGAGGTCGGCACGCTGGCCGACCTGGCGCAGACCAGGGCCAGGCTGGTCGAGCGCGGTGCGCTGGTCGGCCAGAGCGACCACCGGGTGTCCAAGTCGCTGTACGCCAAGGACCCGAGCGGGATCGAGTTCGAGGTCATGTGGCGGGTGCCCGCGCAGGCCTGGGAGGCGGAGACGGCGGACGGCGGCATGATCGCGCCGCTCGACATCGACGCCGAACTGGCCAGGTGGGGCGACCAGGTGACCGGTGCCGCCGCCGGGTCAATCACCTGATCCGTCGATTGCCAGCGTCTCTGTCGACTGCTAGCGTCCGGCCTCAAGCTGAGGCCGGTTGGTGACCCCGATCGTGCTCTTGTAGCCGTAGCCGAGGATCCGCACTACGGGCGCATCGGGCCGGATGGCCTGGGCGGCCGGGTCGCAGTCGGCCGATACGCCCAGCCCGCCCAGTTCGAGCTGGACGCCGGGCGGGAGCACGATCTCCGTCCGTGACTTGTAGATAAGCGCCCGGATCGTGGTCACGGGCGCGGTCAGGTCGGCGGCGCGCAGGTCGAGCAGCCCGGTGCCCTTGTAGACGCCGAACACCAGTTTCTTCGGCACCGGCCAGCGCCCGGATCGCTTGATCGAGTTCTTGAAGGTCACCACGAACCGGCCCGGCTTGCGGCCGGCCTCGGCCAGTCCCGCCTGGCTGACCCCCGGGACGCTAGCGGGCAGGTCGGCGGTGAGCTGATCCAGGTCCGCCGTGGTCCGAGCCGTCAGGGCCGCCCGGATCCGCTGGTCGAACTCCTCGTCGGTCAGCCGCTGCTCGGCGAACGCCACCTGCAGGCGCTGGGCGGCCGCATCACGTTCGGCGTTCGAGGCGAGGATCGCCGCCTCGGTGCCCGGCCTGGCCGTCATCGCGCCGGGCGAATCCTCCTGAGTCATGGCCAACCTCTCTATCCGAGATATATCTCAACTAGGAGATGGTATCCGCGCCCGAAGGTCCTGACCAGCGTCAGCCGTTCGACTAATTGCGGCGGTGATCGCGAAGAGTTAGCCGCGGGCACGTCGAGAAGTCTTCGGGATCATGCAATCGAGTAGCTTATGTCCGATTTTTGGCGAAGACCTTACGTTACCCGAAGAGTTTGCCGCGCTTTTCAGCCGAAATCCGCAGCGAAGTCTTCGTGATCATGAAATGCGCGGGCTAGGCCGGGGAGGGCTGGGGTTCGCGGGTTAGTTCGGTGTAGAGGGCGGCGGTCTGGGCGGCTACGCTGGCCCAGCTGAACTCGGCGGCTACTCGCTGCCGGCCGAGCTGCCCCATCGCGGCGGCCCGGGCTGGGTCGGTGACCAGCGACGAGATCGCCGCCGCCAGCAGGGCCGGGTCGCCAGGCGGTACTAGCAGGCCGGTCTGGGCGTCCGCGACTACCTCGGGGATGCCGCCGACGTTCGAGGCGACCACGGCGGTGCCGCAGGCCATCGCCTCGAGGTTGACGATGCCGAGCGGCTCGTACAGCGACGGGCAGGCGAACACGGTCGCATGCGAGAGGATCTGGATTACCTCGTGCTTGGGAAGCATGCCGTTAAGCCAGATCACCCCGGTCCTGGTATCGCGCAGGTGCGCGACCAAGCTGGTGACCTCGGCTTCAAGCTCATTAGTGTCGGCCTGACCCGCGCAGAGGACCAGTTGCACTTGCGGGTCGAGCACCTCTGCCGCCCGCAGCAGCACCGGCAATCCTTTCTGCCTAGTGATTCTTCCGACATAAGCCACGGTCGGACGGTCGGGATCGATGCCGTGCTTGGCCAGCACGTCGGTCTGCTCGTCGGGAGAGTACTGGTCGGTGTCGATGCCATTGCGGATCACGTGGACCCGGTCCGGGCTGACGGCCGGGTAGGTGGCGAGCAGGTCGGCGCGCATGCCGTTGGAGACCGCGATGATGGCGGCGGCCGCTTCGACCGAGACGCGCTCGCACCAGGAGGACAGGGCATAGCCGCCGCCGAGTTGCTCGGCCTTCCACGGTCGCAGCGGCTCAAGTGAGTGGACGGTCACCACGTGCGGGATGCCGTAAAGGATGGCGGCTAGGTGGCCGGCCAGGTTCGCGTACCAGGTGTGGCTGTGCACCACGTCGGCCGGACCAGCGGCCCCGTGGTTATCAGCACCGTGGTTATCAGCACCGTTGCCGGCTGAACCCACCGCCGCCACCATCGACAGGTCGGCCGAGATCGTGCCGAGCGCCGCGTTGGCGTCGG
>DASYAT010000189.1:0-8534 GCA_036501205.1 Streptosporangiaceae bacterium | reverse complement strand
CGGCAGTCCGCAGACCCCACTGCACGCGCCGCTGGAGATCTCGTTCGACTACACCCGGTCGCTTGGCCCCACGCTGGGCGAATTCGTTACCGGACTGGCGCAACGCCGGATTCTCGGTGCGCGGGCCAGCGACGGGCGAGTCCATGCCCCGCCGTTCGAGTACGACCCGGTCACCGCCGAGCCGCCCACCGAACTGGTCGAGGTCGGGCCGGCCGGAACGGTCGTGAGCTGGACCTGGACGCAGCAGCCGCTGGACTCCCAGCCGCTCAGCCGGCCGTTCGGCTGGGCCCTGATCCGTCTGGACGGCGCCGACACCGCGCTTCTGCACGCCGTCGACACGGGTTCGGCCGACGAGATGCGCACCGGCATGCGGGTCAGGCCGCGCTGGTCGGACACCCGCGGCACCGGGATCACCGATATCGAGTGCTTCGAAGCCGCGGCGGACGGCGATGACGGCGGCCATGAGGGCAGCGCCGAGGCCGATCCGGTCACCATGATCACGACCCCGATCAAGCTCGGCTATGAGCACACCGTCTCCCCCGGTGAGAGCAGCTACCTGCGGGCACTGGCGGAGGGCCGGCTGGTCGCGCAGCGCTGCCCGGCCTGCGGCAAGGTGTACCTGCCGCCGCGCGGATCCTGCCCGGTCGACGGGGTGCCCACCGAGACCGAGGTCGAATTGCCGGACACCGGCATCGTGACCACGTTCTGCGTGGTGAACGTGCCGTTCCATGGGCAGCAGGTGGAGGTTCCTTACGTGGCCGCCTCAGTGCTGATCGACGGTGCCGATATCGCGTTCCAGCATCTGATCTTGGGCTGCGCGCCCGACGAGGTCAGGATGGGCATGCGGGTCAAGGCGGTATGGAAGCCGCGCGAGGAATGGGTGACCTCGATGCGGAACATCGATCACTTCGAGCCAACCGGTGAACCCGACGCGCCGTATGAGTCCTATGCCCACCACCTGTAGGAAACCGACGCGAAGTATGAGCCCTAAGCCCGCCATCTTTAGAAAGGAGTGCTGACGTGACCGACGTAGCCGTGATCGGCTTCGCGCAGGCGCCCAACGAACGGCACTCCCCCGCCACCACCAACGGCGTCGAGATGCTGGTGCCGATCTTCCACGAGGTGTTCGAGGCCACCGGGCTGAGCAAGAGCGACATCGGCTTCTGGTGCTCGGGCTCTTCTGACTACCTGGCCGGGCGCGCGTTCTCGTTTGTCTCCGCGGTGGACGCGATCGGCGCGTTCCCGCCGGTGATGGAGTCGCACGTGGAGATGGACGGCGCGTGGGCGCTGTATGAGGCCTGGCTCAAGATCCTCACCGGCGAGGCGGAGATCGCGCTCGCGTACGGGTTCGGCAAGTCCTCGGCCGGCCTGCTGCGCCGGGTGCTCGCGCTGCAACTCGATCCTTACCTGGTCGCGCCGCTCTGGCCGGACTCGGTATCGATCGCGGCGCTGCAAGCTCGGCTCGGGCTGGACGCGGGGCTGTGGACCGAGGCCGACCTGGCCGCCGTGGCGGCACGCAGCCTGAGCGACGCGAGCCGCAACCCGAAGGCACTGCCGGTCAAGGCACCGGCCTCTGGTTTCGACGAGACGACCACCGAAATGCTTTCTCACCCATATATAGCTGATCCATTGCGAGCCCATGACTGCGCTCCGGTCACCGACGGTGCGGCCGTCGTGATCCTGGCGGCCGGGGACCGGGCGCGGGCGCTGTGCGAACGGCCGGCCTGGATCACCGGGTTCGAGCACCGGATCGACTCGGCCTCGCTCGGGGCGAGAGACCTGACTGGGTCGCCGTCGGCGGCCAGCGCCGGCCGGGCCGCCGGAGCTAGCCGGGCGCAGGTGGCTGAGCTGCACGCGCCG
This sequence comes from Streptosporangiaceae bacterium, assembly GCA_036501205.1. Lineage (GTDB taxonomy): Bacteria > Actinomycetota > Actinomycetes > Streptosporangiales > Streptosporangiaceae > Chersky-822. Next base: position 6,674 of record DASYAT010000189.1, on the reverse strand, counting down.
TTCACCCATCAGGAACTGATCTTGCGGCGCGAGCTTGAGCTCGGCGAAGACGTCCGGATCAGCCCGTCCGGAGGCGCGCTCGGCGGGAACCCGATGTTCGCGGCCGGGCTGGCCAGGATCGGTTCCGCTGCGACCGAGATCATGTCGGGCCGGGCCGAGGTCGCGCTTGGTCATGCGACCGGCGGGCCGGCGCTGCAGCAGAACCTCGTATGCGTCATGGAATCCAGCGGGAGGACAGCGTGAAGCATCGGGCCGCGGTGCTCGGGACCGGGCAGACGCACCACCGCTCCAAGCGGACCGACGTGTCGATCGCCGGGCTGTGCCGCGAGGCGGCCGACCGGGCACTGGCCGATGCCGGAGTGGCGATCGGCGAGATCGACGCGGTGGTCGTCGGCAAGGCACCTGACCTGTTCGAGGGCGTGATGATGCCCGAGTTGTACCTCGCGGACGCGCTCGGCGCCGTCGGCAAGCCGATGCTGCGGGTGCATACCGCGGGCTCGGTCGGCGGAGCCACCGGGATCGTGGCAGCCAGCCTGATCCAGGCTGGGGTGCATCGCCGGGTGCTGGCGGTGGCGTTCGAGAAGCAGTCGGAGTCGAACGCGATGTGGGCGCTGTCGATCTCGCCGCCGTTCTCCATGCCGGTGCTGGCCGGCGCCGGCGGCTACTTCGCACCGCACATCAGGTCCTACATCAGGCGGAGCGGCGCGCCGCAGCACATCGGTGCGATGGTGGCCGCCAAGGACCGCAGGAACGGGGCGCGCAACCAGTACGCGCACCTGAAGCAGGCCGACAAGACGGTCGAGGAGGTACTGGCCTCGCCGATGCTGTGGGACCCGGTGCGGTACGACGAGACCTGCCCGTCGTCGGATGGGGCGTGCGCGGTCGTGCTTGGCGATCAAGCGGCGGCTGAGGCCTCTGCTGGGCCGGTGGCCTGGATTCGGGCTACGGCGATGCGGACCGAGCCCACGATGTTCTCGGGCAAGGACCATGTGAATCCGCGGGCCGGTGCCGACGCCGCCGCGGCGCTGTGGACGGCGGCCGGGATCACCAGCCCGATCGACCAGGTCGACGCGGCCGAGATCTACGTGCCGTTCTCCTGGTTCGAGCCGATGTGGCTGGAGAACCTCGGCTTCGCTTCGCCCGGCGAGGGGTGGCGGCTGACCGAGTCCGGCGCGACCGAGATCGGCGGGCAGATCCCGGTGAATCCGTCCGGCGGAGTGCTCAGCACCAATCCGATCGGCGCCTCAGGGCTGCTGAGGTTCGCCGAGTCCGCGATGCAGGTGACCGGGAAAGCCGGCGAGCACCAGGTGCCAGGTGCTCGCACGGCTCTTGGCCACGCCTACGGCGGCGGGTCCCAGTACTTCTCGATGTGGGTCGTCGCCGACACGCCGGACTGAATGGCGAGGGCCACGCGCACTCAGGGGTCGTGGCGCTCGGTGACCACGAATCCGAAGGCGTTCCCCGCGCGATTCAGGTAGCCTCCGCCCGCCGCACAGTAGCCTTGCCGGGAGCAGGACAGCGATAGGACCTGGGCATTCCTGGGGAACAGGCCGGGGACCCGGATCGCCTTGGTCCAGACGCCGTGCCGCTCGCTGACGACGAATGCGGGCGAGTCGAAGGCCAGGCTGTTGTCGTAGAACCCGCCAGCCGCGCAGTTGCCGGCCGAGACGCACGCTATGGAACTGATGAAGAACTGCCCGCGGCGGTTCAGACCCGGTATTGGGACCACTTTGCCCCAGACGCCGTTACGCTCGCTGACCGCGAATCCCAGGTGCTGGCCTGACGAGGTACCGACCCCGGCGCAGTCGCCCGGGGCAGCGCATGCGACCGAGCTGACCTCGGCGACTCTAGGCACCATGATCGCCTTGCCCCAGACGCCGTCGCGCTCGCTGACTACGAATCCGTGAAAGCCGCGGTGCCCGTAGTAGCCACTGGCCGCGCAGTTGCCCGGCGAGGCGCACGATACCGATCCGACGTTGGCGAACCCGCCTGAGTCGAGCCGCCCGAGCCCGGGTATCTCGATCGCCTTGCCCCACACGCCGTTCCGCTCGCTCACCGCGAACCCGTGCTGGCGATCGATGCCGGTCAAGTAGGTCCCCGTGGCTGTACAGTCGCCCGCCGCGGCGCACGACACCGATTCGACGCCGGATTCCCCGACGTCCGGGCCCAGCGCGCCCACGCCGGGTACCTCGATCGCCTTGTCCCATCGGCCGGTCCGCTCGCTGGCCACGAACGCCTGCCGCTCATTGGGGGAGTTCTGGTACATCCCGCCGACTGCGCAGTCATCCGGCGAGCCGCACGATATCGCCAGGCTCACAATGCCCCCGCCTTTGTTCAGCACGGCGAGGCCCGGAATCTCGATCGCTTTGCCCCACACGCCATGCCACTCGCTGGCCACGAATGCCTGCTCCTGCCCCAACCGCTCGGTGTAGGTTCCGGTGGCCGCGCAATTGCCCGCCAGGGCACACGCGAGTGCGAGAATTTCGGCGTCTCCGCCCGCGTTCAGTGCCTGCAGACCGGGGACCTTGGTGGCCTTGCCCCACACGCCGTGAACCTCGCTGGCCACGAAACCCTGCTCGTGACCGAACCGGTCTAGATAATCTCCGCCGGCCGTGCAGTTGCCCGTCGAGGCGCAAGAGACCGCGTTGACATCCGCGGCCTTGCCCACGCCCAGGACGCTCGGGCCTGGCATCTCGATCGCGCGGCCCCACGAGCTGGCCGGCATCCGGGGTGCTACGTGGTCGCCTAACGCCACCCCGGCGTTCACCACGCCAACCCCCACGAGTGCGGCGACCGATCCGGCCGCCGCACTTGTCACGATCCGATGTGCCCTCCGCCGTGCCATTGCCAGCGCCACCATTGCCTGACCTCCATGCAGGATTGACCGCTCTTGCAGCCAACCTCGCATCGACGTCGCCCCGTGTCCTGAGCCCGCCGGCTCAATTTCGGCTAGGTAGCGCAGCTCAGTTAACGGCGGTGGTTCCGGCTCCGTCAGCCCGGCCCGCGTGACGGCTAGTCGGCGGTCGTCTCCGGGTACTGGGCGGGCACTTTGCCGATGATGGCGAGGCATTCGACGAAGAAGTAGATGGTCTTGAAGAATTCGAGCAGGTCGCCGTCTTCGAGCAGGATCTTGCGGTACATGACCGTGCGCTGGGGATCGAAGCCGTCGTGAAGTTCGCGCCAGCCTTGGTAGTCCATGTCAAGGACGTAGGTCGCGTCGAGCGGGTCGTCGGGGCCGGTGATCTGGCAGGTGATGACGGTGCCGCCGTCCCATCGGACGGTCAGGTACGCCGGGGCCTTCCCGACGGAGGCGGGCAAGTCGCGGCAGCCGAGCGCCCACGACGCCGGGTAGAGGGACTTGATGAGTTCGTAGAAGTCCCAGTACTCGTCTAGCTTGCCTTCCCGCTGCTGCTTGGTGGGTCCGGCGGTCAGGGCGTCGCGGACGGCGTCGGCCCATTCGTTGCTGAAGAACATTGGCTGGTCCATGGCTCACCCGCCGGCCAGGGTCGGCTGGACCTGACCAAGCAGCTCTTCGAGGTCGGGGGTGAGGCCGATCCCGACGTCGCTGAGCTTGCGGCGCAGTTGCTGGAAGAACAAGATCTGGACTTCCTCTTCGGTCCAGCCAAGCGGCTCGAAGTAGATCCGGCGGCTCGCTACGCCGGACAGCGACAGGATCGTCCGCAGCGTGTTGTGGATCTCGGTGATCATCGACGGGTCCTTGCGGACGGCGTCCTGCAGGTACCGCATGCCACCCTGCACGTGCCGCGACTCGTCCCGGCAGGTCGCGGTGAACCCGGCGTAGTACGCCGGGAGGAAACCGCGCCAGCGCGCGTACGACAAGGTCACCTTCATCACCGAGAGCGCCAGCACGCCCTCGATCCACAGGAAGTAGGTAGTGCCGTACCGCACCCGGGCGCGCTCGTCGTACGGATTGCGCCGGACTTCGTCCGCCTGGTATGCGAGCAGGCCGAACGGCCCGACGAAGGTCTCTGACACCCACTGGAAGGACGCGTCCAGTACCTCCATGATGTCGTCTCCGGCCAAGCCGACGACCTCCCGGTAGAACCGGTCGAAGAAGACGGTGTGCCGCGCCTCGTCCTCGATCTGGGCGGCGATGTGCAGCTTCTCTTCCTCGCCGGCGCCGATCATGAAGACCGGCAACTCGATCTCGACCTGCCGTTCGCCGTGATGGAATCCGGACGAGACCGCGATGAAGGACTGCCGCTCCTCCTCGCTCATCTTCTCCGTCCAGTCGATCTTGTCCTGGGTGAAGTCGAGGTCGTACACGTCCCACCGCTGCTTGAGGTACTTGCGGTACAAGGTGACGTAGTCCGGCAGGGACTTCAGGTCTTTGTGCACGTACTCGATGACGTCGTCGATGTCGACGTCGCCCACCTCGGCCAGATCCGCCTCCTCGATCTCGCGGACCTGGGCGTCGCTCAGCGCGCGCGGGCCTTCCCTGAGCACGGCCGTGGGACTCTTGCGTTCGGCCATGACAGCACCTCCTCATTCGCTATTCGCTGCGAGCACCGGGCGGTGCTCTACGTCATTGGATCCGGTGGCTGGGCATCCGGTGGCTGGGCATCCGGAGACTGCGGCGCCAGGCCGGCCACGACCCGGGCCAGCAACGCGGCCCAGGCCCCGTCATCGACCGGGTGCAGGTCGGCGGGCAGCAGCGCTCCCCCCAAGGCCAGCAGCAGGCAGAAATACGCTAGCGCGTCCGGCGACAGCCCGGCATCCAGCTCACCGGCCGCCTGCCCGGCCTCGATCAGCCCGGCCAGCCAGTCCGCCCGCTCGGCCGTGTAGCACTGCATCGGCCCTGCTACCTCGCCGTCCCGGCGAGCCGCCACGAGTGCCTCTACCACCAGGTAGCCGCGCGCGTCTGGCCGCTGCGGCAGGTAACGCCCGGCTTGCAGCAGCAGGTCAGTCACCGGACGGCCCGGATCAGCGGCCAGCATCTCGGCCAGCACCCGGCGGCCATGCGTACGCAGCGCCGCCACCAGCAACTCGGCCTTGGACCCGAAATGGGCATACAGCGCGCCGTTGCTGACACCGGCAGCCGCGGCTATATCCGCCACTCGCGTGCCGTCGTAGCCGCGCTCGGCGAACGCCTCGGCAGCCGCGGTCAGCAGTCGCTGTCTCGTTTCAGCAGGGCTAACGCCCGCGATACGGCCCACGGTCTTATTAAAATAACATTCATTTAATACGTCAAGGGCCGGCTTGGCGGGCTTGCGGTGCGCTTGGGCGGACTTGCGGCGGGCTTAGGCGGGCTTGCGGTGCGCTTGGGCGGGCTTGCGGTGCGCTTGGGCGGGCTTGCGGCGGGCTTGGTCGGGCTCGCACGGCGGGCTTGGTCGGGCTTGTGGCGGGCTTGGTCGGGCTCGCACGGCGGGCTCAAGGTCCCTATGCCGTCAGCTTCATCGTGAGGGCGTGCAGTTGGCTGGCCGGGAACTCGGGTCCGAGCGCGGCGGCGGGGTACTCGGCGAAACCCAGGTGCCGGTAGAACCCGACAGCCCGCTTGTTGTCCCGGCCGACCATGAGGTGAACGCCACGCGAACGTTGCTCGCGCAGTCGCGCTAGGAGCGTGCTGATCAACTGCCGTCCGACACCGTTTCCCTGCAGTCGCGGGACGAGGTCAATGTGCAGGTGCGAGGGGTAGCGGCTGACAAGGCGGCCGGACGTTCGCCAGGGATGGTGGATGTCATGCAAGGCATACCTGGCAACGGGCGCGAGGTCCGCCGCCGCGTCGGGGGTCAGCTCAGGGTAGGCGGCGCGCTTGGCCGGCCACCAGTCACTCTGTAGGCGCTCCTCAAAGCGGTGGCTGTCCAGGGCCGCGACGATGTAGCCGCCCGCTCCGTCCGCGTCCTGCGCTACGAAAGCCAGCGACGGCTCGAAAGTCAGATAAGGGCCGAGCCAGACGTCTCCAGGCAGATTCGGATCACTGACCTGGTCGGTCGCGTCCTGGCCGTTGGCGGCAGTCCGCAGGCAGACCCGGTAAAGCTCATCGCGGTCGCCAGGCTCATATGGCCGGATGCGAACGGTACCGCGAAGGTCTGCCATCGCAGCATCGTAGGTCACCTAGTCCGGACTGCCCTGCACCCCGTGTCCGCATCAAGAACGCTGCGAGGCCGGCGGCCCGACTCGGCTGCGGCGGCGTTCATGCTGGAGGGGCGATCGTGGACATGCGGACCCGGTATTCGTTCCTGAGGCTCAGTTCGACAACTGGCCCAGTCAGCAACAACATCGTTGGCTCGTGGCCGTTGCTGAACGGGGACCTGGCCTGGAAACTACGACGGCGCTGACTCGAAAGTGTCGCTGGGGCAACAGCGCTGGCCCAGCGCTGCTCTAGCTCGACACCCGCCAAGGCTCTACCGCGGCCCCGGCCGACCGAATCGACCGATCGAATCGACCGGTTTCACGCGCGGTTACCGAGCGCCTGTCCGTGGACCCGCGAGATCTGCAGCATCGCCGGCCCGCCGGCGCTGCTGGAGGTACGCGTGCGGGTCAGCGATGTCGCTGGGTTCGGGGGGAGGAGGCGGTCTGCACGAGATCTTCGGCCTCGTGCCAGTTACCGCACAGGAGGTACGCGATCCTGAACAGCTGACCGGCCTGCGCCGAGGCGAACTCGCCGAACTCGCCGAACTCAGCTTGCGCCGCAGTCCGGTCCGCGGACTGCC
>DASYAT010000188.1:0-57583 GCA_036501205.1 Streptosporangiaceae bacterium | reverse complement strand
CACGCACTTCCCGAACCGCTCCGCCAGGCTCGGGCTCCCCCCCAAGTTGCCAGCGCGGCAGAGTGCGAACGCCTCCGGGGATCTTCCTAATACCCAGGGACGCCATCCGCGACCAGGACACCGGCTATCAAGCTGACGTTCCGCCGATTTGCCTCATCGCCGATCTTCACGACGATACAGTTCAAAGCGCCTTCAGCTCGGCCCAGTAGGGAGCTAACCGAGTCTCCTATCGGCGGGATAATGGGAGATTATGGGCGGGTTTTGAGCCGCTCAAGAAGTCAGCAAATAGAAAGTCCGGTTCGTGCAGTACAGCAGATGTGAATCCGGCGGCCGCCGGTGAGCCCGCGCCCGGCGCCGTCCCGGCATGACGCGACCGCGCGTCAGTTCCTGTCGGCCGCCGTCCAGCTGATCGATGCCTACCTGGACGACCAGCCGCTTGAGGCCCGCCCGGCCCGGCTGAGGTCGATCCACTTCCCCGCCGCGCTCGACTGGCTGCGGACCGAGGACGTGATCAGGCTGGCGGCCGCCGATGCCAAGGCCGGCGCTAGCCGCAAGGCGTTCTTCAACCGGTGGGCGACCCGTGATGAGTTCCTGCCCGATGCGCTGGTTTACGCGCTCGTCTACGCGCAGGTCCCTGACGATCCGAAGGACCGGGCCGCCGAGCTCCCGCCAGAGGCGGCCAAGGCAGACTCGATCTCTGAGCTGGTGGCCGGCCTCGCTGAAGGTGTCCTCGACTCGCTGCGTCGCCACCCGCGCAGTTACCTGACATTGCACATCGGGCCGCTGCTCCCCCAGCATCCGGTGCTCTGGGACGCGCTGCTGCCGACGATGCGGGACGCCAATACCGTCTGGGCCGACGGCTTCGCCGCCCTCTTCGACGAGCTAGGTGTCGTGCTGCGGCCGGACTGGACTCCCCAGCGGCTGTCACAGGCGCTGCAGGCGGCGCTGGACGGCTACCTGCTCAGGTACCGGATCCAGCCAGACGAGTTCAGCACGCGGTGGGAAGGAGCCGGCATCTTCGCGGATACGGTAATCGCGATTGTCCTCGGCATCGTCGACTTCGGCCGGACAGGAAAGACCGGCCGGGCCATGCTCGACGAGCTAACCAACCGCGACGGATAAACGGAGAACGTCCATGCCGATCCTGCCCGCCGAGCTGTACTACACCGGTATCGACGCCAGCGCCGCGACGCTGGCCGCGCTGGTCGACTGCACCGATCCCGAACTGCGCATCCCGACCTGCCCAGACTGGTCGTTGCGCCAGCTCGCCACGCACGTCGGCCGGGGCCACCGGTGGGCCGCCGAAATCGTGCGGACCAGGTCGGAGAAGTTCATCGAGTTCGCCGCTGTTCCCGACGGCAAGCTGCCCGCCGACCCGGCCGGGCACGGCCGCTGGCTGACCGCCGGCGCGACGAACCTGACCGACGCGCTGCGCGAAGCCCAGGAGTCACTGGTCTGGACATTCGAAGGGATGGCTCCGGCCGGTTTCTGGGCGCGCCGCATGGCGCACGAAACCTCGGTGCACTGCGCCGACGCGCAGCTGGCGGCCGGCGACCCGGTCGAGATGATCCCTGAGCTGGCTGCCGACGCGGTCGACGAGTGGTTCCAGATCCTGAGCACCCCGGACGGAGATCAGGAAGATCCCCGGCTGGCCGTGCTGCCGATCGACCAGACGCTGCATGTGCACGCCACCGACCCTGACCTCGCGGTCGGCGGCGAATGGCTGATCAGCCGCGCCGCCGACGGCGTCCATCTCACTCATGGACACGGCAAGGGCAACGCCGCGCTGTCCGGCCGGGCCGGCGACCTGCTCCTCGTCCTGCTCGGCCGCCGCCCCGCCGACGACGAGTCGATCCAGGTCTTCGGCGACCGCGCCCTGGCCACCGCCTACCAGTCCATCACGTTTTAACCGGTCTTCAACTCCCGCTCAACGAGCAAGCGGCGGCCGCCAGGCCGGCCTGGACGCACGCGCGACGCCCGTCAGCCGTGTGACCACTGGCAAGCTAGGTGGCATTGCCTAGAGCTGATCCCCACAGACAACGTTAGTCACATGGTTCTCAAAAACGTCATGAATCGCAGACCGAGTCGCCCGTGATCATCTTTGATTAAGATGAATATGCGGTTTCATCCGGTTTTCGGGGGATGAATATGCGTATTCATCTGCTCGGGAAAATGGCCGCAGCGCCACAGGCTCACCTTTTGCCTCATGAATGACAGCAGGCACTCGGGTCGGCTAGCGGGCGAAAGCCACTGCGACCGGGAAGGCGCCGACCGTGATCGGCGCGACTACGTGGCCGGTCGTAAGGCTGATCAGCGAGAGCTGGCCGCCGTAGGTGTCGAGTACGGCCGCGACGCCCAGACTTCGGTCGACCGTCATGGCGGTGGGATAGGAATAGGCGCCGACGTTCAGCGGCGCGGTCGTGCGCCCGGTCCTGGCGGCGAACCTGGAGACCGTGCCAGAAATCGTGTTCACGACATAGCCGGTGCCGCCTGACCCCGACAGGGCGATCGCGGACGGCGAGTAACCGACCTTGATGGTGCGGACGACCCGGCCGGCCCGGGCCGCGATCACGGTGACCGACTCGGAGTTTCCGTTCACGACGAAGACCGTCGATCCGTCCTTGCTCACCGCGAGTGAGTCGGGACCGCCGCCGACGCGGATCGGATGCGCGGCCCGGCCGGTCTTGAGGTTGACCGGCGTCACCGTGTCGAAGCCGAAGTTGGCGACATAAGCCAGCCGCCCGCCCGGCCCGAACGCCGCCGCGAACGGATACCCGCCGACCCTGATCGGCCGTCCGGCTCGGCCTGACCCGGTGTTGATCGGCGTGACCTGGCCGCTGCCCCAGTCCAGCACCAGCGCGAGCTTCCCGCCGGGGGCCATCACGATCGCACGCGGATTCTTGCCGACCCGGATCGGGCGGCCGGCCCGGTTGGTCCGGGTTGAGATCGGCGTGACGGTACCTGATCCGCTGTTGGCGACGTAGAGCGTGCGGCCGTCGGGTGTGATCGCGATCGCCCGGGGGTCGGCACCGGTTCGGATTGGCCGCCGGGCCCGCCGGGTGACCGCGTTGATCGGCGTCACCGTGCCGGCACCCGCGCTGGCGACGTAGACCGTCCGCCCGTCCGGCGCGGCTACGACCGCGACCGGGTCGGCACCGACCTTGATCGCCTTCCCGGCCCGATGCGTGCGCAAGTCCACCGGCGTCACGCTGCCCGGCTGTGAGTTAGCCACGAACGCGACCCGACCAGGACCGGCGCGGCCTGAAGCTGTCCGCGCCGGTCCAGCCCGGTCCGAACCAGCCTCGGCGCGCCCGGTCCCGGCTGGGCCCGGGCGGACCGCGCCGGCCAGCCGATGTGGCGCAGACCTCGCTGCCGGGCTGAGGTCGCGGCTGGTCCGCCCGGCCGGCGGAGCCGACCCAGCGGGCCAGTGCGACCTGGCCCGGGTGAATATGTCGTTGACCGGCTGGGCGTACCGGTCGTTGGCGGTCAGCGTGCGCAGGCCGAGCGCCGCCTCGATCGTCCTGAGCAGGCTGTAGTGCGTGTATCTGACCGTCGAGGTGTAGCCGGACCGGACGCCGGACGACGCGAGCACGATCGTTGGGACTCGCTGCGGCGGATGCGGGTCGTCGTAGTTGTCCTCGTCGAAAGTGATGATCGCCAGCGAGCGCTGGGTCCGCCAGGCCGGGGACCTGACTATGGCGCGCAGTTCACTAGCCAGGAATGAGTCTCCGGCCCGGATGCCGCAGCCCTCCATGTCGAAGCAGTCGTCGGCGCCGATCCAGGCGAAATTCGGCGTGGTTGCCGCGCGGGCCAGGTCGGTCGGCAGTGCTTCGAGTGGCTGCACGTGCGCTGAGCAATAGGCCGGCCGGTTCCGGATGTCGGCGAAGTACAGGAACGGCAGATCATCGTCCCAGTACTGGTTGTGCACGGTGTCATCGCAGGGCCCGTTGGCGCTCTGGAGATAGCTTTTCCAGGTCTTATGCGCGCCGGTGATCAGATCCGCGATGTCGGGCGCGTGAATTGTGTAGTGCGGGTTTATCTCAAGCGGATCGGTTGGCGCCAGGCCAAACGCGCTGCCCCCGGCCAAGGCCAGGTAGTTAGCGTCGCTCGGATGCGCTTCGGCGTACAAATTGGTCAGCAGGCTGGCCTTGGGCAGCAGGCTATTCAGGTAGGGCGCCTGCTTCGTGTTGCCGATGATCGAGCGGAAATCCTGGTTCTCGAAATAGAACAAGAAAACATGCTGGTATCTAGGCACCCTGGCCGCCGGCGGCCGCACCGGCGCCGGCATTGCCACCGGCGCGCTGACGCTGAACCGCAGGGCGTCCGCGACCGCCTTGTCGTAGCCGACGAACGGACTGTTGCCGCCATCGGCTCCGCGCAGCGATGTCGCCAGCCGCAGGTCGATCTGGGCGGAGACCGCAGCCGATGGCACGCTCCCCGACTTCGCCCGTCGGGCGAGACGCCGGTGGCCGAGCGAGCCGACCAGCCCCACCGGCCCGATCGACGCCGTGCCGATAACCCGGCCCGCAGCCGACCTGAACCGCACCGTGAGACTGGCGTGGCTCGACCCGGTGCCGCCGAGCCACGCCGACAGCGCGAACCGGGTACCGGGGGCAAGCCGGCCGCCAGCCGGCCTTAGCTGGATGACCTGCCGCAGCACGGCCGTGCCGCCGAGCCCGCCGGCGAACAGTTGTCCCCCGCGAGCGGCCGGAAACGATCCGTAGGCCGCCGGAAAGCCCGCAGTGCCGTACCGGACGACGGTCGGCAGGCCGCGCACGATGGTCCAGTCCGGAATCGTGACCGAGTCCCAGCCCTGGACACTCGCCGCCCCGGTCTGCGCGCCCGAGTCGCGCAGCAAGTTCTCGCCGGGGTGCCCTGCCGGTGCCGGGCGGGAAGCGGCAGCGCCGGCCGCAGAGGCGGGCGCGATGAGCGGCAACACGGCGAGAAGAAGCCCGGCGCACACGGTCAGTACGGCCGGAGAGGCAGGAAACGAGCGGCGGCCGGATCGCCTCATCATGGTCCCTTTACGTGCGGGCTACCTGAGTAACATCTAACGTTTACAAATAAATTGACAGGATCTACAATCAATGCCCCGGTTGAGTGGTTTCACGAAAATCGTAGCGTGGTACGTCACTCAGGTGAAGACCGCAGCAGAAGTTGCTAACGGGTAAACTGGCGGCTAACTTCTGGTATCGATCGCTGTGAGGATGCGTCGTTGCTGACCGATGTGCGCGAATTCGTCCTGCTCGGCGATCCGCCCGGGGCGAACGGAGACGTCCCGAGAATCGATGATCCGCGGTTCAGCATGGCTGCCGCCACCAAATCGTCAACGGTGCGCCGGACCTGGCTCGATACCTTCGACTGGCGGCTGTTCCGGGCCGGGCTGACCCTGGAACTGCTGGTCGGGCGCGCTACCAGCGAACTCGTGCTGACCGGTCGCGATGGCGAACTGGTCGCGACCGAACTTACCGCGCCGGCTAATACCGGACGAGCAGCCAGCAACGGTCACCCGTCCGTCCCGGGCGAGGGATCCGGCCAACTCGCCCGCCGGCCGATCCGCTGGCCGAGCCTGGTGCAGGGCCTGCCGGTCGGCGCGCTGCGAGAACGGCTCGCTCCGGTGGTCGGTGTCCGCGCGCTGCTGCCGGTGACTAAGGCGACCAGCGTCCGGTACGAACTGCGGGCGCTCAATTCCGACGACAAGACGGTCGCCGTGCTCGCGGTCGACCAGATGAGCGTCACCTCCCCCCGGCACGGCCAGCCGCACGCCCGGCTCGCGGTCATCCCGCTCCGCGGCTACCAGGCGCAGGCGGCCAAGCTCGCCGACCTGCTCGAGAAATCGCAGGGCGTGGCACCGGCGGCTCAGTCGCCGTTCGAGACGGCGCTCGCCGCGGTCGGCCGGCGGCCAGGTGACTACACCAGCAAGATCGACGTCCAGCTGAGCGCGGAGATGCCGGTGGTGCTGGCGCTGGCGACGGTCTTGCAGCGGCTGTTCATCACCTTCGAGGTCAACCTGCCCGGCACGATCAGTGACGTCGACACCGAGTTCCTGCATGACCTGCGGGTCGCGGTGCGCCGGACCAGATCGGTGCTGAAGACCGCGCAGGCCGCGCTGCCAGCCGGCTTCATCGCCAAGTACCGCACGGAGTTCAAGTGGCTAGCCGACCTGACCACCCCGACCCGTGACCTCGACGTCTATCTGCTCGGCTATCCGTCGATGGCGACCCGGCTGGTCGCGGCGACGCCGCATGACCTGAGCCCGTTCCGGCTGCACCTTGAGCAGCAGCGGGCCGTCGCCCACCGGCAGCTCGCGAGGGGCCTGCGGTCGGTCAGGTTCAAGTCACTGGCCAGCTCATGGCGGCATGACCTCGATCAGCTCGCCGCCAACCCCGGCCGCAAGCCGGTGATCGGGCCCTTCGCCGCCCGCCGAACGGGCAAGAAGCACCAGCAGGTGCTGGCCGCGGGCGGCTTGATCGGACCGGCGTCACCCCCGCAGGACCTGCATGACTTGCGCAAGCGCTGCAAGGAACTGCGCTACCTGCTCGAGGTGTTCGCATCCCTGCACGGTCCGGCCGAGCAGTGGCAGGCGGTAAACGAGCTGAAATCACTGCAGGATTGCCTGGGCGAATTCCAGGACACCGAGGTTCAGATCACCGAATTGCGGGCGTTCGCCACCCAGATGATGGCCGCCCGCTCCGCGCCGGCTGAAACCCTGCTCGCCATGGGCGAGATCGCCGCGACCCTCGCCGTCCGGCAGGGAAAGGCGCGGGCCGAGTTCGCCGGCCGGTTCACCGAATTCGCCAGCCCGCGCAGCCGGGCCAGGATCGATGCGCTGACCAGGCCGGCGGCATGAAAGTCATCGCCGCTTACAACATCAAGGGCGGCGTCGGCAAGACGGCGACCGCGGTCAACATCGCCTACCTGGCCGCCCGCGACGGCTACCGGGTACTGCTCTGGGACCTCGACCCGCAAGCGGCCGCCAGCTTCTTGTTCCGGGTCAGGCCCAAGGTCAAAGGCGGCGGCAAGGCACTGATCGCCGGCAAGCGGCCGGTGGAGGAGGCGATCAAGGCAACCGACTTCGACAATCTCGACCTGCTGCCGGCCGACTTCACCTACCGGCATCTCGACCTGCATCTAGATGGCGAGCGCAAGTCGGCCACCAGGCTCCGAACCCTGCTGACGCCGCTGCGACGCGAGTACGACCTGGTCGTACTCGACTGCCCGCCGAGCATCTCGCTGCTCTCGGAGAACGTCCTGCACGCCGCCGACCTGCTGCTCGTGCCGCTGATCCCGACCACGCTCTCAGTCAGGACACTCGACCAGCTGACCGAGTTCATCGCGGACTTCGGCCGGCGACGGCCGGAGATCCTGGCGTTCTTCTCGATGCTGGACCGGCGCAAGCGGCTGCACAGGGAAATCGCCGAAGAGCTGCCGGCCAAGCGGGACGACGTGGCCGCCGTCGCGATCCCGGCGCTGTCGGTGATCGAGCAGATGTCGGTGCACCGAGCCCCGGTCACCGCTACCGCGCCCCGCAGCCAGGCGGCCCGCTACTACGACGAACTGTGGCACGAGGCCCGCTCCCGCGCCCGGCTCCCAGAATTGGACTGAGCCCACCTTTAATCGCAAATTTATGAATAAAAATTTGCGTGAGCTTTCCGCCTCCAGACCAGAGGCCGGTCTATCCCGAGGTCAGTCCCCAAGGCCAGCGATGCTTGTCTCGGCTATGTCCGAATGGCGGCGTGGCACGGCCAGGATCCAGGCCATCAGGCCCGCGAGCACTAGCCACGCGGCCCCGATCGCCAGCTCTCCCCAGCTCACCACGGCCGGACCGTGGCCAACAGGGCACTGCGGATAAGGACTCGTATTTGGGCAGTCGTGCAACGGATATTGCCCCAAGAAATCGGCCAGCGCCAATAGAGCGTTACCCGCAATCCACGCGCTCACCCACGCGACCGCGCGGAGCCAGTTGCGCGGCCGCCAGCCGCGCAGCCAGATGCACCCGACAACCACAAGAATAAGCGGCACAAACGGTAGGCAGTTATCCAATTCTATCAAAATCTGGAGCGCCCCGGAACTTCCCCACCCGCTAAGGCCGAAGCCCCGGCCATCCCCGGCCCACGGCTCGGTGGTGACGTAAAAGAGACAGCCGGTGTTGACGGCTCCCGCCGCCACCCCACAGCATCGACACCAACCACAACCAGCCGCGGGCGCGCGCACCCCCGACGATCAGTGACCGCGCGTCGCGGAAGGACGGCAATCTCCGGCCGGGTGGGCTGGCCTCCAGCAAGGTGCCGAGCATCTCCTCGCCCCGCCCGCGCCGGTACCAGGCCGGATAGGCGAGCAGCAGCCAACGGCAGCGCCGCTCCAGCCGAGTCAAGCCGGACTCACCTTCCGGGCCGGCCCGCCCGCCTTCAGCCGCGAGCCCCGGTCCGTCACCAGCCGGGCCGACTCCGCCATCCGCGCCGCCTCGGCCCGCAGCGCTGCGGTACCAGGCGGCGTCAGCCCGTACGAGCGCCGCACCCGGCCGTTCACGATCTCCTCGCTCACCAGCTCCACGGAGCCCTCAGCAGTGAGCCGGTCCAGCGCCGTGTACAACGTCCCGGTCGCCAGATCTGACTGGCTAGTCCAGCCCGGCGGTGAACTCGCGAATCGCCGCATTGACCTCTTCTGGCCGTTCCTGCGCCCGCCGACCAGAGCTGAGTTAGTCAAGCCCCGCAATGAAGTCCAGCATGGCCGCGTTGACCTCGTCCGGGCGCTCCTGCTGAGTCCAGTGCCCGCAGCCGGGCAGCAGCCGGGCATCCCGCAGCGCCGGCAGGACATCTTTCAGCCCGGCCACCATCGCCTCGCCGCCGGAGAACGCCACCGCGAGGTCCCGGTCACCGGCCAGGAACAGGGCCGGCACGGTAATGCGCGCGTGCTTCCACGCCGCTGTCAGCTCCCAGGTCCGGTCCAGGTTGCGATACCAGTTGAGCCCGCCGGTGAAGCCCGCCGGGTCGTACTCGGCGACGAATACGTCAATGTCTTCCTCGGACAGCCAGTCGGGCAGCTGCGCTGGCTCCGGGCACAGGTCGAGGAATCCGCCGCCCTCGGGCACTACAGGGATGCCGCCGACGGTCCCGTCGCCAGAGGCGGCGACGAGCATCCGGCGGAACGTGTCGCGCGGGTCGCGGCTCAGCTCGGCGTCGGCCACTCCAGGTGCCTGGAAATAGCAGATGTAGAAGCCGTCGGTATAGACGGCGCGCAGGGTCTCGACGGGCGGCGTGCTTCCGCGCGGCAGGTAGCCGACGCTCAGCCCGATCACGCCCTTGACCCGGTCGGGCCGCAGCAGCGCGGTGCTCCAGGCCACCGGAGCGCCCCAGTCGTGGCCGGCAACCACGGCCTGGTCGGCACCGAGCGCATCGATCAGCCCGATGACGTCGCCGACCAAGTGCAGCATCGTGTAGTCGTCCTGGCCGCCCTGCGGCCCGGTGCGGGCGTAGCCGCGCTGGTCGGGCGCGACCACGTGATACCCGGCGGCGGCCAGCGCGGTCAGCTGGTGCCGCCAGGAGTACCAGCACTCAGGAAAGCCATGCAGCAGCACGACAAGCTGGCCCGCCGCCGGGCCGGCCTCGGCGATGTGCATGTCGAAGCCGCCAACATCGACGAACCGATGAACGACACCGCCAGCGGAATTCTGCGTCAAGGACATAGCCGCACAATAGTTCGCCGGATCTCAAGGTCAGGACCCGGCCTGCCCGGCGGACAGCACAGATGCTTGCCCACCCGGCTTGGCTACGGTTTCGTAGCTGGCGCCGGATGCGCGGCCGGACCGGCACCGGCCCCCTGCGTCCCGGTGACGCCGGGAACGCCGCCCGCGCTCCGGGCTCCGCTGGTGCCGACGGGCGACCAGGCGGCGCAGGCGCCCGGGTCGATCTGGACCATGCAGCGCACCGGGGTCAGCAGCGGCACGGTCTGCTGCTCCGGGCGGGTGCTGGCTTGCTGTGAGGTCTGCTGCCTATGCTGCACTGACGGGCCGCCGGAGCTGTTCCTGATCGCGATTACCAGATAGATGACGGCGGCCGCCGCGGCGATGACGGCGAGCATGAACAACGACAGCGCAGCCCTGGCGCGGTGGGTGCGGAGCACCTGGACGACGCTCGGCTGGCCGAACGCGGCGAGCTTGGCGGCCAGGCGCGGATCATCAGCGGCGAGCATGCGCTCCATCTCTTCGAGAATGCGCTGCTCATCCATCGGAAGCGCCATCGGTCACCTCCACCGCCACTGTCCCGCAGTCCGCCAATCCGGGCGGGACTGCTCCTAACTATCCCCAGTTGGAAGATTTTTTACCTACCCATCACCAAGACTAAGCGCGACCATACCCTGGTTGAAAGATTCGAAAATATGTTCTAGTGTTGCGGATCATGCGATGGGACGCGCTGAAATCCAGCGAGCAGGCCCAGGATCAGGCCCAGGAGCAGGTTCAGGAGACACTGTTCGGGCGGGATGCCGTGGCGCGAACATTCGATACGCCCGGCTTCCGGGGGATGACGTTTTACGAGGTCCATGCCCGGTCGATTATCAACAAGGTGCCTGATAAATCGCGGATGCCGTTTCGGGCGACCATCAATCCCTACCGCGGCTGCGGCCATGCCTGCGTCTACTGCTTTGCCAGGAACACCCACTCCTATCTCGATCTCGATACCGGACTCGACTTCAACTCGAAGATCATCGTGAAGGTCAACGCGGCCGAGCTCGCCAGGAAGGAACTCGCGCTGCCGCGCTGGGCGGGCGAGCACATCGCGATGGGCACCAACGTGGA
Source organism: Streptosporangiaceae bacterium (assembly GCA_036501205.1). Lineage (GTDB taxonomy): Bacteria > Actinomycetota > Actinomycetes > Streptosporangiales > Streptosporangiaceae > Chersky-822. The sequence goes on along the minus strand of DASYAT010000188.1, from coordinate 46,788 downwards.
TCCTTACCAGCGCGCCGAGGGCAGGTACCAGCTGATGCCGGGGATCATCCGGGCGCTGACCGCGGCCGGCAACCCGTTCTCCATCCTTACCAAGGGCACGCTGATCCAGCGCGATCTTGACCTGCTCGAGCAGGCGGCACAGGTCACCACCGTCGGGCTCAACGTTTCGGTCGGCTTCGTCGACGCCGGGCTGTCCGCGTCGGTCGAGCCGGGAACGCCGAGCCCGCAGCGACGGCTCGACCTGTGCGCCGCGATCACCAAACGAGGGCTGCGGTGCGGCGTGCTGATGGGCCCGGTGCTGCCGCACCTGTCCGATTCACCTGAGCAGCTGGACCGGACGGTCAGGCAGATCGCGGCGGCGGGCGCGGCCAGCGTCACCCCGATCGTCCTGCATCTGCGCCCCGGCGCGCGCGAGTGGTACCTGGCCTGGCTGGCCGAGAATCATCCGGACCTGGTCGGCCGGTACCGCCAGTTGTACGGATCGGGCGCGTACGCACCCAAGCACTATCAGCAGCAGATCTCGGCCGCGGTCGGGGAACTGGCTCGCAAATACCGGGTTGGCCGGGCTGATCCTTACCGTGCCCGTCGCATCAGGCCCGCCGCGAATGCCACTTCGGAGGCAGAAGCCAGCACGGCCAAGAACACCGGCCGGATCGCGGCTGCCGGAGCCAGTCCCACCAGTGCTACCGGTGATCAGCTCACCCTCCTGTAACAGGCCCAGAACCTGCTGGTAGCCAGCCGGCAGCGGGCGGCCAGATCCCGTGTGAAAACAAGCACAAGCTCGCACGTACAGTTGATTGGCGTGGGACCTGCGCACGACGAAAACAATGGCCTGACTCCCGGACGCCTGGCTGTCCGCACCGTGGCCATACCCGACCCAGGCGACCTCATCGGCGCGCTGCCAGGCCCGAATGCGGGGGTTGATAGGGGCTCCCGCCCGCTACGCCCCCCGCCCGCCACCGCGCTGGCCTGGGTCCGGCGGGGCGAGGGCATCGTCGGCTGGGGCACAGTCGCGAAGGTGACGCTGACCGCCGGGCACGACCGGTTCGCGGCCGGAGAGAAATGGCTGCGCGAACTGTTCGACAGCGCGCTGGTCAGCGACGAGGTCGGCGTCCCCGGCTCCGGCCCGGTCGCGTTCGGCAGCTTCACCTTCGATCCGGCGTCCGACGGCTCGTTGCTGGTGATCCCCCGCATCGTGGTCGGCCGCCGGGACGGCCAGGCCTGGCTGACGACGATCCAGTCGCTACCGGAAGGCGCCGGCCAGCAAGATCCGCGCACCGGTCAGCTCGAAATGCCCGAACTGCCGGTCCCGGCCCCGCTGGTGCCGCCAACCGGCCTGCGCTGGTCTGACGGCAGCCTCACTCCCCCGGCCTGGGAACGCGCCGTCGCCACCGCGGTCCAGGCGATCAAGGCGGGCGAGCTGGAAAAGGTCGTGCTCGCCTTCGAGCAGTACGCGACCGCGGCGCAGGACATCGACACCCGGGTACTGCTTAGCCGGCTGGCCGAGCGGTATCCCGACTGCTACACGTTCTGCTGCGGCGGCCTGCTCGGCGCGACTCCCGAGCTCTACATCCGGCGGACCGGGCGGGAGCTGTACTCGCTGGTGCTGGCCGGGACCGCGCCCAGGGGCTCGACACCAGAGCAGGACCGAGCGCTCGGCGAGCAATTGCTCGCCTCGGCCAAGAACCAGGAAGAGCATCAGTACGGCGTGGCCGACGTGCGCGCCGCGCTCGCGCCGCTCTGCGCCGACCTGCGGATCGACGCCGAGCCGAGCCTGCTGCGGTACGCGAACGTACAGCACCTGAGCACCTGGGTGCACGGCGTGCTCGCCGACGGCGAGGCCGCCACTCAATCAGCGCTGGCCCTGACAGCGGCCGTCCAGCCCACCGCCGCGGTCTGCGGTGCCCCCAGAGAGACCGCGATGGAACTCATCAGGGAGCTCGAGTGCATGGACCGGGCCCGGTGGAGCGGCCCGGTCGGGTGGGTCGACGCCAAAGGTGACGGAGAGTGGGGAATCGCGCTGCGATGCGGCGAAATTTCCGGCCGTCAGGCCCGCCTGATCGCGGGCTGCGGGATCGTCGCCGGCTCCGATCCCGCGGCCGAGCTAGCCGAGGCGCAGAGCAAGTTCTGGCCAATGCGGTACGCCCTCGAGGGCTAGCCGGGGGCGCCTTCGTGCAGTGGCGCCGGGAAGCTGGTTCAGGGGCGGATCGCGGCTATGGTCACAGAGTGATTTCGATGGTCACGGGGTGATTGCGGTTGCGTAAATGCTCGCGACCGCTTGCTGTAGCCGGGTAGACAGGGTGCCGCAATCCCGTGTACTCACGGAAGGTGACCACGGATACGCCTGCGCGCGCCTGTGCCAGGCTAGAAGGAGTCTGCTCATGACACGTCGTTCCCAGCGAATTGCCGTCATGGCGATCGCTAGCCTGGCAGCTGCCGGGCTGGCCGCCTGCAGCAGTTCGTCAGGTAGCAGCGGACCGTCAAGCAACGGCAATAGCAACAAGCCCGTGCTTGGCGGAACGCTCAGGCTAGTTGCCGCTGCTGGGCCTGACCACATTGACACCGTGCCGGCGTACTACACGGCCGACTACATCATGGAGCGCGCCTACGCCAGGCAGCTCCTGACCTACCCCACCGCGTATGACCCGACGCTTACCTCGCCGGGTTGGAAGAAGACCACCACGCCGGTCGCCGACATCGCGACCGAGGTTCCGACCGCGACCAACGGCGGGATTACCGACAAGGGCCTGACCTACACGTTCCACATCAAGTCGGGCGTGGACTGGAACACCAGCCCGGCCCGTCAGGTCACCGCGGATGACTTCCTGCGCGAGTTCAAGGCATTCTGCAACCCGGCGCCCGGCGGCTACGTCGGCAACCTGGGCTACTACAGCGCCACGATCAAGGGCCTGACGGCGTACTGCAACGAGGAAGCGGCGTACTTCGCGAACACCAAGAAGCACGCGATCACGCCAGCGAACATCACCGGGTTCCAGAACACGCACAACATCCCGGGTATCGACGCGGTGAACTCTTCCGAGCTGCAGTTCCACCTGATCGAGCCTGCGGCCGACTTCATCTACATGCTCGCGATGCCGTTCACCTCGGCCCGTCCGGTTGAGTACGACAACTACCTGCCGAACAGCCTCCAGCTGGACCAGCACACCATCTCCGACGGCCCGTACCAGATCACCTCGTACACGCCGGGTAAGTCGATGGTGCTGAACAAGAACCCGGCCTGGAAGCAGTCGACGGACCCGAACCGGCACCAGTACGTCAACGAGATCACGCTGACCATCGGCGTCACCTCGGCCCAGACCCAGCTCGCTGACATGCAGGCTGGCAAGACTGGCACCTATGACATGGTCGATGACACCGCGGTCGAGCCGACCGCCATCCCCGGCCTGATCGCCGATCACGACCCGAAGTACAAGACCTGGCCCTGGGCTTCCACGCTTCCTTACGTGGTGTTCAACCTGCGCAGCCCGAACTCGAACCACGCCGCCGGCAACCTGCTGGTCAGGCAGGCGATTGAGTACGGCCTCGACAAGGTCGCCGTCCAGAGGGCCGAGGGCGGGCCGGTTGTGGCGAAGATCATCAGCACCGCGATTCCGCCGGGCAACGTCGGCTACCAGAACTACAACCTGTACCCGGACCACAATGGTTCAGGTGACACCGCCAAGTGCAAGGCTGACCTCACCAAGGCCGGCTTCCCGAAGGGTGTCTCGCTGACCTACCTGTACGCCAACGACAGCGTTAACACCAGGATCTTCGCGGCCATCCAGGCCAGCCTGAAGCCGTGTGGCGTCAACCTGGTCGGCAAGCCGGAGCCCGGTTCCAGCTTCTTCGTTGACCTCGGCAACAGCCCGGTCAACAACAAGCCGGGCACCTGGGACCTCGGCCAGCCAGGCTGGATCCCGGACTGGTTCGGCAACAACGGCCGCACGATCATCGCGCCGCTGTTCCAGACCCGCTGTGTCCCCAACACCAACAACTACGGCTGCTACAGCAGCAAGACCCTGGACGGCCTGATCAACCAGGCCGAGGCCGCTCCCAGCCTTTCCCAGGCCGCATCGCTGTGGCACCAGGCCGACGAGAACGTCATGCAGAACGCGGTCATCGTGCCGCTTGCTGACGGCCAGGCGCCGTTCTACTCAAGCGCCCGGGTGCAGAACGCCGGATCCACGGCGATCATCTACGTGCCCAACATCGGCGGACCCGACATCACCAATGTCTGGCTCAACCCGAACAAGCCCTAACTGAATAGCTAGACAACCGTGGGTCCGGCCGGGTATGTGAGGTATATGCCTGGCCGGACCCACGAGTATGAAACGCACACCCTCAGTTATCATCGAAATCATCCAGCTCGCTCTATTTGAGCTGCCCAAAAAACCTACAGAAGCTCGCTCTTTCGCGGCGGTCGACCTGTGGAGGGACTATGAGCCTGCTCGAGGTGACCGACCTGCGGGTCAGTTTCCCGACAGCTGACGGCGTTGTACAGGCCGTCCGCGGCGTGTCATTCAACGTAGAACGCGGCCGGACGCTCGGGATCGTGGGCGAATCCGGCAGCGGTAAGACAGTTCTCACCCAAAGCCTGCTCGGCCTCACCCCAGGCGGGCAGATCTCGGGCAAGGCCATGTTCGACGGGGTCAACCTCGTCGGCCTCGGCACAAGGCAGATGCAGAAGATCCGCGGCAAGGAAATCGCCGTGATCTTCCAGGATCCTCTCACCAGCCTGCACCCGCTGTACAAGATCGGGTGGCAGATCACCGAGATGATCAGAGCGCACGACAAGTCGATCAGCAAGAGCCAGGCGCTCGACCGCGCGGTCGAATTGCTCGGCCACGTCGGCATACCGCGCCCGCGCGAGCGCGTCAACGACTATCCGCACCAGTTCTCCGGCGGCATGCGCCAGCGGGCGATGATCGCGATGGCGATCTCGCTGAGTCCCAAGCTGATCATCGCCGACGAGCCGACCACGGCGCTGGACGCCACCGTCCAGGCCCAGATCCTCGACCTCCTGCTGCGGCTGCAGCAGGAGTCGGACACCGCCCTGCTGATGATCACCCACGACCTGGGCGTTGTCGCCGACATCGCCGACAACGTGATGGTCATGTACGCGGGCCGGGCCGCCGAGAAGGCCACGAAGCGCGACATCTTCTACCAGCCGCACCACCCGTACACCAAGGGGCTGCTCGAGTCGATCCCGCACAGCTCCGCGGCCGGCGAGCGGCTCAAGCCGATCACCGGCCAGCCGCCCAGCCTGATCAACCTCCCGAGCGGCTGCGCGTTCCATCCCAGGTGCGCCTACGTCATGGACCGCTGCCTTGGCGAACAACCCAACCTGATCCCAGTTGGCGACGCCGGCGAGCACCGGTCAGCCTGCTTCCTGCCCGCCGCCGCCATCGGGCTCACCGAGCAGGTCGAACAGCTTCGCAGGCACACCGTCGAGCTGGGCCGGTCCGGCGCTTCGGTGAAGGTCGCGGAGGCGATCGCGGCGGCACCAGAGTCAGAAGGAAGCGTGATCGCATGACCGATTCGCTGACAGGTAACGCAGTAGACTCCCCGCCGGACTTCTCCGACGACACCCTGGTCCGGGTGGACAACCTGGTCAAGCACTTCCCGGTCAAGGGCAACGGCATGCTGGGCCGCACCGTGTCCTACGTCCAGGCGGTCGACGGGGTCTCGCTGACGGTCAAGCGCGGCCAGACGCTTGGCCTGGTCGGCGAGACTGGCTGCGGCAAGTCCACGCTGGCCCGCTGCATCGCCGGCCTGATCCCGATCACCTCGGGCAAGGTCTGGTTCGAGGGCAACGACATCACGAACCTGAGCCGCGGCCAGATGCAGCCGTACCGCCGGGAGATCCAGATGATCTTCCAGGACCCGTACGGCTCGCTGAACCCGCGGCGCCGGGTCGGGTCGATCATCGGCGAGCCGTTCGCCGTCCACAAGACCGCCACCGGCCCCCAGCGCAAGCGCGCGGTTCAGGACCTGATGGAGCGCGTCGGCCTGAACCCCGAGCACTTCAACCGGTTCCCGGCCGAATTCTCCGGCGGCCAGCGCCAGCGGATCGGCGTTGCCCGTGCGCTCGCGCTCCGTCCGAAGCTGATCATCTGTGACGAGCCGGTCTCCGCGCTCGACGTGTCCATCCAGGCACAGGTGCTCAACCTGCTCGCCGACCTGCAGGACGACTTCGGCCTGTCCTACCTGTTTATCGCCCACGACCTGGAAGTTGTCAGGCACGTGAGCAACGCGGTCACCGTCATGTACCTGGGCCGGGTCGCCGAATTTGGTCCAGATGACCAGGTTTACGAAACGCCCAGGCACCCCTACTCCGCCGCACTGCTGTCGGCGGCGCCAGCTGCTGACCCCGACGCCGCCGCCGCCCGGCAGCGGATCATCCTGACCGGCGACGTGCCATCGCCGATTAACCCGCCTTCCGGATGCAGATTCCATCCACGGTGCCCCAAAGCGCAGGACCGCTGCGGCACCGACGAGCCCGCACTCGAATCCAAAGCGGGCGACCCAGCCACTCACCTGACCGCGTGCCACTTCCCCGTCGAGACGGGCGAGCTCCTGGCCAGGGTGGATCGGAGGGAGCAGCGATGAGCGTTACCGAACTTCAGTTTCAGGCGGCATCGGTCGAGAATGCCCCGGCAATAGCAATTGAGGGCCGTAGTCAGTGGCAGCTGACCTGGCGGCGCCTCCGCAGCGACAAGGTGGCGGTGGCCTCGGTCATCGTGATCTTCCTCATGATCGCGTTCGCGCTCGCCGCGCCGCTGATCGCGCAGCTCACCGGCCACCCGGTCGACCAGGCCTACACGTTGAGGGGCGAAGACACGTCCGGACTCCCGGTCGGGCCCGGCGTCCACGGCTTTATCCTGGGCACCGACCAGATCGGTCGCGACCTGCTGGTGCGGATCGCCTACGGGGCGCGCATCTCGCTGTTCGTCGGCCTGCTGACGACCTCGCTGGCGGTGATCTTCGGAGTCTCGCTCGGCCTCGTCGCCGGGTACTTCGGCGGTATCGTCGACGCCATCCTGGCCCGGTTCTTCGACGCGGCGCTGGCCTTCCCGTTCATCATCCTCGCCCTCGCGCTCGCCTCGGTGTTCCACCCGAACCTGGGCATCGTGATCGGGGTGATCACCTTCTTCTCCTGGGCTGGCATCTCCCGCATCGTCCGCGGCCAGACGCTGTCGCTGAAAGAGAAGGAATACGTCGAGGCGGCCAGATCGCTCGGGGCAGGCCCGGGACGGATCATGTTCATCGACATCCTGCCGAACCTGCTCGGCCCGGTCCTCGTACTCTCCACGCTGTACATCCCGGCCGCGGTGACCTTCGAGGCCACGCTGTCGTTCCTCGGAATCGGGATCCCCGAGCCGGCGCCCAGCTGGGGCAACATCCTGTCCGAGGCGCAGAACTTCTACAACACCTCCTGGTGGTACGTCGTCTTCCCTGCGCTCGCGCTGCTGATCACCACGCTGGCGTTCAACCTGCTCGGTGACGGCATCAGGGACGCGATCGACCCGAGGACCGAGCGCTTGTTCGCCGGCAGCAAGACCAGCCAGCGCAAGCGCCGCAAGGCCCAGGGCAAGAACAACGGCGGCTTGGACCTCGACCAGGCGATCCTGGTCGGCCAGGAGGGCGACCTGACCGACGAAAGCCCGCTTTCAGCCGGGGAGGGCTGATCCATGAATATGGTGCGATTCCTCATCCGGCGAATCATCACCGGCATACTGGTTCTGTGGCTCGTCGCGACCGGAACGTTCTTCCTGTTCTTCGCCGCGGTCCCAGTGCAGGTGGTAGCTCGCAACCTGGCCGGGCGGGCCGCCACACCCGGGGTACTTGCCGCGGTCACCAAGTACTACGGCCTTGACCGCCCGCTGTTCGCGCAGTACCTGACCTTCCTGCACAAACTAGTCAAAGGCAACCTGGGCCAGTCCTTCCTGACCCAGCAGGCGGTCACCACGATCATCAAGCAGGACCTGCCGGTCACAGTCTCAGTGGTCGTCGGAGGCGTGCTGCTCTGGCTGATCGCCGGCCTGGCGGTCGGCATCCTGTCCGCCACCCGCGCCCGCAGCCTGTTTGACCGGTTCGCCACGCTCGGCGTGCTGGCGGGCGTGTCCGCCCCTACCTTCGTAGTCGGCGAACTGCTCATCATCTTCGTGTTCGTGCAGCTCAACCAGCACGGCATCAGCTTCATCCAGACCGGCTACGCCCCGATCACCCAAGGGATCGGGCCGTGGCTGGGCACCATGATCCTGCCGTGGATCACGCTGGCGATCGTCCAGGCAGCCGTCTATACCCGGCTGTCCAGAGGATCCCTGCTCGACACCCTCGGTGAGGACTACATCAGGACCGCCCGGTCCAAGGGACTGTCCGAGCGCCGGGTGCTGTACCGGCACGCGGTCCGCTCGGCCATGACCCCGGTCGTCTCCCAGCTCGGCATCGACGTCGGCGCGCTGCTCGGCGGCGTGCTCGTCGTCGAGCAGGTGTTCGGCCTGCACGGGCTCGGCTACCAGATCGTGCAGGCGATCCCGTCGGGCGACCAGCCCGTGGTGATCGGCTTGGTGCTGCTCGCCGCGGCGTTCGTGGTCGCGGCGAACATCATCGTCGACGCGTCCTACGCGCTGCTCGACCCGCGAGTGCGGATCAGCTAGCGATACTTTCTAAGGGCTCCTTCGGCCGCCCGGGTCAGCGCCGCTCGCAAAGCGGTCTGGCTCGGGCGTTCGCTTGTGAACTCGGCGAGCGTCAGTCCGTCGGCCAGCGCGATCTCAGCGAGGTCGGCTGCTGAATTTATTTTGGCATAACGCATTGCGGCGGCTTCGGCCAGTTTTCGCAGGTCAGTCCCGTGCGGGGTGCCGAAGACCCGCTCGAACGGGCCCGGGAACGCAGCCGGCTCAAGCTGGGAGAAGATCCCCCCACCGTCGTTGTTGACCACGACCAGGCACAGCTGGGGCCTGGGTTCTTCCGGGCCCGACATCAGCCCCGGCGCATCATGCACCACCGCCAGATCGCCGAGCAGGGCCACCGCCGGGCCGCCGCCAGCGGCCTGGTGCGCGAGCGCAGCCCCGGTCGCGCTGGACACCAGACCGTCGATGCCGCTCGCTCCCCTGCTGGCCAGGATCCGCAGCCCAGAACGCGGTCGAAGATGCGAATCCAGGTCCCTGATCGGCAGGCTCGACGCCGCCCACAGCAGCGCACCGTCCGGCAGCAACGCCGCCAGATCCCGGGCCAGCCGGGGCTCGCTCAGCTCACCGTCAGCGTCGAGCGCCTGGTCAACAGCCGTACGGACGGCGGCGTCGGCGCCAAGCCAGCTCTCCAGCCAGGCAGTGCTAGCCCGGGAGGACGACCCCACGGAACCCCCCGGCAGGCTAACCCGGGTGACGGGCGGGGGGCGTAGCGGGCGGGACTCACCGGAGCCCCCAGGGCCGCCTCTGGAAGCCGGTCCACCGGCCAGCTCGACGGCGCTCGTCACGTCGGTCGCCGTGCGGGCCGGGTCCGACCACCGGCCCGGGCCGACCGCGAGCACGACGTGCCTTGTCGAATCGCCTCGCAGCAAAGCCAGCTGCCCTCTGGACAGTCCAGGCCGCCCGGCCGAGACGATCACCTCGGGCCGGTGCGCGGACATGAAGCCGGCGTCGCCGATCAGGTACTGATAGGCCGACAGCGCCCGTTTGCCCACCCTGGCGTTCGACGACGGCTCGGCGAGCACCGGCCAGGACGCCGCTTCGGCCAGCTCAAGCAGCGGCCCTGGGTCGTAGTCGCCGTCGCCGCACACGATCAGCCCGCGCTCGGTCCAGTCGATCCTGGCGACCGGGCCGAACCTGGTCCACGGCCCGCCGTCAGCCCGGCCGCCCAGCGCGGCACCGCCCGGCCCGGTGCTGCCCAGCACGGCACCGGCCGGCACGGTGCTGCCGGGCCTAGCGTCGGTCTCGGCGTCCTGGCCATCGGCGGCCCGCAGGGGGTCCCGCCCGCTACGCCGCCCTCCCTCATCCCGGGCCAGCACCGTCGGCACCAGCGGATCGCGCAGCGCCAGGTTGAGGTGCACAGGCCCGGCCACCCCGCCCGCGTCTCCAGAGGCCAGTCCCCACGCCCGCGCCGCCATCGACCGCCAGTACCCGGTCTGCGGGGGGATCTGCGGGGTCCCGCCCGCTACGCCCCCCGCCCCCCGCCCGGGCGAGCCCTTCGGGGGGTTCCGGGGGGTCGTCCCCCCTGGCGAGTACAGCGCCCCATCCTCGGCCACGCCGACCTCGCAGAACCAGCGCACCGCCGACCCGTACAGCTTCAGCTGATCGATCGTCTGGTTCGCCCCGGTGCCGCGCAGTTCGGGCGGCCGGTCGGCGGTTAGCACCAGGAGCGGCACGCCGGACTCGTCCGCTTCGATCACCGCCGCGTGAAAGTGCGCGGCCGCGGTCCCCGAGGTGCACACGATCGCGACCGGCGCCCGGCTCGTCTTGGCCAGGCCGAGGGCGAGGAAGGCGGTGCTGCGCTCGTCGATGCGGACGCTCAGCCGCAAGTCGCCAAGCTCAGCCCGCCGGAAGAACTCCATCGCCAGCGGCGCGCTCCGCGACCCAGGCGACAGCACCACCTCCCGCAAACCGCACCGGATCAGCTCGTCGATCACCACGGTGGCCAGCGCCGTCGAAGGATTGGGGTGATGATCGGTCACGAGCGCACGCCGGCCGTCTCGTGGGACGGCTTACCGAGAGCCCTCACAAGTACTCAGAGGCAGCTAGTGCCCGGGCTCGCCATGGTTGCGGATCGGATTCCCACCGAGCGATTTGTTCACCGTCAATATCGACGGAACGGACGGGCAGTTTTCCGCCTGCCTCAGCCAGCGGATCGGCGGTGATATCGCCGGCGAGCAGGCTCATGGTGGCCAGACCGCAGTCGAAGCGCAGTTCGGGCAGCGCGGCCGCGAGCGCGACCCCGGCGGCCAGGCCGACCGAGGTCTCGACCGCGCTGGACACGACGACCGGCAGGCCGCAGCTCTGCGCGACCGCCAGCGCCGGCCGCACGCCGCCGAGCGGCGCGACCTTGAGCACGACGATGTCGGCGGCGCCGGCCGCGCGGACCGCGAGCGGGTCGCAGGCCTTGCGAATCGACTCGTCGGCGGCCAGCGGCACGTCGATGCGCCGCCGTAGCGCGGCGAGCTCGTCCAGGCTCGCGCACGGCTGCTCGGCGTACTCCAGGCCGTAGCCGGCCAGTTTGGCGAGCATGCGCGCGGCCTGGTCGACCGACCAGCCGCCGTTGGCGTCGACCCTGATCCGGCCGTCGGGGCCGATCGCGTCCCGCACGGCGGCGACGCGATCGAGGTCGTCGGCTTCGGCCTGACCAGGCTCGGCCACCTTGACCTTCGCCGTGCGGCAACCAGAGCCGGACACGATCTTGTAAGCCAGCTCGGGCCCGACCGCGGGCACTGTGACGTTCACGCCCACGCTGGTCCTGACCGGCTCGGGCCAGCCGAGCACGGCCGCCTCGATCGCGCTGGCCAGCCACCGCGCGCTCTCGGCCGGGCCGTACTCGGCGAACGGGCTGAACTCGCCCCACCCGGCCGGCCCGCGAATCAGCGCGCCTTCGCGCACGGTGATCCCGCGGAAGCGGTTCCGCAGCGGGATCGCGTAAGCCCGCAGCGTCGGCAGCATTTCAGCCAGCGCCCCCGCCGCCTCCCGGCCAGTCAGTGCCGCTTCGCGGCCAGCCAACGCCGGCGCGCGGCCAGTCAACGCCGGCGCGCGGCCAGTCGGTGCCGGCGCGCGGCCAGTCGGTGCCGACGCCCGGCCAGTCGGTGCCGGCGCGCAAACCGAGCCCGGGTCGTCGTCCTCGCCCGGGCCGGGGCCCGGCTCAGGCTCGGTCACGGGCGGCGCGGGAACCGGGCGAAGTCCGGGGTCCGCTTCTCGACGTAAGCGTCCCTGCCCTCCTGCGCCTCCTCGCTCATGTAGTAGAGCAGGGTCGCGTCACCGGCGAACTGCTGCATGCCGGCCGCACCGTCGGTGAACGCGTTCAGCGAGCCCTTCAGCATCCGCAGCGCCAGCGGCGACTTCGTCAGCATCTCACGCGCCCACGACACTGTTTCCTTCTCCAGGTCCGCGAGCGGCACGACGGTGTTGACCAGGCCCATCTCCCTGGCCTCGTGCGCGTTGTACTGCCTGCACAGGTACCAGATCTCTCTGGCCTTCTTCAGGCCGACCGTGGCGGCCAGCAGCCAGGAACCGTAGCCGCCGTCGAACGAGCCGACTTTGGGGCCGGTCTGGCCGAAGATCGCGTTATCGGCCGCGATCGTGAGATCGCAGCAGACGTGCAGCACGTGCCCCCCGCCGACCGCGTACCCGGCGACCATCGCGATCACCGGCTTCGGCGTCCGGCGGATCTGGACCTGCAGGTCGAGTACGTTCAGACGGCCTACGCCATGATCATCGACATACCCGTCATCGCCCCTGATCTTCTGGTCGCCGCCGGAGCAGAACGCCTTATCCCCCGTCCCGGTCAAGATGATCACGCCGATCTCCGCGTCATCTCTGGCCACGTTGAACGCGTGCGCCAGCTCGAACAGCGTCGTCGGCCGGAACGCGTTGCGCACTTCTGGCCGGTTGATCGTGATCTTCGCGATGCCTTCGGCCGTCTCGTAAATGATGTCGGTGTACTCCTGCCCAGGAGCCGGTCCAGACGCCTGCCAGTCGATCACTATTCCCCCTCTGGAAGGGTGCCAGAATCCGCCGATTAACCTTACGACCGTGACTTCCAGGCCACTGCACGCGGTCCTGCTCCACGGAGAGTCCGGGAGTGCCCCCGGCCAAAATCGCGGCTCGCACGGCTCGCACGGTTCGCCTGAGCGACTGCTCAGTATGCTCTCGGCGGCGCTCGATGGTAGCGGGCCAGCCATTCTGCCGCTCGACCCGGGCCTGCCCCAGGCCAGGCTCACCGAATTGCTAGCCGCGTTCGCACCAAATGCCATTGTCACTACCGAGGGTACGAAACCGCTGGCACTACCTGGAGCCGGCGGGGGTCCTGCTCCAGGCGTCGGCGACGACGTGGCGGTCGTGCTGGCCACCTCGGGGTCGACCGGAGTGCCCAAGGGCGCGGAGCTGTCCGCCGATGCGATGCTCGCCTCGGCCCGGTTCTCGCTGACCCGGCTCGGGGCCGGTCCTGACGGGCTGGGTGCAGCGGGCAGGGCGGGCACGGCGGGCAGCCGCTGGCTGTGCTGCCTGCCCACGCACCACATTTCCGGGCTCGGGGTCCTGGTTCGCTCGCTGGTGGCTGGCACCGAGCCGCTGGTCGTCGACCGGATCGACGCCGACCTGGCGGGCTCGGCTGACTGTGACTACGTCTCGCTGGTACCGACTCAGCTGCAGCGACTGCTGGCGGCCGGAGCGCCGGTGAGCCGGTTCCGCGCGATCCTGCTGGGTGGCGCGGCGGTTGCTCCCGGGCTGCTGGCGCAGGCGGCGGCGGCCGGGGCTCGGGTTGTCACCACGTACGGGATGACCGAGACCTGCGGCGGCTGCGTCTACAACGGCACGCCGCTCGACGGGGTGCGTCTGGCTAGCGGGCCGGACGGGCGGATCCGGATCAGCGGGCCCGTGCTGTTCTCCCGGTACCGTGCTGCGCCTGAGCTGACCAGCCAGTGCCTGGCTGACGGCTGGTTCGTGACCTCGGATCTCGGCGGACTGGACGCCGACGGCCGGCTGGTGCTGCACGGCCGCGCCGACGACGTGATCAACTCCGGCGGGGAGAAGGTCGTGCCCGGCCTGGTCGAGCAGGCTCTGCGGGACTGTCCTTCTGTTAAGGACGCGGTCGTGGTCGGAGTCCCTGATCCGCAGTGGGGTGAACGGGTCACCGCCGTCATCGTGCCGGCGGATGAATCCGCGCTGCCGAAGCTAGCCGACTTGCGGGCCGCGGTCGCGGCCACGTTGCCGCGCTACGCGGCACCGAGGGCGGCGGTATTCGTGCCTGAGATCCCGATGCTGACCTCAGGAAAGCCTGATCGGCTGGCAGTACGGATGATTGCGGCGCGTCAAGGCGTTCAGTAGGTAGCGGGGCAACGATCTGGAACCAGCGGGACGGCGGGGATGCGAGAAATACCAAGCAGCCGGAAAGTTTCTCGGGCACGCTACCGGCGCGCGGGAAACAATCGGGGCCGTCGCGCGTTATACATATCGCCCGCACTGCAGGATACCAAGTGCCGCAAATCTTGGATACTGTCCGCGGGCATGCGATCTGCGCGAGCCGATGCGCATTTGAACGGAGGGTGTCACATGCCAGGGACTGCAAGCGCGCTCACCAAGAGCCGTGACGACCAGTCCGCATCCCGGCGCGGGCATCCGAACCCTGATCTTTCCGAAGTGGAGCATGCCGAAGTGACTCAAGCCCAGGCCGAGCTCACCGAGGTCGAGCTGGACGACGTTGAGGTGGACGACGCCAGCGAACTAGACGACGGTGACCTGAATGCGCTGCTGGCCAACGACGCTCGGGCCGGGGCGACCGACCAGCAGGATGACGATGACGACAGCGACGATCAGGCTTCTGACGAGCGGAGCGGCAGCAACACGGTTGCGACCGGTCCGGATTCGAGCCGCCGTCGCCGGACCGCCACGAAGCTGACGGTTGCCGCCGATGACGAGGTTCCGAACGAGGCTGAGGTCGACCTTGATGACCAGACCTCGGTCATGGGTGACTCGGTCCACACGTACCTGAAGTCGATCGGCCGCACCAGCCTGCTGACCGCCGAGCAGGAGGTGAACCTGGCCAAGCGGATCGAGGCTGGCCTGTTCGCCGAGCACAAGCTGGAGACCGAGGCCGATCTGCCGGCCGCGCTGATCGCCGATCTCGAAGACGTGGCGCAGGACGGCCGCAAGGCCAAGGCGCACATGCTCGAGGCCAACCTGCGGCTCGTGGTCTCGGTAGCCAAGAAGTACAGCGACCGGGGGCTGTCTCTACTCGATGTCGTGCAGGAGGGCAACCTCGGCCTGATCCGTGCGGTCGAGAAGTTCGACTACAGCAAGGGCTACAAGTTCTCGACCTACGCGATGTGGTGGATCCGGCAGGCGATCCAGCGCGGCTTCGCCGACTCGGCGCGCACCATCCGGCTGCCCGTCCATGTGCTCGAGATGCTGAGCAAGCTCAGCCGGGTCGAGCGCGACATGCACCAGCGCCTCGGCCGCGAGCCGACCCCTGAGGAGCTGGCGGTCGAGCTGGACCGCACTCCCGACCAGATCGAGGAACTGCTGCGGACCAGCCGCCAGCCGATCAGCCTCGACTCGACCATCGGCGAGGACGGCGAGACCTCGATCGGCGACCTGATCGAGGATGTCGACGCACCGGAGGCGTCCGAGCTGGTGGACCGGCAGCTGATGGCCGACCAGCTCCGGCACGCGCTGGACGCGCTCACCCCGCGTGAGGCGACGATCATGGCGATGCGGTTCGGCCTGTACGACGGCAACCCGCACACGCTCGATGAGATCGGCAAGGCCCTCGGCCTGACCAGGGAGCGCATCCGGCAGCTGGAGAAGCAGTCGCTGTCGAAGCTGCGGCACCCGAGCCGGGCCCAGCCCCTGCTCGAGTACGCGGTCTGACCGCCAGAGTCGAACTCTGTCAGCAACCTGAGCCAGCAGCGAGCCTGGCCCGTCCTCCCGCCGGGCCGAGCTCGCTGTTTGCCGTCTTATCGCTTACAGGTCGGCGGAGGCCTGGTCCTCGACCGGCTCGTCCTTGGCTGGCGCATCCTTGGCTGGCGCGTCCTTGGCCACGGTCGACCAGAGTGCAGCCACGGCTGACGCCTCGGCGACCCCCTGCTCGTAGCCAGCCTCGGCCGCACCGGGGCGGTTGGCCGGATCAAGTACGTTTTTCCCGATCGCCAGCAGCGCGGCCTTGTCCGGCTTGATCAAGATCACCTCGGATCCTTGGGCCGTGAGCTGCTGAATCTGGGTAGCGACGCTGGCGATCGGCCCGAACCCCTGAGTCAGCGGGGCGATGATCAGCACCCTCCGGTAACCGGCCGCAAGATCGGCGTTGGTGGCCGACCGCATGCCGCCGTCGATATAACGCTTGCCGTCGATAGTCACCGGCGGCCAGATGCCGGGCACGGCGCAACTGGCACCGACGGCGTCGATCAAGCTGACCCCGCTGTCCGCGTCGAACACGGTGAACGCGCCGGTGGCCGCGTCGACGGCGGTGATCTGCAGCTTCGCGGCGGGCCAGTCGAAGATGGGGATGCGCGTCTCGAAGACCTTGCGCCTGGACTCCTCCGACTCCGTCCTGGCCTTCAGCGCGACCGACCCGATCCGCCGGCCGGCCTTGACCGGATCCCTGGTGAACACGACCGCCCTGGCGTACTTGATCATCACTCCGCGCCCCATTTTGGCGAAGGCCTCCCCCGGCTGCACCGGCGAGCACTGGATCCGGTAAAACTCGGCCAACGGCAGACCAGAACGCATGTCAACCCCGACCACCGATCCCGCCGACGTGCCGACCACCAGGTCCGCCGCTATCAGGTCCACACCGTGGTCAGCGAGCGCGGCCAGCATCCCGACCTCCCAGGCAACCCCGGTAATCCCACCCCCGCCAAGCACCAGCGCCCGCTCAGCCCCGCCACTGCCCGCCCCTCCACCCGAACCCGCCCCGCCAGCTGGCCCGCCACCGGAACCCTGCCCGCCAGCCCCGGCTGGCCCGCTGGCGTCCTGGTCGTCATGCACTAGTTCATCGTTCATTCGCCCTTTATATCCCCTGCACTAAGCAACCGGCATCCAGCACCCGGGTCCGGCCGGTTCATGATCGTGATGAGTTTTCGACGCCGGAACGGCTAAATCGCCGTGATCACGCAGCCACCTGGAACGCAGCGCTCCGACCTAGCCGGCAGAGGCTCGATCGCATCCTCGACTCAATTCGCGGCCCGCCAGCCAACAGTCCCGCCTGATCGTGGAGCCTTTCCGCATGTTGGAGAGTTGACCGCGGGATTCCGCGGCAAACGCTCCACAACACGGAAACTCTCCACCTTGAATCACCTTAAAAGGGACAGAACTCCGTGACGCTGTCGCTCGACACTGAGATCGTGAAGCGTTTCCGGGCGTCAACCAGAAAACGCTCCACGAAAGCAGCAGCGTTCTCGCCTTCCGACTGGCCGACTGGCCGACTGGCCGACTGCCTCGACAAAGGGCAGCCGGCCGACGGCGTTCGCCTACAGGTGGAAGGCCTTGGTCATGGTCGGGAAATCGTTCGCGCGGCCTAGCTTGTGCAGGCCGAGCAGTTGCTCGGCGGTGCCGAGCAGTGAGTAGTGGTTGAACAGCGTCCCTGACTTGGTGCCCGGCTTCGTGCTCGGGCTGATGACGATCGCGGCGATGTGGCATCCGACGTCGGACTTATTGGCCGCGCACTTGTTCGAGCTGCCGCCCTCGCCTTCGTCCCAGGTGATGAAGATCGCGGTCGAACCGCCGCGGTACTCGCGGCTGTTCAGGATCGCTGGCAGGTGCCCGGACAGCCAGTGATCACCGTCGTGGACCGTACCGTCGTGCATGTCGTCGATCAGGTTCGGCGTGATGAACGAGAACGCCGGCAGCGCGTTATGCGCCAGATCCGAGGCCAGCCGGGTATACGGCACATCGAACTTGGCGCATCCGCGCAGCTTGGTGAAGTAAGCGGGTGGGTTGTGCCGCACCGCGTACTCGCCGTGGTTGGACTTCGCGCAGTTCGACGGCATCGAATCCTCGTACGCCCGCCATGTCTCGCCCTGGCCGAAGATGCTCGCCGCCGCCGTCACGCAGCCCTTCACGGGGTTGCAGTCCGTGAGGAATTGAGATACCCCCGAGTATCCCAAGCCAGAGGTCGCGGCGACATAGTTCGGCAGGCTGGGATGGGTGATGTTGTGATATTTGGTCGCCAGCCCGCATTTGGTGGCCAGCGAGTTGAGGTAGGGAGCCTGCTTCGAGCCGATGATCGTGCCGAAGCTGTGGTTCTCCATGAAGATCCAGATCACGTGCGCATACCGGTGCGGCACCGCCTGGCTGGCGCACGGCTTGGCCGCGCTCACCGCCGAGGTCGACGCGGGCATCCCCGCCGTCGACTTAGCCGAGGACGCTCCCGCTGCCGGGAGGCCAGACAGGCACCCGCACACCAGGGCGACCGCGCCGGAACTTACTGCCAGCTTGATGAACCTAGCCCACATCACGCCGCTCCTAGAGATTTGCTGACGTAGCCGAGCATTCAGCAGCAACCTACGGCGGGCAGCGCAGACCCGCCAGACGCCTCCGCTCAGACGCCGGGCCCGATCGGCCGCGTCCGGCAGCCTGACCGGATAGATTGCCCCGGTGAGCGTCGACGTCGAAGTACTGAACGAAGTCACCAGCGACGTAGTCGAGGCCTTCGGCCGGCTGCTGCCGCAACTGTCCACGTCAGCCAAGCAACTGGACGCGACCGGCTTGGCCGCCATAGTGGCCGCGCCCGCGAGCACCTTGCTGATCGCCAGAGTCGGCGGCCAGATCGTCGGCACCCTGACCCTGGTGACGTTCCCGATCCCGACCGGCGTCCGAGCCTGGATCGAAGACGTGGTAACCGACGAGGCGGTCCGCGGCATGGGCGTCGCCACCGCTTTGATCGACGAGGCGATCAGGATCGCCAAGAAGGCGTCCGCGCGCACGATCGACCTGAGCTCGCGCCCGTCCAGGGCGGCTGCCGGCGTCCTCTACGAACGCCTGGGCTTCGAGCAGCGCGAAACTCGCTTGTACCGCTACAAACTAACCTAAGTGCGCCCAAGCAGGGCTAAGCGCTGACCGCGGACCGCCTGCGCGGACTCGCAGCGCGCCGCGAGCACCCGACGCCATCTTGCGCGGGCTCAGGGCCGGCCCGCTAGTGGCCGGTGCTATTTGGCTAGCTCGGATACCGCCTCGAGCAGCCGGGCAACGTCGGAGTCGTCGTTGTAGTGGACCAGGCCGGCGCGCACGGCGCCGCCGGTCTCCCTGATGCCGAGCACGCCCGTCAGTTCCCACGCGTAGTTGTCGCCGCTCCACACGTTGATCCTGCGTTCGGCCAGGAACGCGGCTACCTCAGCCGGGGTGCGACCGGCCACGGTGAAGTACGCAGTCGCCGTCCGCCTGGCCGCCCTGCCGTAAGTCGTCACGTGACCCAGAGCGTCCAGCCCGCCAAGCAGCCCAGCGAACAACTCCAGCTCGTAAGCCTCCACCGACGCCATCGAAGTCAGGATCCGCTCCCGCCGGCTCCCGGTCGCCGACTCATCGAGCCCGGCCAGGTGCTCGACGGCCGCCGTCACGCCGGCCTGGTCGGCAAACGGAGGCGTCCCCAGCTCGAACCGGTCCGGCCCATAGTCAGGCGACGGCACCAGCTTGTCCGGGGCCAGCGTCTCCAGCAGCGCCGGCGAGGCGATCACCGCGCCGATATGCGGTCCCGACCACTTGTAGGCGCTGGTCACGTAGAAGTCGCTGCCGAGCGCGGCCACGTCGACCGGCCCGTGCGGGGTCGCGTGCACGCCGTCGACGTAGGAGAGCGCGCCAGCGGCGCGAGCCAGCGCCGTGATCGCGGGAACATCCGGCCTGGTACCGATCAAGTTGCTGGCCGCGGTGACCGCCACCAGCCTGGTCCGGTCAGTGAGCAGGCCGGCGTACTGCTCGGCCGGCAGTTCGCCGGTGACGGGGTCCGGCCAGGCCCAGCGGACCACCGCGCCGACTCGCCCGGCGGCCTGGACCCATGGCCGCACGTTCGCGTCGTGGTCGAGCCGGGTCACGATCACCTCGTCACCTTCGGCCCAGGTGTCGGCCAGCGCGGCCGCCAGCCGGTAGGTGAGCGTGGTCATGTTCGGTCCGAGTATCACGCCGTCGGCCTCGCCGCCGACGAGGTCGGCCACCGCGGCCCGGCAATCAGCCGTGATCTCGTCCGCCCTGACGCTGGACGGGAACACCCCCCCGGCGTTCGACAGGCCGGCCAGGTAGGCGCCCGCGATCGCGTCGATCACGGCCGTCGGAGTCTGCGTCCCAGCCGCCCCGTCGAGGTAGGCGTAGCCGTCGGCGAGAGCCGGATAACAGTCACGGACCTTGGAAACAACGAATGGCATCGACGCTCGCCCTCCCGGTCGTCCCCGCTGCGATACGCCCCTATCTTCGCATGTCAGCCGTTTCCGCCTGCTAGCAAGCCGCCCTGGGCTCAGCCGGCCGCGGCTATTGCAGCCGCCCGGCCGACCTGAGCACCGACCGCCACGGATCATCGTCCGGCACGACCGGGATATGCGGGATCCCGACCATCCACCCGGCCAGCACCGCCTCAGGATCCTCGGGCCGGTACGACTCGCCCAGCACGCTAGCCAGATCCCAGGCGTGCACATGCCATTCCACGCACGCCATGCCGCCCATCCCGGCGACGGTGATCAGCCGCCCTCGATAGCTGTGGTGCGGCAACGGCAGCAACGGTCCGAGCCGCGCCGTGTACCTGGTCGCCGACTCGGCGAAGGCGAGAATGTGATCCCGTGGCGCCACGTCGGGCAGGACCGCGAGCTCGGCCGCGTTCTGCCGGGCCAGCTTCCTGGCGATCGAGTCGGCGTCGGCGTTCGTGGCCATCAGGTGCGTCAGCCGGCTCTCCGGTGCCTCGTCCAGGTACTCGTGGTAGTTGTCGGCAATGCAGCGCAGGTGCCCGGCAAGGTCGGCGGCCCGCCACTCCGGGCACGGCGTGACCGCGTTCCAGTTGCGCGGCGTGAACCTGGCCGCCAGCTTCACGATCGCCCCGATACCCTGCAGGTACACGGCCGGAGCCCGGGGCGCGGTCTGAGGGACGGCCAGCGCCGGATCCGCGACCGTCTCGGGGTCTTCCCCGGAGTCACGCAGCCCCACCGGCACCTCCACACCGCATCACCCCCAATGAACCTGAAGCGACGCGTTTCGCCAGAGTGCCAGATGTCCCGGCCCGGCGCCACTCGCGTCCGACCGAAAAACGACGTGACAGTAAACAAGTCGCCAAGTTAAAATCCGGCAAGTGGCTAACCAGGGTGCTCAGGATCAAGGACGCATCCCCGAGGTATATCCGGCCCCAGCTGACTCCTCAGGTACATCGGACCTCGCCAAGCCGCAGCAGCACACGAACCGGCAGATCCCGCTCGCCTCGCTCTGGCGGTTGCGCGAATACGTGCGCCCCTACTACCGCCAGCTAGTGACGATGCTGGTCACGGCGATGCTCGGCACGATCACCGAGATCACCATCCCGCTGCTCGCCAAGGCCGCGATCGACGGCCCGATCGCCAAGGCCGCCGCCGCCAAGACCGGCCACGGCACCGGCCACGGCGTACTGATCATCATCGGCATCGCCGCGTTCGCGCTCGCCGTCGTCGAGGTTGGCGCCGCCCTGATCCGGCGCTGGGTCCAGGCCACAGCAGTCAGCTCACTTGAGCGAGAGATGCGCGGTGACCTGTACGCCCACCTGCAGCACCTCGAACCCGGCTTCCACGACACCTGGCAGTCAGGCCAGCTTTTGTCCAGGGCAACCACGGACCTGTCAGCGATCAGGCGGTTCGCCGGGTTCGGCGTGGTGTTCCTGATCAACAGCGTCTTCACCTTCGCCGTGATCATCGTGCTGCTAGTGCACATGGACCCGCTGCTCGGCCTGGTCACCGCGGCGGCATTCGCCCCCGTGACCGCCCTGTGCCTGCGCTTCGAACGCCGCTACCGGATCCTGTCCCGCCGCGTCCAGGACCAGCAGGACGACCTCGCCACCTACGTCGAGGAGGCGGCCGCCGGCATCCGGGTGCTGAAGGCGCTCGGCCGGCGCGACGTCGCCCGCGCGGCTCACGTCAACCTGGCCAAGGTCGTCTACGGCACCCAGGTGTCCAAGGCCAAGCTGCGCGGAGCGTTCTGGGCCAGCCTTGACCTGGTGCCGAACATCGCCATCGCGCTGATCTTGCTGCTCGGCGTCTTCGCCGTCAGCGACGCCCACCTGACCACCGGCAGCCTGGTCGCCTTCGTAGCGCTGGTCATCATGCTGGTCTGGCCGGTAGAAGCGCTGGGCTACATACTCGCGCTCGGTCAGGAAGCCGCCACCGCGTCGCAACGCGTCTACGAGATCCTCGACACGCAACCAGCCATCACCGATCCAGCCAGTCCCGACAAGTCAAAATCAGAAGACCTTCAGCAGCCAGAAAGCTTCGCGCAGGTTCAGGCCCCCGACCCAGACCCAGTCCAGCCCGGGCTAACTGTCCCCAAACAGCGCCGAGCCGAACGCGGCCGCAGTGCTGACCCGGGGGGCCACTCCGCTAGCCGGGGGACACCCCCGAGCCCCCGAAGGCCAGGAACCCCCCGCCTGGCACTGGAACACGTCGCCTTCAGCTACCCAGGTTCATCGCGCCCGGTGCTCAGCGATGTCTGCCTGGAACTCACGCCGGGCGAGACCGTCGCCCTGGTCGGCGCGACCGGCTCGGGCAAGACGACCTTGCTCAGCCTGATCGTCCGCCTCGCCGACGCCACGGCCGGCACCATCAGGCTCGACGGCACCGACATTCTGGACCTCCCGCTGGCCGAGCTGCGCACCACGGTCGCCTGCGCGTTCGAGGATCCGACGCTGTTCTCGGTCAGCGTCAGGGAGAACGTGACGCTCGGCCGTCCTGACGCCTCAGAAGAGTCGATCAGGCAGGCGCTATCGGCCGCCCAGGCCGAGTTCGTCGATGAACTCCCGTGGGGCCTGGAGACCAGGATCGGCGAGCAGGGCATGTCGCTGTCCGGCGGGCAGCGGCAGCGGGTCGCGCTGGCCAGGGCGATCCTGGCCAGTCCTTCCGTCCTGCTGCTCGATGACCCGCTGTCGGCCCTGGACGTGCACACCGAGGCCAAGGTCACCGCCGCGCTTAGCCAGGTGCTGGCCGACGCGACCGCGCTGATCGTCGCGCACCGGCCGTCGACGGTGGCGCTGGCCGACCGGGTCGCGGTGCTGGACCAGGGCGAGATCATTGCCTCCGGCACCCACCACGAGCTGCTCATGACCAGCGCGCACTACCAGCATCTGATGAGCACGGACACCGAGACCGGAGCGGAGACCGCGGAGACCGGAGCCAGGCGATGACGCAGGTACCAGCAACCACCACTACGAAGAAACCCCCGGATACGCAGTCCTGGCGCGGGATCGCGGCCGAGGAGATCGACGAGCTGCCCAAGGGCGTGTCGCTCATGCTGCGCCGGCGCAGCCGGGCGCTGCTCGGCAGCCTGCTGCGGCCGCACCTCAAGAAGGTCGCCTGGATCGCGGTCATGATCGTGACCGCGAACCTGGCCGGCCTCGCCGGCCCGTACCTGGTCGGCGTCGCGGTCGACAAGATCCCGGCGCTGATCGCCACCAGGGACGCGGTGCCGATCATCGAGATCGTCGCCGAGTTCACGATCGCGATCGCGATCCAGGCGTTCGCCACCGCCGGGTTCATCTCGGCCATCGGCACAATGGGCGGCGACGTCGTGCTCGAGCTGCGATCCAGGCTGTTCTGGCACTTCCAGCGGCTCCCGGTCGCCTTCCACGAGCGGTACACCTCAGGACGGGTGATCTCGCGCCAGGTCTCGGATGTGGACTCGATCTCCGAACTGTTCGACGAGGGACTGGATTCCCTGGTCGGCGCGGCGGTCTCGATGCTGTTCGTCGGCACCGGGATGCTGCTGCTCGACTGGCCGCTGGCGCTCGCGGTCATGGCCGGGTTCATCCCGCTGACCTTTCTGACCAGCTGGTTCCGGCGCGAATCCTCGCTCGCCTACCGGCGGACCAGGGAGACGATCGCGCTGGTCATCGTCCACTTCGTGGAGACGTTCAACGGGATCAGGGCGGTCCAGACGTTCCGCCGGGAGCGCCGCAACGAGCAGATCTTCGGCGAGCTGAACACTAACTACACCGACGCGACCAGGCGGTCGATGCAGCTCGTCGCGCTGTACTTCCCCGGGGTTTCGCTGGTCGGCGACATCGCGATCGGCGTGGTGCTCCTGTACGGCGGGATCCGGGTGATCGACCACGCCATGCCGGTCGGGATCCTGGTGACGTTCCTGCTGTACCTGCGCCAGTTCTTCGAGCCGCTGAAGGACTTGTCGCAGTTCTACAGCACGTTCCAGTCGGCCGCGGCCGGCCTGGAGAAGATCTCCGGCGTACTCGACGAGTCTCCGTCCGTACCCGAGCCCACCTCGCCCGTCGAACTCCCGCCCTCGAAAGTTTCAGCTCCAGGGCGGCGGATCCGTCTCGATACGGTCACGTTCGCTTACCGGGACGCGGTCGTGCTGCCCCAGCTTGATCTGGATATCCCGGCCGGCCAGAAGGTCGCCCTGGTCGGCGAGACCGGCGCGGGCAAGACCACGATCGCGCGGCTGCTGGCCAGGTTCTACGACCCGGGGCAGGGCCAGGTGCTGCTGGACGGCGTGGATCTGCGCGACGTGGCCGACGCCGACCTGCGCCGCGAGATCGTGCTGATCACCCAGGAGAACTTCCTGTTCTCCACGACGATCGCGGAGAACATCGCGCTCGGCAAGCCGGACGCGACCAGGGCCGAGATCACCGAGGCGGCCCTGGCGGTCGGGGCCGGTGAGTTCATCGACGCGCTGCCCGAGGGCTACGACACGCAGGTCGGAAAGCGCGGCGGGCGGCTGTCAGCCGGCCAGCGGCAACTGGTCTCGTTCGCGCGAGCGTTCATCGCCGCGCCGAGCGTGCTGCTGCTCGACGAGGCCACCTCGCTGCTGGACCTGCCGAGCGAGCGGATCGTGCAGCAGGCGCTGCAGACCGTGCTGGCCGGGCGGACGGCCGTGATCATCGCGCACCGGCTCTCCACGGTCAAGATCGCCGACCGGGTGATCGTGCTCGATCACGGCCGGATCACCGAAGACGGGCCGCCGGATGAACTTCTGGTAAGCGGTGGTGAATATTCCGAATTGCATCAGCAGTGGCTAGCCAGCCTGGCGTAGGCAGTGTTTCCCAGATAGCGCGGCCTTGCGTAGGCAGGTCCAGAACTTCCGCTAAGCTGGCCGACGTGATCGTGGGACGTAAGCAAGCTAGCGCGGACGCGCAGGCACAACACCTCGCGGACGTGGCACTTGCCGCGAATTTTGATGACCTGCTCCAAGCGGCCAAGGTCGCCGAGCAGGGGTTCCGGGCCGCCCAGGCCGCTGGCCGGCCGCTAGCCGACCAGTACCCGCTGGCTAAGAAACTGGACGCCGCGCTGACCGATGCGATGCGTTCGGCCTACGCCGCCGTCCAGGCCGAGATCGGCCCGCGCGGCTATGACGACCGGATCTTCAAGCGCAAGGCAATGGCCACGCCGGTCGTGCACGCGCTGAACACCGAAGCCGAGCGGCTGCTTACGCTCAGGGAAACCCATCGGCTCACCGGCATACCTCCGCTCCCCGGTGGCGTCGGTCTCAGCCCGGATCCCGTCCACAGCTCGCACTGACCGTCCTGACCGCGTTCGCCCGCGGCCCGACGGCCGGGATAACTGAACCGCAACAATTTGGTCGGCAGATTTCCTGACGGGGGACTCGGCTGGGCTGGTCCAGCGTTGTAACCAGTAGTAGCTAGTTGCTAGCCGTAGGTCAGCTTGGACTAGCAGGAAATCTACAAAGACCAGGACAGAAAACCATCCCAATGTGCCATGTCAGCTAAGGCCGCCGGCCTGGCAGATTAGATATCGATGATCAACAGACCCCCGAATTGATCAGGAGGCGCACGATGTGCCCGCACACGCCCCCGTGTCCGGCCGCGAGCGACCCGGACCACGAGGCGGCTCGTACCGTTATCAGCCACCCCGAACAAGGTTGGAGCCTGCTCTGCAACGGCATCGTGGTGTTCGAGGACACCGGCGAGCTGCTGCCTAGCGGCACCGTAATCGCTCCGCACCGACCGACCGACATTGTCATGACCGTCCCCGCGGTCCAGACCGTACCTGCTACCCCCGCCGCCTGACCGGCGGACTAGTCCGACCGGCCACCCGGGGCCGGCGGGCGCTGGGTTGACCGAGCTATCTACAGCCGGATCACGACCCGATTTGCCGACCCCCCAGTACTCAGTCGACAGACACTGAGCCGATGGCTAGCTCGGCGAACCAAGACGAAATCGCGTTGATGATTGCTGCCTTGGCACCGGACAGCGCGTGGGTTTGACCAGCCAGCACTACCAGCCGGTTGGTGTCGGCCGCGTCCGGCACCCCGAACGGGTCACGGTCGCCGTTGATGACCAGCACGGGGACGCCGGCGGAGCGTAGCTCCCCTGCTCGCGAGCTTTCTGGCTGAAGGGCCTTACCCGGCGGATGAAGCGGAAACGCGAGCGCGATCACGGCCGCCGCACCGACCGCCTGCGCGGTCCGGCAGGCGAGTCGCGCCCCGTTGCTGCGACCGCCCTGAACTAGCGGGAGCCCTGGATAGCGTTCGCGCAGCGCGGCGATGATCTCCAGCCAGGCGGCGTCCTGGCGCGGCGCGGATCCTGGCGCCCGGGCGCCGGCCACCCGGTACGGCTGCAGCACCCGGACCACGACCCCGCCGCGTTCACGGCCCGCCGTGCTGGCCGCCATCACGTCCGCGCTGGTCACTCCCCCGCCCGCGCCGTGCGTCAGCACCAGCAGGAAGGTGGGCTCACCAACCTCGTCGACCTCGGCCTGGGCCGGGCCGGCCGCGGTTACGATCTTCATAGTCAGCAGCGTACGGCCCCCGAGAAAGCTGATACTGAGAAGATGGCGGCTGTGACCGATGCGAGTTCCAGTTGGTGGAGCGACCAGCCGTTCCTGCGCGGGGTGCAGTACGCGACCGACCGCAATCTGGCCGCCAGGCAGTCGATCTACGCCTATCAGGATCCAAGGCTCGATCTGCCGGCGGCGGTGCTCGACGCCCTCGACCTGGCTGGCGCCGAGACGATCGCCGATGTCGGCTGCGGTAACGGCCGCTACCTGGCCGAGATCGGCCGTCGCGGGCACCGGGGCGGCCGGGTTGGCATCGATGCCTCACCCGGGATGCTGGCGGCCGCCAGAGCCAAGTCACCCGGGGTCGGATTAGCGGTCGGTGACGCGGCGACGCTTCCGCTGCGGGACGGGGCGGTCGACCTCGCGCTCGCGATGCACATGCTCTATCACCTGCCCGATCCGGCTGCCGCGATCGCCGAGTTGCGCCGGGTCACCAAGCCGGGCGGGCTGGTCGTGCTTGGCCTCAACGGCACCGAGCACCTGCACGAGCTGCGCACAATCGTCAACGCCGTCTTGCTTGAGCACGGCCGCGACGAGCGAATGGTCAACGAACGCATCTCACTGGACGCCGGGGCCGAACTCGCCGCCGGTTGCTTCGGTTCCGTGGTCCGGCTGGACTTCGTCGGCGAACTCAGGCTGCCCGATCCCGGGCCGGTCGCCAGCTACGTCCGCAGCATGTCGGTGAACCTCGGCCACGACGACGATGACCAGGTTGTCGCGGACGTGGTCAGCCGGCTGGAGTTCGGGGCGGACGGCTACTTCCGCGTCAAGACCCATACCGGCTGCCTGATTTGCGACTAATCCGGTAAGTCGGAAGACCGCCGCAACCTGCGCCCCTACCCCTCAGTCTCAGTTGTCAGAACGAGGACTGAGGAGGTCCATCAATGCGCAACCATCTGATCCTGCTGGCCGGCGCGGCCTTAGCGGTATCGGCCGCCGCCACCGCCTGCGATTCGGCCTCAGCCAATGTCCAGGCCCGGCCTGCCGCCGGCGGGTCGCCTGCCTGTCCGGCGAAAGCTCCGGTCCAGCGAGCGCCTCACGTTCAGGGCCCGGTGCGGCTGGTACGCGCTGGCCCGCCGGTGGTGACGCTGTGCCGCTATCAGCACTCGCACCTCCTGCCGTCGCGATTCGTGCTGCGCGGCGAGGCCGCGAGCGGGCTGGCAGCCCTGATCGACGGGGCCGGTCGATTCACCAGGTTTGCCCGCCACTGCGATCGGCCCGCCGCCCGGCTGCCGTTCGCCCTGGCCCTAGTGTTCGGCTACCGGTCGGGGCCGGCCAGGACGGCGACGGTCGATTTCCCCGACTGCCAGCTCGCCGTGCTGACCAGCGGCGCTCGAGCGGCCGTGCTCAGAGGCCTGGTGCAAAATGACCTGTTCAACCTGGCCGGCCTGCACCAGGACAGCCACGGCGACCGAGCCCCCGATCTCGTCGGCCTGACCCCAGCGGCGGCGCTGACCAGGCTGAAGAAGGCCGGGTTCGGCTTCTACGTGACGTTCGACGGAGCCGCGGTCGACCCTGCGGCGCGGTTCGGCACGGTCATCTTCGCTACGCCGCCGGCCGGAGTCCGGGTCGGCCGGTCCGACAACGAGATCGGCGTGCAGCGCGCCGTGCATCACGCGCCCGTCTGCACCACCAGACAGCTCAAGCTGAGCTACGCGGGAGGCGCGCCCAACGGCGGCCATGAGTCCGGCGCGATCGAACTGCTCGACAAGTCACCCCGGCCCTGCCGGCTAGCCGGACCGGTGCGGCTGACCGGACTGAACGCCCGCCACCTGGCACCCTGACCGAAGAGATCGCCCTGCTCGCCGAGTACCCCGCCGACCCGCACAGCCCCGGCGACCTGTGCCCGGCGGCCCACCGGGTCGTTCCGGCCACCTGGCAGATCACGCTACCGGGCGGCCGGGCGGTCAAGGTCGCCAACTCCGATCCGGGTGACCGGCAGAAGCTGATCAAGTCCGGCGGCTTCATCACCTGCCAGGGCCGCTTCAGCCTGACCGGGCCGGTCCGTTACACCGGCACCTACTGAACAAGCAGCCGGGGCAGCCGGCGCCATCGGCTGCCCCGGCCACGCTGGAGGCCGGTCAGCTATGAGTCCACTTGGTGCCGTTCCAGTGCAGGATCTCATTCTGGTGAGGGCCGTTATCGTGACTCGTGTCCCCGACCGCCCAGCAGTTGGCCGGCGACGTGCAGCGGGCGCCATTCAGCGTGTTGGTGTCCATTTTGGCGGTTCCTGCCGGATTCGGCGTGCTGACAACCTTCCACTTTTTGCCGTTCCAGTGCAGCGCCTGGTTGCGCCCCGATCCGATGCCCATACCGCCGAAGGAACCTACGGCCCAGCAGTCGCTGGCCGAAGCGCAGGTAACGCCGAGGAGCCCGCTAACAGATCCCGGGTCGGTGCCGTCCGGGTTGGGTACCTGCTCCTTCAGCCACTTCGCGCCGTTCCAGCGCAGGATCGCGTTAAGTTCCCTGCCGTTTGTGCCGAGCCTTAGCGCGCTCCCGACCGCCACACAGCTCTTGGCCGAGGTGCAGGACACGCCGATGAGCTCATTGAGGGTGCCCTTGACTTTGATGCCGAGCACGTTAGGCACGGTGACCTGCGCCCACTTCTTGCCGGTCCAGTGCAGGATCTCGTTGCTCAGGATGAACTTCTTGCCGAGGACGCCGTCCGTGCCCGCCGCCCAGCAGTCGGTCGGCGCGGTGCACCTGATGCCGCTCAGCCCGTTGCCGTGGTTCTTCTTGACCCCGGCCGGATTAGGCGTAGCCACGACTGACCAGCTCTTGCCGTTCCAGAACAGGGCCTGGTTCTTGACGATCTCGCCGAGGGTCGCGAAGTCGTCGGTGCCGTAGTCCCCCACCGCCCAGCAGCTGACGGCCGAGGTGCAGGCCACGTCGAGCAGCACGTTCTCGTCGCCGGCCAAGGTCCCGGCCGGGGTTGGCACGGAGACTGCGAACCACTTCTTGCCGGTCCAGTGCAGGATCTCGTTGAGCTCCGCCCCACCCTTGTCATAGAAACCGACCGCCCAGCAGTTCAGCGCGGAAGTGCAGCGCACGGCGTCGAGTTCGCTGACGTCTTCTTTGCCGGTGCCCCCGGGCTCGGGCACGGCCACCTTGATCCACTTCTTGCCGGTCCGGTGCAGCACCTGGTTCAGGGTCGCCAATTTGGCCGAGTAACTGCCAACCGCCCAGCAGTTGGCCGTCGAGGTACAGAACACGCTATCGAGCTGGCCCGAGATGCCTGCGGCTTTGGCCGGCCGTGCGAACGGGTCACCGAGCCCGCGCGGCCAGCCGGAACTGGCCGGTCCGCTCGCCGACGCCGGACTGGCGGCCTGCGCCGCGCCGGCAGCACCCAAGGCAGCTATCGCGATCAGGACGGCGCCGAGCGCCGATGCGGCTCTCAACTGTCGGTCCACTTCGCGCCGTTCCAGTGCAGGATCTGGTTAATGTCATCGTTCCCGCCTAGTTCAGCGGCGCCGACCGCGAAGCAGCTCGACGGCGACGTGCAGCGAACCGAGCTGAGGCTGTTGCTGACGTTCATCCCGGTACCGCCGCCGTTGGGGGTATGCACGACGGACCACTTCTTGCTGTTCCAGTGCAGCGCCTCGTTCAGGCCTGGTCCCTCACCGGCGCCGCCGACCGCCCAGCAGTTGCTGTCCGACGTGCACGTGACGCCGAGCAGTTCGTTGACCTTGCCGCCCGGGTTCGGAGTCTTGACGAGCGCCCACTTCTTGCCCGTCCAGTGCAGCGCCTCATTGTGCTCGAAACCCCCAGCATTGGCGAACTTAGCGGCTATGCCGACGGCCCAGCAGTTGCTGGGTGCGGTGCAGGCCAGCGTGTTGAGTTCGTTAAGGAAGGACTTGGTGTTGCCGACCGGGCTCGGCACCGTCGCCGGGGCCCATTTATGGCCGTTCCAGTGCAGCATCGCGTTGTGCGCCCGGAACCGGATGCTGTTCATCTTGACGATGATGCGCCCACCCGTGCCAGCTGCCCAGCAGTCATCCGGCGCTGTGCAACGGACGCTGAGCAGCGCGTTCACGTCGCTGGTGGAGTGGCCTGCCGGGTTCGGCGCTTTAACGAACGTCCATTTCTTGCCGTCAAAATGCAGCGTCTGGTTGAACAGGACCTGGGGCTCTGGACCGGTGCCCTGAAGCCCGTAGTCGCCGGCGGCCCAGCAGCTCCTGGCCGACGTGCAGGCGACATCGTCCAGGCTGTTCAGGTCGCCAGGCGCCGTGCCGCCCGGCGATGAGGATGGAGTCACCGACCACTTCTTGCCGTTGAAATGCTGCACCTGATCGAGCACGGCCGCACCGGACTTCTGGCTGTCGCCGACTGCCCAGCAGCTTCTGGCCGAGGTGCAGCGAACCGCGAATAGCTCGTTGAGAGCTCCGCTGGCTGTCCCGGCCGGGTTCGGCACCGTGACCGAGAACCATTTCTTTCCGGTCCAGTGCAGCACCTGATTCGTCGTGCGGCCGTTGGCGACGATCTCTCCGACGGCCCAGCAGTCAGCGGGCGAATTGCAGAAGACCCCGAAGAGCTGCTTGGACTTGGTGACGGAAAGGGCGCGCCGGCCGAGGGCGGGCAGCACCGAGAGGTTGGGCGCGACGCGGAAGCCGGGAAGCGCGCGCGTCGGTCCCGGCGTCCTCGTGGCCAAGGCGGGCGCGGCCGCGCTCAGCGCGCCGGCCGCGATGACGCAGGCGCCGAACAGTACAACCGCGTACCGGCTCGGGTTTCTTGTTTTCCAGCTCTGTCTCACCGTTCACATCCCCGTTCGCGTCAGCTGTCCACCGGAGCGCGGATCGCGAGCCACGCTGGCCCGACACCGCCCAGTGGTACGCAGCGTGGCAGGTCATTGGTTCAACCGTAGTGGCAGCGCCGTGGACGTCATGGCTGGCGGGTTAGCCGGTGAGCCATTTGGTGCCGGTCCAGTGCAGGGCGTTGTCCTGGTTGGAGGCATCGGCGTGGTGCTGGACGCCGACTGCCCAGCAGTTGGCCGGCGCGGTGCAGCGGACCGCGTTCAGCTCGTTGCTGTCCCCCTTTCCCTTGCCGCCCGGATTCGGCGTGGTAACCAGCGACCAGTGGGTGCCGGTCAGGTGCAGCGCCTGATCGTGGGTCGTGTCGGTCTTGACGCCGCCGTAACTGCCGACGGCCCAGCAGTCGCTGGCCGCGGCGCAGGTTACGCCGACCAGCCCGTTGTCCGAGTTCTTGCCGGTGCCGTCGGGGTTGGGCACGTGCTCCGCAAGCCACTTCTTGCCGTTCCAGCGCAGGATCAGGTTCAGCGACTTGCCGTTCATGACGAGATTCTCCGCGGCTCCGACCGCGACGCAGTTTGCCGCCGAGGTGCAGGACAGGCTGTTGAGCTCGTTGAACGAGCCCGTCTTGGTGCCGGCCGGGTTAGGCACGATGACCTGCGTCCACTTCTTGGCGGTCCAGTGCAGTACCTCGTTGCGCAGCACGAATTTCTTGCCGATCGAGCCGTAGGTACCGACGGCCCAGCAACTGGCGGCCGAGGAGCAGCGGACGCCTTCGAGCGCGCTGGCGTGGTTCTTCTTGGACCCGCCCGGGTTGGGCGTGGCCGCCAGCGACCAGGTCGTGCCGTTCCAGCGCAGCACCTGGTTGAAGATGAGCTGACCGCTGGTGGTCGAGTCGTCGGTGCCGTAGTCGCCGACCGCCCAGCAACTGGCCGCCGAGGTACAGGCGACGTCGACCAGCGCGTTCTCGTCGCCGGGCAGGGTTCCGGCCGGCGTCGGCGCGGACACCGCGAACCATTTCTTGCCGGTCCAGTGCAGGATCTGATCCAGGGACCCCTTGCCGTTCTTCTGATAGCTGCCGACGGCCCAGCAGTTCGAGGCTGAGGTGCACCGGACGGCGATCAGGTCGTTGTCACCTTTGGCGGTCCCGGCCGGCTCGGGGACGGCGACCTTGAACCATTTCTTGCCGGTCCAGTGCAGCACCTGGTTCAGCCGCGCGGTCTTGGTCGTGAAATCGCCGACCGCCCAGCAGTCATCGGCCGAGGTGCAGAACACGCCGTTGAGTTCGCCAGAACGGCCGGCGAGCGCGGCGCCCGGTACCGCGAAAGGATCGGGCAGCCCTCGCGGCCAGCCGAACCTGGGGCCGGTCGACCTGGCCGCCAAGGCCGGCCCGCCGGCGCCCAGGGCACTGACCGTGATCAGCGCTATCCCGCCGCCGCCAGGACGGGCCTGGAAGACTTCACCGCGCACCAGTTGCGATTCACGGTCAGTGGTACGCAGCCCTGGCGGGTCACGGTTCAAGCGGCGCGAGAAGTCACAAAATCGCGATTGGGTTGACCGGCGAGCCGGTGCCCTTGGGCAGCCGCAGCGGGGCGATCACGCATAGGAACGACCACTGCCTGTGCTTCTCGCAGAGCGGCAGCAAGGTCTCGAACTGGAGGTAGTCGAGCAGGTGCAGGCCGAGCGCCCTGATCGCCAGCACGTGGACGGGGAAGTCGACGCCGCGCTCCGACGGGCTGGCCGCGTCGTTGTTGCTGTCGCTGCCCAGGACCGCGATCTGGCGTTCGGCCAGCAACGGCAGCACCGTCGGATGCAGCCCGGCCCTCCTGGCCGCCGCATCCCAGGGCCCGCGGGCGGCCCGGCGCAGCCGGTGCCCGACCCGGACGAACAGCAGATCGCCCCGCCCGAACCTGACCTGCTGGGCCTCCTCAGCCGCCAGCAGGTCATCGGTGGTCACGTAGTCACCGGGCTCAAGCCAGGGCACTCGGCGCAGCCCGGGGATATCGAGCAGGACCCCGCGGCCGACGATGCCATCGGCCGCCGCCGCGATCGACAGTTCGGCGGCGCCGTCCTCGGTGACCCGGTTCGCGGGCACGTCGTTGTAGAGCGCGTGGTCGTAGATCACGTGACAGAGCGCGTCGATATGGCTGTCCGCGTTGCCGTGGATATTCATTTCGATCCGGTCGGTCGCGAAGCTCAGCCCGGCCGGATCGGCATCGGCGCCCGTTCCGGTCATCTTGTGCCGGGCCGGATCCGGGTTGTCGGCGGTGACCTGATGGCCGATCGGTGCTGCCAGCGAGACAGACACCCCGTGCCTGACCTCCCGGGCGGCGGCCAGTGTCTCGGTGGCCGCGAGATAGTTAAGCGCGCCCCGCCGGTCGGCCTTGTCCCAGGGCAACTGGGCCCGAAGCCCGTCGTACAGCGCCCTGAACTCCGCCTCGCTGAGCCCGGCAACTGGCTTCCGCCTGGTAGCCGCCCGGTCCTGATGCTCAGTCATGAGACTGTCTCTACCCCTGTTGCCCCCATCCAGCCCTCGCCGCTCATGCCCACGAGATCGCGCACCTTCCGGGGACGCACCTACCCCGTGTGCTTGGATTGGCCGGTCCGGCAAACCAGGGCAGAACGGGAAGAGGCAGATGTCGCGGACGCGTGTAGTGGCGGTCAGTTATCCGGTTAATGAGGACTACGCCAAGATCACCCAGGAGATTCTCGGCGCCGACGCATCGCTGGTCTTCCTGCAGCAAGAACCAGAGACGGAGCGGGCCGCGCTGACCTCCCGGGCCGAAGTCCTCCTGAGCTGGAATCCGGACCGGGAACTGCCGGCCGGCGCGCTATCCGACGCTGCCGAGCTGAGGTTCATTCAGTTGCTGTCGGCCGGCGCCGACTTCATCGACTTCACCGCGATCCCTGAGCGTGTAGTGCTGGCGGGCAATGTCGGGGCGTTCGCCAAGCCGATGGCCGAGCACGTGCTGGCGATGTCGCTGGCGCTGGCCAGGCGCCTGCCGCAGCGTCACGCTGAGCTCGCGGCCGGCCAGTTCAACCAGCAGCCGCCGCTGATCACGCTCGACGGCGCGGTCTGCGCGATCCTGGGCTTCGGCGGCATCGGCACCGCGACCGCCGCCCTGATGCGCGGACTCGGCGCCCGGATCCACGCGGTGAACTCATCGGGCCGCACCGCTGAGCCGGTCGACTTCTGCGGCACGCTCGCCGACCTCGACCAGGTGCTGACCGCTGCCGATGTCCTGGTGCTCTCGCTGCCGCTGACGAACTCGACTCGCGGCCTCATCGGCGCGCGCGAACTCGCGCTCATGAAGCCGGCGGCGATCCTGATCAACGTGGCCAGGGGCGCGATCGTCGACGAGCAGGCGCTTTATCAGCACCTGGCCGCCAACCCGGAGTTCACCGCCGGCATCGACACCTGGTGGCATGAGCCCAGGGGCGGCTCGTCGTTCCGCGTCGACTTCCCGTTCTTCGACCTGCCGAACCTGATCGGCTCACCGCACAACTCGCCGATCGTGCCCGGCGCCATCCTGGGCGCGGCCAGGCTGGCGGCCGAGAACGTCCGGCGTCACTTGCGCGGCGAGCCGGTCACCGGCGTCATGCGCCGGGCTGACTACCTCAGCTGACCATCAGCCACTTTCTGCCGTTCCAGTGCAGGATGAATTCGGCCGCGTTGCCGTCGCTGGGTTGTTCTGAGCCGACCGCCCAGCAATTGGCGGCCGAGACGCAGCGGATCGAGTGCAGCCTGGTAGTTGAATTCGGGCCGGTCCCGGCTGGGTTGGGGACAGCCGACGGTGACCACTTGGCGCCATTCCAGTGCAGCATCTCGCCGAATGAGGGGTCGCCGCCCAGGGCTATGCCATCGGTGCCGGCGGCCCAGCAGTTGCCGGCCGCGACGCAGAAGATGGCGTTCAGCTGATTGTTCGCGTTGGCTCCGGTACCAGCAGGGTTCGGTACTGACGCCTTGAACCACTTGCGACCGGTCCAGTGCAGAACTTCATTGACAAAGTGACTGTCGTTGAAGGATCCGAAGCTGCCCGCCGCCCAGCAGTCGGCCGGCGCAGTGCAGGACAATCCGTTGACGACGCTGGTCGATCCGTTCTTGGTCCCGCCCGGGTTGGGAACCTGGGTGTTCGTCCATTTCTGGCCGTTCCAGTGCAGCATTTCGTTGACGAAGAAGCTCTTGACCTTGGAGCTGGCGGCGGGTCTGGCTGCCGCCAAGATACCCGCGGCGGTACCGTCCTGGCCGGCTGCCCAGCAGTCAGACGCCGAAGCGCAGCGCACGCTAGTGAGCTCGTTGCCGCGGCCGTCCTTGGTGCCGGCCGGTTCAGGGACGGACGTCTTGAACCACTTCTTGCCGGTCCAGTGCAGCACCAGGTTCTGAGTGATCTCCGAGCTGGACGTAAAGGTGGCGAACTCGCCTACTGACCAGCAGTTGTCGGCCGCGACGCAGCTCACGTCCAAGAGGAAGTTCAGGCCAGTCCGGCCTTTACCGCCCGGGCTTGGAACCGGCACGGCCTTCCAGCTCTTTCCGTTCCAGTGCAGCGCCTGGTTAGCGAAGCCGGCGCCAACCGTCTTGTAGGCGCCGACCGCCCAGCAGTCCTTTGCCGACGTGCAGCGGACCGCGGTCAGCTCACTGCTAGCGCCTTTGGCGGTGCCGCCCGGACTGGGAACGCTGACCGGCCGCCATTTCTGGCCGGTCAGGTGCAGGATCTCGTTCAGGCCGACGGTGCCGTCGTTGTGGTCTCCGACCGCCCAGCAGTTAGCGGCCGACGTGCAGAAGACCCCGAGAAGCTCGCCAAAGCCATCGCTCGCTGCGATCCGGCCCGGGCTCGCCTGGGCCACCGACGTCAGTTCACCGGGCGTGTTGATGACAGCCGGAGCGGCGAGCGCCGACGACGCGGTCGTAGCCAGCACGCTCACCGCCAGCAGCCCGGTGCCGACCACCACGCGACCAAGCAGCGCAGCGTACCGGGCCGAATTCCAGCCCCGTGCTTTCCGGTCGAATTTCAACTTCATCCCCGTTTCCCATTCTTGATGCGTTCGCCTAACTGGCGAACCACTTGCTGCCGGTCCAGTGCAGGATCAGGTCGGAGCTGGGAACGCTGCCGCGACGGGTCAGCCCGACGGCCATGCAGTTGGCCGGCCCGGTGCAGCGCACCGCATCCAGCTCGGTCAGGTCGGCACGGCCGTGGCCGCCCGGCTCCGGCATGCTGACCCGCGACCAGGCCGAGCCGTCCCAGTGCAGGGCCTGACCGCGTCGCGGGTTATCACCGAGATCCCCGACGGCCCAGCAGTCGGTCGAAGACGAGCAGGCGACGCCGTTGAGCACGTTGGTCTTTCCGTGACCGGCCCCGGCCGGGTTCGGAACGCTGACCTGGGACCACTTGGTGCCGTCCCAGTGCAGGAGCTCGTCCAGCCAGGCCGCACCGCCCGGACCGCCGTAGGAGCCGGCCGCCCAGCAATCCGACGCCGACGGGCACGACAGCGACTGGATCGCGTTGGTATCCCCAGCGGCGGCACCGCCCGGGTTCGGGGCCGGAACGCTAACCCACTTCCCCTGGCTCCAGTGCAGCATCTCGTTGTGCGCCGAGAAGTCGCCGCCGGACGCTGAGCCGTACTCCCCGGCGGCCCAGCAATTGCCGGCCGAGGTGCAGGCGATGGTGGCCAGGAAGTTGTCATCGCCTGGTGCGTGTCCGGCCGGATCTGGCATCGATGGCGCTACCGACCAGGTCTTGCCGTCCCAGTGCAGCACCTGGTTGACGAGCACGGCTCCGCCGGAGACCGGCCCGCCGGCGCTGCCCACCGCCCAGCAGCTGTCGGCCGCGGGGCACGAGAGATCAGTGAGCGTGTCCTCGATCTGACCCGGATCGGTGAACCGGCCGAGCGCCTGCGCCACGGCGGGAGTCTTCGCGAGCAGCCACCGCTTGCCGTCCCAGTGCAGCGCCTGGTCTAGCTCGGGCGCGGTGGATCCCGCCGCCTGCGAGTCGCCGACCGCCCAGCAGTCCACGGCCGACGTGCACCGGACCGCGAGCAGTTCGCTGATGTCGCCGCTGCCAGTTCCGGCCTGGCTCGGCACGGTGACCGGCCGCCACTTCGAGCCGTTCCAGTGCAGCACCTGATTCAGCCGGCCGCCGTTGGCGGCGGCGTGGTCCCCGACCGCCCAGCAGTCGGCCGGTGAGTTGCAGAAGACTCCGTTCAGCAGGTGCCGGCTCGCGGACGCCGCCAGCCGGGCGGGTGTCGCCGGCTTGGCGACCGCTGTCGACGGACTGGCATGCCGGCCGTTTGCCAGGGCGGGACCGCCGCGGCCTGAGGCGAG
This sequence comes from Streptosporangiaceae bacterium, assembly GCA_036501205.1. Classification (GTDB taxonomy): domain Bacteria; phylum Actinomycetota; class Actinomycetes; order Streptosporangiales; family Streptosporangiaceae; genus Chersky-822. The sequence goes on along the minus strand of DASYAT010000188.1, from coordinate 9,068 downwards.
CATCATTGAGCCCATGGCGCTGGCCAGGATCAGCCCCATGGTCAGCAGCACGGTGCCGACTAGCACCGTCGTCGTCTTAATCAGCTTCCGGTCGAGCGGCACCGAATTATCCGTTCTCCAGGCGGCAGGAAATGATCGCCGAGTGACTTGACTGGCCTATGGAACGCACGCCTGGCCGCGCGCAAATTTTTCTAAATAAAGAAAGAGGTCGTTATCGCCGTATCAGTCAGCGAGCAGGACCTCGGCCGCGTTCTCGTCATCGAAGGCAGGCTCTTGTCGGATGAGCCGACCCCGGTGCCGGACCCGCGAAGCCCAGATTTAAAGGCCGCCGAACTTTCGCGTTACCATCTCAGTCCCCGTTCTGTGCATTCACGCGACCCGTGCAGGTGGCGTTTCGTTGGTCCCCGCTTGTTATACGTGCTTTATCAGTCAATGGTTCAAATGTCGCAGAAGATTTTCAGAGCATCGCTCGTGGCAGCATCGCCGCCGCGCCAGCAACGCCGCACGTGGCATGAGGTACTTGCACTAGTCACGCAAGTACCTCATGCCAGGTACACGACGTCTGCCCGGCATTGGTTCACGATGCCGGGGGAGTTTCTCGGAGCCAGCGCCAATCCCGCGCCAGCGAGCCTGGAATCAGCCCGGCGGGGTTACAGGATCTTCGCCAGGAACTGGCCGGTGTAGCTGTCTTCTACCTTGGCTACCTGCTCGGGAGTGCCGGTGGCGATCACCTGGCCGCCGCGCGAGCCGCCCTCGGGGCCGAGGTCGATCACCCAGTCGGCGGTCTTGATCACGTCGAGGTTGTGCTCGATCACGATCACCGTGTTGCCAGTGTCGACAAGTCGATTCAGCACGCCCAGGAGCTTGCGGATGTCGTCGAAGTGCAGGCCGGTGGTGGGCTCGTCGAGCACGTAGATCGTGCGGCCGGTGGACCGGCGCTGCAGCTCCGAAGCTAGCTTGACCCGCTGCGCTTCGCCGCCGGACAAGGTCGGGGCCGGCTGGCCGAGCCTGACGTAGCCGAGACCGACATCGACCAGGGTCTTCAGGTGCCGGTTGATCGCCGGGACCGGCTCGAAGAACTCGGCCGCCTCTTCGATCGGCATGTTGAGCACGTCGGAGATCGTCTTGCCCTTGTAGTGCACCTGCAGGGTGTCGGTGTTGTACCTGGCGCCGTGGCAGACCTCGCACGGTACGTACACGTCGGGCAGGAACTGCATCTCGATCTTGATCGTGCCGTCGCCCGCGCACGCTTCGCACCGGCCGCCCTTGATGTTGAACGAGAACCGGCCCGGCTGATAGCCGCGGATCTTGGCCTCGGTGGTCTGCGCGAACAGCCGGCGGATGTGGTCGAACACGCCGGTGTAGGTCGCCGGGTTCGACCTCGGGGTCCGGCCGATCGGGCCCTGGTCCACGTGCACGACCTTATCCAGGTTGTGCATGCCGGTGATCTTGCCGTGCTTGCCGGGGACGATCCTGGTGCCGTGCAGCTCCCTGGCCAGCGCGCTGTACAAGATGTCGTTGACCAGCGTGGACTTGCCGGAGCCCGATACGCCGGTGACGGCGATGAAGCAGCCGAGCGGGAACACGACGTCAACGCCGCGCAAGTTGTGCTCGACCGCGCCCTTGACCACGACCTCGCGGCTCTTGGACACCTTGCGCCGCTTGGCCGGCACCGCGATCTCCTCGCGACCGGTCAGGTACGCGCCGGTTAGCGAGTCCTCGCTGGTCAGCAGGTCCTCAAGCGGACCGGACACCACGATCTGGCCGCCGTGCTCCCCCGCCCGCGGCCCGATGTCGACCACCCAGTCCGCGGCCCTGATCGTGTCCTCGTCGTGCTCGACCACGATCAGCGTGTTGCCGAGATCACGCAGTCGCAGCAGGGTCTCCAGCAGGCGGTGGTTGTCCCGCTGGTGCAGTCCGATCGACGGCTCGTCCAGCACGTACAGGACTCCGACCAGCCCGGAGCCGATCTGGGTCGCCAGCCGGATCCGCTGCGCCTCGCCGCCGGCCAGCGTCGCGGACGCCCGGTCAAGCGTCAGGTAGTCGAGCCCGACGTCCAGCAGGAACCCGAGCCTGGCGTTGATCTCCTTCAGCACCCGGCCGGCGATCTGCTGGTCCCGCTCCGACAGCTCAAGCACCATCAGCAGCTTGGCCAGCTCGCCGATCGGCAGCGACACGTACTCCGCGATCGACCGGCCGTCCATGGTGACGGCCAGGATCAGCGGCTTGAGCCTGGTCCCCTTGCAGGACGGGCAGGGGACTTCGCGCATGTACTCGGCGAACTTGTCCCGGCTGGTGTCGCTCTCGGCGTCGGCGTGCCGGCGCTGGATGTACGGGATCGCGCCTTCGAAGTTCGTGTAGTACGACCGTTCCCGGCCGTACCTGTTCTTGTACTTGACGTGAACCTGGTCTTCGTAGCCGAACAGCAGCGCCTTCCGCGCGGCGGCCGGCAGGCGGGCCCACGGCGTCTTGAGACTGAAGCCGAGCTCGTTGCTGAGCGCCTCGATCAGCCGCATGAAGTAGTCGCTGACATGGCCGCCGCTCCACACGCTGATCGCGCCGTCAGCCAGCGACAAGTCCGGGTCGGCGACCACCAGCTCAGGATCGACCTCCATCTTCGTGCCGAGGCCGGTGCAGTCCGGGCAGGCGCCCCAGGGCGAGTTGAACGAGAACGACCTGGGCTCGAGCTCCTCGAACGACAGATCGTCGTACAGGCAGGCCAGGTGCTCTGAGTACATCCGCTCCCGGTTCGGATCAGAGTCCGGCAGGTCGACGAAGTCCAGCACCACGACCCCGCCGGACAAGCCGAGCGCGGTCTCGACCGAGTCGGTGAGCCGCCGCCGGGCGGACTCGGCGACCGCGAGCCGGTCGACGATCACCTCGATCGTGTGCTTCTCGTACTTCTTCAGCACCGGCAGCCGCCCACCGGAGCCGTCGACCGCCTCGTCCAGCCTGATCGTGACGCCATCGACCCTGGCCCGGGAGTAACCCTTGGTCTGCAGCTCGCGCAGCAGTTCGGTGTACTCGCCCTTGCGGCTCCTGATCACCGGGGCCAGCACCTGGAACCTGGCGCCGTCCTCGAGTTCGAGCACCCGGTCCACGATCTGCTGCGGCGCCTGCCTGGCGATCGGGCGGCCGCACACCGGGCAGTGCGGCTTGCCGATCCTGGCGAACAGCAGCCGCAGGTAGTCATAGACCTCGGTAACGGTGCCGACGGTCGACCGCGGGTTCCGGCTGGCGGCCTTCTGGTCGATCGATACGGCCGGTGACAAGCCGTCGATGAAGTCGACATCGGGCTTGTCCATCTGCCCGAGGAACTGCCGGGCGTACGCCGACAGGGACTCGACGTACCGGCGCTGGCCCTCGGCGAAGATCGTGTCGAAGGCGAGGCTCGACTTTCCCGAGCCTGACAGCCCGGTGAAGACGATCATGGCGTCCCTGGGCAGGTCGAGCGAGACATCCTTCAGGTTGTGCTCGCGAGCACCGCGGACTACCAGTCGTTCTGCCACTGTGAACTCGGTTTCTCTGCGTTGTCTTGCCCAGGTCAGCGTATGCGCGCCAGGGGGTCGATGCGGGCCAAAAGCTGCGCGGCCAATGCTATCCGGGGGGTCTGACATTTTCTTAGCCTCGACCGGACGCCGATAAAGATAACCATCGGGAACCCTGTTCGCTTCCCGCCCCGAAGCCGCGGCTTCGCCGCCCGGGAACCAGGGCTTCCCTGGCACCGGACGGCGCCCGGCCACGCCCGCTACCCCGCGTCAGCCTGGGTAGGGAAAGATAGCGAGCCAAGGAGAGGAGACCATCGTGAACCAGTCCGCCGGACCGCACTCGGTCGAGCTGCTGATCGAGCAGAACGAGGCGGCGGTCGATCGACTGCTTGAGTCCGTTGCCAAGCTCTCCGACACCCAGCTCCGTGAGCCGTCGCTGCTCCCGGACTGGAGCAAAGGCCACGTGCTTGCCCACGTCGCCCGCAACGCCGACGGGCTCCGCAACCTCCTCATCTGGGCCCAGACCGGCGTCGAGACGCCGATGTATCCGAGCGCCGAGGCCCGCGCGACCGACATCGAGGCGGGCGCGAGCCGTTCTGGCGAGGAACTCAAAGCCGATGTGAGCGAGTCCGCGAAGTCATTGACCGGCAAGGCACGGGAGCTTCCTGACGAAGCATGGCTAGCCGAAGTGCGCTTGATCCGCGGTCCGGCCGCGCCCGCGTGGTCCATGCTTGGCCGCCGGCTGTTCGAAGTTGAGGTGCATCACGCCGACCTCGGGGCCGGGTATGGTCCGGCGGACTGGCCGGACTGGTTCGTCTCCGACGAGCTGTACCGGGTGTGCGGTCGGCTGACCGCGAACCCGGAGGCGCCGACCGCCGTGCTTAGCGATGCGGCCAGCGGCAGGCAGTACTTCCTGCGCAACGAAGGCGAATCCGACCTGACCATCACCGGGCCCGGGTACGCCTTGCTGGCCTGGCTGATCGGCCGGGAAAGCGACGGCGAGCTTTCCGTCGACCCGGACGGTCCGCTGCCAGATATCCCTTCGTACGGCTAGCCCTGATGGCAGCGTGAACCAATCAGCGTGAAACGAGAGGACACCGATGACCTACAACGGCAACGTCAGCGTCGGCGGACCGGCCCAGACCAGGGAGCTGCCGGGACTGACGATCACCAAGGTCGCCGTCGGCCCGATGAACAACAACGCGTACCTGCTCCGCTGCACGAACACCGGCGACCAGCTGCTGATCGACGCGGCCAACGAGCCGAGCACGCTGATCGGCCTGCTCGGCGGCCAGCCGCTGGGCACGATCGTCACCACCCACCAGCACGGCGACCACACCGCCGCGCTCGAGGAAGTGGCGAGCCAGACCAAGGCGGAGACCGTCGCTCACATCGAAGACGCGCCCGCACTGCCGATCGCGCCGAGCATGCTGGTCATGCACGGCGACACGATCGACGTCGGCGACTGCGTGCTGAAGGTCATCCACTTGCGCGGCCACACTCCGGGCAGCATCGCGCTGCTGTTCGACGCCGGCGGTGCGCTGGCCGATGAGCCGCACCTGTTCACCGGGGACTCGCTGTTCCCAGGCGGGCCTGGCAACACCCAGAAGGACCCGGTCAGGTTCAAGGCGCTGATCACCGACCTGGAAGACCGGATCTTCGGCGAACTCCCCGACGGCACCTGGGTCTACCCAGGCCACGGCGGTGACACCACCCTCGGCGCCGAACGGCCCAACGTGCCCGAGTGGCGCGCCCGCGGCTGGTAGGCAGAGCCGGGAGTGCGCAGCGAGGTCGTAGTAGTCGGCGGCGGCCTGTGCGGCCTGTCCGCCGCGTGGTCGGTCGCTCGCCGTGGCCGCCAGGTAATACTGGTTGACCAGGCGGCGACCGGGCACACCGGCGGCGGGTCGCACGGATCGTGCCGGATTTTCCGGTTCGGTTACGAGGACCCCAGGTACGTGCCGCTGGTCCGGCAGGCCAGGCAGGTCTGGACCGAGCTCGAAGCAGCCAGCGGCGAGCGGCTGCTCGAGCCGACCCCGCAACTGACGTTCGGCCCGCTGGTCGGCCAGGTCAAGACCGCGCTGGAGCAAGCGGGCGCGCCGATCGAAGTGCTGACGCAGGCCGATGCGGCCGGCCGGTTCAGCGGCGTCGCGCTCAGCGGCGCAGGCGAGATCCTGTACGAGCCCGAGTCCGCCGTGATCAGAGCCGACCGGGCCCTCGCGGTGCTGGCGGCGCGCGTCCAGCCGCAGGTCAGGCAGGTGACCGGGCTTGCCGCCAGCGAGCCAGGAGTCCAGGTCAGCCTGGCTGGGGGCGACAAGATAGACGCCGAAGTCGCGATCGTGTGCGCCGGGCCGTGGACCGGGCGGCTAGTCGCGGGAACCGGCATCTCGGTGCCAGGCAGGACGAGCTTCGAGCAGGTCGCGTTCTTCGCGCCCGCGCCCGCGCGCGGGGCGGCCCCGGCGCCGCTGCCGATCATGATCAATTACGGCGCGACGACGTCCCCCTACGGCCTGCCGGTACCTGGCACCAACCAGTACAAGCTGGGCATTCATTTCGGCGGGCCGACGATCGATCCCGACGATCAGGTGCATGCCGAGGACGTCGCCATGACAGGCCAGATCCAGCGGGCGGTGGCGGAGTTCCTGCCCGGGCTCGACCCGGTTCCGGTGGCAGTGGAGCGGTGCATCTACGACATCTCGCCTGATACCAATTTCATCATCGACAGGATCGGCAACGTCGTGATCGGCTGCGGCACCTCCGGGCACGGCTTCAAGTTCGGACCGCTGATCGGCGAGTGGCTGGCTGAACTGGCGGTCGGGCCGGGCCAAGGCCAGGGGGCCGGGCTGCCGCCAGCCTGGTTCGGGCTGAGCAGGTTCGCGTAGCTGTCGGCGGCGCCCGCTACAGTCCTGCTATGAGTGAAGCGGGAGACAGTCCGGTCGTGGGGGACGACGTGCGGATTGTCTACCGAAAGTACGACGGTTCTTTGCACTGGCACATGACGATGAGCTGGCTAGGCGAAGACGAGCACGGAATCTGGACCGGCGCGGTCGCACCCGTCACCTCGCAGCGGGGCGAGGAACCTCCGATGGTCATGGACTTCGACCAGGTGATGCTGTTCCCGCGCGGCCCCTGGTGGACGGCCACATTCCACGCCGCCCCCGCTCGGACGGAGATCTACTGCGACATCACCTCTCCGGTGCAGTGGCTGAGCCCGCGTGAGGTCACCATGATCGACCTGGACCTGGATGTGATCCGGCGCCGGGACGGCACGATCATCCTGGATGACGCCGACGAGTTCGCCGAGCACCAGGTCAAGTACGGTTACCCGGCCGACGTGATCACCGAGTCTGAGCGGTCGGCCGCCTGGCTCCAGCAAGCTCTGGCCGACGGCACCGAGCCCTTCGCCAGCATCTACCGCTCCTATCTGGGCCGGCTAGCGCCACAACGTTAAAGACTTTGGCCGGGCGCCCGCCGGAAACCCTTCGCGATCATGGAATCTGAACCGATATTTCCGATTTCGGCGAAGACTTTTCGTTTGGCGAAGGGTTTGCCGCGATTTTCCGCGATTTTCCGCGGCAAACTCTTCGTGATCAAGAAATTCCGTTGGTCGTGGCTGCGCTGCTCCAAATGACCCATTCTTGTCGGAGATTCCGGACCGGATCCCATGATCCCGGAGACTTTTCAGCAGCGTCGCCCTGATGCCGGGGATGCCCCGCCAGCTCCAGCCGGTTCCGCGTGCCTTCGTGAGGGAGCGTTCCGCGCCGCGCCCTGGCCGAATTCTGGACCGTCCTGATTGCCACCTGAGACACCATGCGGCGCCTGCGGTCGGCGCCCACGGCCTCGGCGGTCAGCCTCAGGAATTCATCCTCGCGGCCCTGGCGGGCCAGCCTGACTGCGGGCCTAATCACATGCTCGACCAGCGCTCCAGCGACGCAGGCGCGGCGAACCGCGTCCTTGCCGACCCAGTCGAAGTCGGGTGCGTGCTGGCCTATGTCGGCGGCGAACCATTCCAAGTAGCGGAGGTGGCTGAGCAATGTCAAATCAGGCCCGAGGTCGCGCCAGATGTGTTCGCACAGGTCCGGGTGGTCGGCCGCCAGGAGCATGAAGTCCGCGAGCCACGAATCACCGGTCAGCTCAATCAGGTCGGGGTCGTCCAGCTCTGAGCCGCGACCACCTCTGTTCCAGGACCGCGCATCGGCGGAGCTCTGACGGGTCTACCAGCTCGCTGTGAGACGGCGGGCACTGGCGGTGCACGGCGGCGATGTCACTTGCGAGCCGTCCTGAGCAGTGCCGCCTGAGCGTACTTGGCGAATTGCTCGGTGCTGACACCCCTGGTCGGTGCAAATGGCGCCGCATATCAGAGCGAACTTCACGCACATCTCGTGCGCCATGAAATTGTCGCCCGGATCTTCCATGATCTCGCTGACGATATTCGCGGCGGCTTGGTCCTCGCTCAGGCGCAGCGCGGTCACCAGTTCAATCATCAGGGCAAGGCAATCGTCGGGCGGGCGTGTCTCAGATTTCGCGAAGCGCCTCGGCTGTATCAGGAACGACGATGCTGTCGTGCTGCTGGCCGTCACCTATGCGGCCATCACGATCGTCGTCATCCGACTGGTTATCAGGATTACTAGGCTGGTTGTTGTCCACGACTTACGAATCGGTGTCAAGGGAAAGCCCCGCACCACCGACTAAGTGATGCGAGGCCTTTATGCCCGGCCGCCGAGCCTCTACCCATCAACCCCGCCAAGCGCTTCGGGTTCAATCACATTTGTGGCCGACCGGTATCTTGACGCCGTCCGTGAATAGCCGCAGGTAGTGCGTCCCGCCGACATGGTAGTACATGTTAATTGCCGTGGCCGTGCCGAGCTTCGCGGTCGGCTTGACCACTATCACCAGGTTGATCACTTCTTGTCCGTGGTTGGGGTGGACGACCGCCCCCGGGACGCGCTTCCACGCCTTAGTTGGATGTGGGTATCCTCTACCGACCTCACCGATCGGGGTATTTCCTTCGCCCACCCAGGCGGCTATCAGGCGGAGATGCCGGGGACGGACCAGCGCCACCTTGTCGATCGTGGCCATTCCGCCGGTGTCGTTAAATTCTTCAAAGCCGTCCTGCACGACCCCGCCTGGCGTCGCCCAATCGCAGATCGTCCCTGAGTTCTGGCCGCTGTTGCCGAGCGGCCCGTTCTCGGACAGCCCGCTGCTGCAGGCGGCCAGGAGGGCCAGTCCGCAGGCCAGCCCTCCCAACGTGAGACGGCTCATCGTGATCTGCTTGTCCTGCCTGCTGGGTGCGATGCTGCACGCGACCGCGCCCAGGCCCGGATGCTGGCCGCCGATGATGCGACGCACTGTCCCGAACTATTGCACGGGCTCATGTCGTCCCACGCCGCGTTGTTCGGGTAACCGTTGCTGCCGCACATGTACCCGCCCTCAGAAGGGAATGTGTACAGTATGGACACATTGTTGTTATACCCGGACTGGGCCGACAAGCTGATGCCGACCACCTTTGTCAGGTCTACGCCTGCCTTGAACGTGCCCGCTGTCCCGGTATTCCTGGTGAAGGTCCCGCCATTCCCGAGGTTT
>DASYAT010000187.1:0-21956 GCA_036501205.1 Streptosporangiaceae bacterium | reverse complement strand
GTCTTGTCGCCGCCGTCCCCGTTCACGTTGATCGTCGTTGTCGCGATGGCGGCCGCCGTCGCCTGAGCGGCAGACGCCGAATCGGCGGCGGCCGCCGACCCTGAGGTGGTCAGGCCCAGGCTGCCGGAGGCAACGACAAGGCAGGAAACGATGGTCAAGGTAACTGCGCTGGACCGAACTTTCCAACGAGACATGATGCATCCGATCTGCCGGTTGGACCCCGAGTTCTCCAAGGAGATTATTTACGGAAAAATCAGCGGAAACAATGGCCCCAAGGATGAACGGCAGCCGCCGACTTGCGCCGGCCGCGGCTCTTGGCGGCGTGAATAAGCTGGAAACGTGGCCTCGGGGGGTAGCTTGTCGCAGCAGAAGTTGGTGCGGTTGGTGCGTGCGCTGGCGGTTGATCCGGTTAGCGCGGTGCGGGCGTTGCCGGGGGAATTCAGGCAGCGGCATGGCAGCGTCAGGTATTCCGGGAGCGAGCTGGACCGGAATTGGTTCGAGCGGCTGCATGAGCTCGTCGGCGCGCCCTGGCCGTGCGCGGAGCCTGAGCGGCTCGGGGAGTTGCTGGCCGAGATCGATGAGCTGCTGGCGGCTCGCGGGCTGGGGACCGGGCGACACACCTACGGCTGGTACAGCGACGCCGAGGTGTCGTTGTGCAGCGCGGTGTGGTGCGCGGTCGTGCATCGCCGGCCCGAGAACGTGATTGAGACGGGCGTGGCGCACGGAGTCACCAGCCGGGTCATTCTTGAGGCACTGCGGCGGAATGATCAAGGGCGGCTGTGGAGCATCGATCTGCCGCATCCGCTTGAGCATCAGCTCCATGCTCAGACCGGGGTGGCGGTGCCTGATGATCGACGGGACCGGTGGACCTATCTGGAGGGGTCGAGCCGGCAGCGGCTCGGACCGCTGGTCGCCGAGCTCGGGCGGGTCGGCCTGTTCGTGCATGACAGCCTGCATACGGCCAGGAACACCCTGTTCGAGCTGGAGCGGGCGGGTTCGGTGCTTGAGCCGGGCGGGGTGATGCTGGCCGACGACATCAAGTCGCACGACGGGTTTGCCGTGTTCGCCCGGCGGCATCCGGAGTACGAGACGTTGATCTGCGAGTCTGAGGACAAGATCGGGGTGTTCGGCATCGCGGTTAAGGGCGGGCGCTAGCGAACACGGCGGTGTCGGTCCCTGGTGGCGGGTCGGGCGCCGATATCGGGCGGCGCCTCTGGCGACCGGCGCGGGCGGCATCCCCGGTGAGTGGCCGCCGGGCGAGTTGCCTCTGGCTGGCGGAGTGGCCGGGCTGATTTGCTAAACCTAGTTGACTATTTGACGTAAGCCATGGCAGCCTGGAGATGTTCAACCAAGTTGACTAACTGGAGCTGACATGCCTGTCCTGACCGCACCGGTCGCGCCGACTCATGAGCTCGGCGGCAACCTGTTCACCTCGCTCGCGACGCCGTCTCGGGGCGCTACCGATACCGCCGTGTGGCGGGTCGAGATCCCGCCGGGGACGCCGGCGACGCCACACTCGCTGACCAGGGAGGAGGTGTTCGTCGTGCTCGAGGGGACGGCGGCGGTGCGGATCGCGGGCCAAGTCGGCGTGGCCGGGGCCGGTGATGCCATCGTGGTGCCGGCCGGGATCGACTTCGAGCTGGCGAACGGCTCGGATGCGCCGCTGCGGCTGCTTTGCTGCCTGCCGGTCGGCGGGCAGGCGCGGCTCGCCGACGGCAGCACGTTCACGCCACCGTGGGCGGAGTGACGGGCGGAGTGACGGGCGGGGCCACGGCCGGCGGGCCGCCGCTGGCCCGGCTGTTCGCGATCGCCTACCGGCAGCTGATCGACGGGCTGCACGAGCGGCTGCGGGAGCTGGGCTGGACCGATGTCCGGGAGGCGTTCGGGTTCGTGCTGCTGGCGGCCAGGGATCAGCCGACCTCGATCACCGAATTGGCCGCGCTGATGGGCGTCACCAAGCAGGCCGCTTCGAAGCTGGTCGATGTCATGGCCGGGTGCGGCTACGTCAGCCGCGGCGCCGATCCGCACGATGGGCGGCAGCGGCCGGTGGCGCTCACCGGCCGCGGTCGCGACCTGCTGGCGGCGGTCGAGCAGATCTACGCTGAGCTTGAGGGCCGCTGGGCCGAAGTCATCGGGGCCGGGCAGGTGGACGGCATGCGGCGTGATCTGCTGCGGATGCTGTCCAGCGATCGCCTCGGCGATGGTATCGGTGCTGGGCGGCTGCCGCCGGTGCGGCCGCCGTCATAGCCGGTGGCTCATTGGCATCGGGGCAGTTGCACGATCACTTCGCGATCTTGTTCGGCCTGGGCTGGCAGCAGCACGCCGCCAGGGCCCAGGTCATTGACCCTTCCTGGCCAGTGCGAGCCATCACCCTTGATTGTGATGCGGCTCATTGAAATACCCATCGAGACCAGAATGGTTTCGACTGCCTCGGCCCTGGATTTTGACAGTGAGTTGTTCAGCGCCTCGCTTCCCTCGCTTGAGGTGCCGCCGATTAGCGTGATGTGTTCGCTGCCCTGCTTAAGCTTATCGGCCAGCTTCTGCAAGGTAGTTGTCGCGGCCCCAGGATCCCGGAAGCTAGCCTTGCCGTCGACAAATCCGACGGTGCTGGCATCTTCGAGTGCGAAGGTGCCACAGTTGCTGAAGGCCGGCGTCGGCGGTGGGGTGACAATCGCGACCTGGGGCAGGTTCGGTAGGTCCGCTGTGGTGTCGGGCGTCAGGTCCACGGAAACGCAACCTCCACCCGCCTTGATTACGGCCATCCACTGTTTGATCACGCTGTTCCGCTGGGCCTCGTTGAGTATGGGCTGAGGCGCAGCGGTATATCCGAAGCCGGCGAGCAGCACATGGCGGCCGTTGAGGTCGGGCAGAAGATTCTTCTGGCGCAAGAACCTGACCACGTCTGCGGGCGGAGCCATCAGGAGTCCTGACTGCGTGTAGTTGAGTACGCCAGTTGTCTGCAGTCCCGAGTCAACTATCACGATATTGCCGCCCGGGCCGACCGCCGAGGCTGCCAGATCCAGGCTTGTCAGGACGTCTGCCTCCGGTGCCTGAGCGTGGATCTTTCCCTGAAGAATTGGGCTGATCTCGCCATTTATGTAGTTGGTTAGGGCCTGCTGGCGCGCGGGGCCGTTCTGGGCGTCAGTGCTGAACGAGGGGGGCGAGAAGACCTTAGGCTGGCCGTCAATGCGGATAAGCGAGATCGGCTGCCCGCCGGCTGCCGCGGACTGCAGGAGCGATGTGATGACGGGAGGCAGAGTCTCAGTAGGCACGTTCGAGCGTGCGCCTATCGCCAACGCCAATGGGGCGGCCTTGTGCCTCAGGCAGGTGCCGGCGAAGGACGAGGTAACTGGCGGGTTCGAGGACCCGCAGGCGCTCAGCAGTGGTGTGGCCAGCGCCACACAAGCTAGCAGGCGGAGAAAGTCAGATCGGATGGAACGGCTGACCTGCGACAGATCCGAAATACGTGATCTAGTAACGGAGAAACCCATTTGATCCATGCCCCCACCCCTTTAGGCGCGACTCTAGCACCTTTATTGCCATCTGCGATCAGGCAAGAGAACGGTTTGCCTGACTCGGGGGCGTAGAACTGACACTTTGGGTACCGGTCGATGTCATCTATTTGTCAGATTATTTCGATGCCGATCTGGGAAGCACGCAATCGTGCGTCGAACGAGACGAGCCGTCGAGCTGAAGTTCGCCGAGCTTGACGGGCTGACAGGCCACATATCGGCCCAGGTCTTGCGTCACAGATTCGCCGCGTTCTGCGTATAAGAAGTATGAGGGGTAACGGGGTCTGTATCCGGCGCGGTGGATCGAGCCTGGTCCAAGGTGTCGGATTAAGCTCGGCGTCCCTGGCAAAATCTCCGATTAAGCCGGGATGCCGATATCGGGATTGGTGTCGCCGATGAACGACGTAAACGCCGGGGCGCGCGCTTGGGCACTCGGTGATGAACAAACTCGGACCAATCAGCGCTTCGAAGACATAGTGCGCGCGGCGGATGCTGAACTGCGCGGACAAGCTCGCGCCTATGCCTGCAGCAAAGTAGGGGCAGATGACGCTGACGATGTAGTTAGTACCACGTGGGAAAAGGCCTTGATCGGCTTCGCTGCGTCGCGTGGCAAATTCAGGACGTTCTTCTTCACAGTCCTGGGTAATGCCTGCAGCGACGTACAGCGTGGCAAGCAGAGGGACGATAAGAAGGTCTCGCTGTTCTCCCGTGAGGTCGCACTCTCCGGGGTGCTCGAGCAAGGTGAGATCGTCTCCCCGGATCCCGCCGATGACGTCATAGAGCGGTTCTGCGACGTGCAGGACAAGATCACCGCTGCGATCGAGGTGCTGGGCTTTACGGAGAAGGAGTGCGGCATGCTGGGCTTGATCTCTGACGATGAGAGATCGGATGGTCCAGAGGAACCGGGCGGCATTGGCGCCAATTCCAGGGCTGCAGATCGGCAGGCGAAGAGGCGCCTTCGGAGCAGGGTCGACGACCTGGCAGGCCTTACATCTGATGAACGCAGGGCAGCCTCCTTGGTGCGGACCCATCACACCGTTGTCGCAGCGGCGAAAGCGGCGCCTGACTTGGACGTACCGGGCTTGCTCGCTTCCGCCAAGCGGAAAGTCCTTGCCCTTTTTGGCATCACGACCGAGACCGAGGACTGATCAAAGGTGACAAGTGCTTCCGAGGCTGAACGTACGATCTTCCTGCTGCCGCTGGAGGATACCGAATCCGTGCCGCTGCGCAGGTGGCTCGGCCGCGAGGCCTGGCGCACGGATCCAGTCGTGTCGCTGGGTTATGAGCCGAACGGGGACCGGGTTCTGTTCCGGCTGGTGAATATTCCCAGTACGGCCTCGGGCGTCGTTGACGCGGTCGATCCCCCCATCCTAGACGGGGAATTGTTCATCGGTTTTGACGGCACCGACACCCGGGCCTGGCCGACCACTATCGCAATGCTGGATTTCCGGCGGCAGTGTCACCAGGACGGCAAGCGGCTCCAGATCGTGCGAGAGTTGGTCGGGAGCAGCGTCTGGACGGCCGCACTCGCACTGCGAGAGATGGCCGCGAGCGAGCATGAGATCAGGCTTTCGTCCGACGAGGCGACCTGGCTCATCCGTCGGTGGGCCGATCTGGTGATCGGGCCGATCAGCGAAGCCGCTGACGCAGCGCTGGCCGAGTGGACGGCTAAGGCGGATGAGCGGACGCACGGCGGCCGTCCGGAAGTTGAGCCGGCGCCGTCGCGCTCCATGGCCGCGCTCGGCCAGTCAAGTATCGCGGCGGCATACGTCACGGCATCTGCCGGGTCGGCGGCCCTCATGCCACGCGCGGAGGACTCCGGGCGTCATCCATTCGAAGGCGGCCTGGACGCAGGACGGCAATCTGATGAGTCCACGGCGACGGGGGCGGGAGCAGCCATGGCGCGCAGATCAACAACGACCCGAGACGACCAATCCGGGCCGATTCATTACGGCATCCTGGCGAGGATCTCCGACATCTGGGCAGCCCGGCGGGACGGCAACAATGGCGTGCCGCCCCTGCCGGAACACGCCGTTCGAGCAGACCGGGCCAAGACCGATCATGGCGTCACGCCCTATATGGAAATCCGCAATCGACATTTCCTGGACTGGGCTGAGCGTGAACGACGGCGCATGCTGGGCGAGCAGGTCATGACGTATCAGACGCGGGCCGAGGTCCGGCAGAAGATCGTCGGAGCTGACGAGAAAGCCGCCGCCGCCCGCGAAGTATTGGACGGCATGCCGAGCGGGCCCGATGATCCAGACCGCCGCAACGTACTCGAACAGCACGCGCACGAGTCATTGGTCCGGGCCCGTCGTCATCGGGAATACCAGGCGCAGCGAACCAAGATGCTGACCCTGCAGCAGCAGGCGATAGCGGAAGCCAATCAGCTCCGCGCGCAGGAAGCCAGGCTGACGGAGTCAATCGCGGCCAGGGAGAAGGAGCTCGACGCCCAGGTCCGCCAGTTGCTGCAGCACTCACTGCGACGGTGCGGCACCTACATGCGTCACATCGTCCACCATCACCCCGATGGCACCGCCGTCATCCCCTACCTGAAGCTCGCGCTGCCTGACGTGCCTGTCTGGCTGCAGAACTCGCCCGCCGACGACACAAGTGCGAACGGTCATGCCATCGAGACAAATACGAACGGTCAGGTCGTCGAGATTCATGCGAACGGTCAGTCCGTGCCACTGAACGGATCGGAGTCCGCTTAGGTCAACTTCGCGGTGATTCCCGACCAGAGCGATTCCTGACCAGAAAGGAGAGACGATGCGCGGTTTCAGCATATTCAGGCGCCACCGTAACCCGACGGGCAAGGGAGGCAGACCCACGTCGCAGGACAGCATGTCGTCGTGGCCCAGTGGCCCAGGTGATAGCCGGTACCTGCGCATTCCCGAGATCGATCGGTGGCGGGCCGTTCCGTTCGAGATGACCCCCGCCCCCGAACGTGGCGCGGTGATGCAGCGGGTACAACAGCTCATCGATTCTCTTGCCGGGGCCTTGGACGAGGGCAGCGGCGCGGCTTTGGACCGGCTGATTGAGTCATGGACCGGATCCTGGATCGCGACCGTGGAAAGCGACTACCTCGACCATTGCGCGACTATCAGTGTTCATCGCGGCCAGGCCCGGCAGTGGTGGACCGAGGCCACGGTCACGGCCGAGTACGAGCGAGAGAAGCTCGACGAATGCCGGTCGGATCTGCTCGCAAGCCGCCGTCGGCTGACTGGCGAATCCCTGCCGCCAGATCCGTCGTCGCCGGACAGCCGCGATTCGGGAAGTGAGCCGGGATCGGGGTCGGAGGCGGACCCGCCGCTCGTGTCGGCGACGAGACGGTCGGCGCACCGACAGGACTGGAGCGAGCCGCACCTGGTCGCTGGTCGCGGCCGGTTGTCCCTCATCGTGGGCGCCTTCCTGATCCTGATCGGTGCCATGGCCGACACCATCGCGTTCCATAACACACTCGAACTGGTCCTGACCACGGAAAGCGCCGGTGTGGCCTGGGCCATGGCGGTCGGGACGACCTCTATGGCGCTGGTCGCGGCGGGCGGCCTCGGCGTCGCCCGTGCCGTCCGCCGCCGCGGCCGGTACCTGCCGCCGCGGCACCGGCCCTCGCGCCTTCCGCTTATCTTGTCTTCGGTGGTGTGGTTTGGCCTCGGCTTGGCCATGTTCGTTATCCGATGGCTCGGTCAGGATGCCAACGGCAGTTTCCACCTATCGCTCGCTCATGCGTCGTCCTCAGGATCGGCGCACCACACGCTGTGGCAGGCGATCTTCTTCGCCGCGATCTACCTAGTCAGCGGCACGTGCACGCTGATTGAGTGCGAGCGCCTCTATAACCCCGAGTACTTCGCCTTCCAGCGGCTGCGCAAGCAGTACCACGAGCTCATCAAGCAGGTAGCCAAGGCCGACGCCGAAAGAGACCGGGCGGAAGCGGCGCTGGAACAGCACGACGGGGAACTGCAACGCGAAGACCAAAGACGTATGGCGGCCATCGCCGATCGTCAGGCGATCGGTGCCGAGGCCGCCAACTACGCACGAGTCCTGATGGCGGCCAAGTTGGGCGACCCGTCGATGACGGGGATCACAGAGACCGGCCCGGTCCCAGAGCTGACGGCCGCGTTCGGCGCGAGAACCGTCTCCACCGTCGCGGGGGCACCAGACGAGGACTCTGGTGCGTCAGCTGGCGGAGGCGGAAGTGGAGGTGGCGTGACCGGTGCCACCTGATACTGAGCGGGAGACGGCCGAGATACAAACCGACCAGAGACAGGCCGACCAGGTGGATGGCTCGGAGCCGGAGCTCGATCCTGACCCAGAAGCCGAGCCGCCGGACCCGGACATCATCGCGGGGAGACAGCCTCCAACATCCGAGGCCAACGGCGCTGGCCCGGATCCGTTCGGCCCGGATCCGGCCGGCTCTGGAGGCGAGGAACGGCGGAGCTTGCTCGGCACGTATCCGATACCGAGCCCGCACCTCGTCGGAACCCCGGTGCCCAGGTCCCCTGGACATCCGAGCCAGTGGCGGGCGCCGCTGCCGCCGCTGCAGTACGGGATTGACTATACGTTCCTGCGTCTAAACGGTCGGCAACCGATACTCTGGCAGCCTGACTGGCCGATTACCGTCAGATTCTGCGAACCGCACGGACCCGAGCAAGCGACGTCGCTGGCCGCCGTGGTCGCTCAACTCGCTCAGCTCACCGGGCTCAGCCTGGTCACTGGCGCACCGTGGTCCCGTCTCATCAACACGAAGGCCGTTCCGGCGCAGGAGATCCACGTCGGATTTGCGCGCACGCTCCCGACGGCGCCTTTCGTTAGGCCGTGTGCCGGGCGAGTTGGTGTGGGCGGAGCGATAGCCGCGCAGAATGGAACTCGTTTCACCAGCGGCTTTGCCGTGATCGCCGACAGCGACGCGGGCTCATCGTCGATGTGGGATGTCGCCGTCCTACGTCACGAACTCGCGCACGCGCTCGGTCTCGGACACGCGGCGCGCCCTAATCTGCTGATGTATCACCGAATTTCAAAAACCGCTGTCGAATTTGGCCGTGGCGATCGCCACGGCTTGAAGTTGCTGAACGAGAACGCTCATCTCAGCGCGCCGTCGTAGCGGCTTCCGGTCAGGCTGGCTGCTGGACTGGCAGTTGCAGCTTGGCCAGGACCCGGTCCCGGTCGGGGTGGTCGATCTCGTCGAAGATCCCCGCCGCCTGGGTCCAGGCTCGGCGGGCCGCGATGAGATCGCCCGCGCTGCGATGCACGTCGCCGATGTTGCTGAACGTGTCGGCTTCGTTGAAACGATCGCCAAGGTGCTGGGCGAGGTCGGCCGCGCGCTCGTAACAGGTGATGGCCTGCTGGTAGTCGCCGCGCTGGTGATGGGTGAAGCCGAGGCTGTCCCAGACGGCGCCTTCCCAGGCCGGTTCGCCCGCTTCCCGCATCGCGACCAGGGCCCGTTCGCAGTGGGCGATGGCCAGCTCGTAGTTGCCGAGCATGGCGTGGGCGTGACCGAGATCCTGCAAGGCCAGTGCCTGGCCGGCCTGGTGATCAGCCAGGACGTACAGCTCGTAGCACCGCTGGGCGTGGCCGAGCATCTCCTCGGGGAATTCCTGCCGGTCGGCTATCCAGGCCAGGGTGCGGTGCGTGGTCGCCTGGCTCGGCAGATCCCCTATCACCTCAAGCAGCCGCAGGGCGTCGGCGAGCACCGGCTTGCTCAGTGCGGCTCGCCCGGACTTGGCGTAACCGATGCCCAGGCGCTGGAGGCACTGGGCCTCGCCGGTCTGATCGCCGGCCCGGCGGGCGGCGCTCAGTGCGGCCTGGCACACCCTGGCCTGGTCGTGCCACTGGCCGACTCGCAGCAGGAAGGTGCTCAGCATCCAGGCGAGCTGCCACGAGCGGGTACTCGGACCGGTGCGGGCCGAGAGCTGGACGGCCGCTATGAGCGCCGGCTGTTCGGTCGCGAACCAGCTCATCGCCTCTTCGGCGGTCGTCGGCTTCACGGCCGTTACTCCCGCCGGGAGCTGGCCTATGGTGATCGGGTAGTGAAATGGCTCCATCAGCATCGCCGCGTGGTGGGCGGTGTGCAGGTAGTGGGCCAGCATCCGGTCGGCCGCCGCGTCCTGAGCGGCCTGGTCGTCGCGGGCGCGGGTCAGCTCACCGGCGTAGGCGCGGAGCAGGTCGTGGAAGGCGTACCGGCCCGGTGCGTGCTCGGTGAGCAGGTGGGCGCGGGTCAGCTCGGCCAGCTGAGTCCTGGCCTGGCCCGGCGGGACCGAGGCGAGGCTGGCGGCCGCGGCGACCGCGATGTCCGGTCCCGGGTGCAGGCCGAGCAGCCGGAACATCCGGGCGGCCGGGTCGCCCAGCGCGCGGTAAGACCAGGAGAACACTGCCCGCACGTCGGTAGCGAGATCGCCGCCGTCGAACGGGTCGAGTGCGCTGGTCGCCTCGGCTAGCTCGGCGGCGATGGCGGCCAGCGGGAAGTTCGGGTGGGCGGCGGCGCGCGCGGCGGCGATCGCCAGCGCCAGCGGCAGCCGGGCGCAGGCGGTGATGATGCTGTCGACCGGCTCTGGCTCGGCGGCCACCCGGAGCGCGCCGAGGCGCCGGGTCAGGAGGTCCCTGGCGTCGGCGGTGGAGAGCAGGTCGAGCGCCAGCGGAACGGCGCCGTCGGCGGCGACCAGGCCGGCCAGCTGGTCGCGGCTGGTCACGATGGTCAGGCAGCCTTGACAACCGGGCAGCAGCGGCCGGACCTGCTCAGCGCTACGTGCGTTGTCCAGCACCAGCAAGATCCGCTTTTCGGCGACCAGGCTGCGGAACAGCGCGCTCTGCGCGGCCAGGTCCTCGGGAACCCGGTTGGCCGGTACGCCCAGAGCGTCAAGGAAACCGTGCAGCGCCAGACTTGGCTCCAGCGTGGCTCCGGCTCCGGCCGGGTCGAATCCGCGCAGGTTCACGTAAAGCTGGCCGTCGGGGAACTGCGCGGCTACCCTGTGCGCCCAGTGCATGGCCAGGGCGGTCTTGCCTACGCCGGCGGTGCCCGAGATCGCGGCCAGGGTCATCGTCGCGTCGAGGCAGGCCAGCTCGGCGGTGCGCCCGGTGAAGCCGGGTAGCGCCGACGGGAGCTGGGCCGGGCCCGGCAACGCCGGCGCGGTCGCGTTCGGCGCGTTCGGCGGGTTCGGCGCGTTCGGCGACCAGGCAGCGGGCCGGGCGGCATTCAGGGCTGGATCCTGGTTGAGTATGGCCGTCTGCAGGTCGCGGAGGAACTGGCTGGGTTCGATGCCCAGGTCGTCGTCGAGCGCCTGGCGCAGCCGGTGGTAGGCGGCGAGGGCGTCGGCTTGCCGGCCGCTGCGGTACAGGGCGAGCATGAGCTGCCCGTGCACGCGTTCGTCGAGGGGGCAGTCGGTGAGCATCTGCTCGAGTTCCGGCACGAGCTGGGAGTGCTCTCCGGCCGCGAGCCTGGCCTCAGACAGCGCCTGCCTGAGCTGCATCCTGAGGACGTCGAGGCGTTCGGACTGGGCCGGTAGCCACGGCAGTTCCGCGAGTTCGCCCATCGGCTCGCCTCGCCATAGCGCCAGCGCGTTCCGCAGGTGCCTGACCGTGTCGCTGGGGCCGGCCTGCTGGGTGCCTTCGCGCAGCAGCCGTTCGGCTAGTCGCACGTCAGTGCCGTCGCCGGGGAGGTTGAGCAGGTAGCCAGGCGACCGGGTGAGAATCGCGGACTTGGTGCCCATCAGG
This sequence comes from Streptosporangiaceae bacterium, assembly GCA_036501205.1. GTDB lineage: Bacteria > Actinomycetota > Actinomycetes > Streptosporangiales > Streptosporangiaceae > Chersky-822. The sequence continues at coordinate 10,737 of DASYAT010000187.1, read as the reverse complement.
CCGCGCAGATAGGACACATGGCTTTGCATGGCGTTCACCGCGGTGACGGGCGCGGTACCACCCCAGACCGCGTCGACCAGGTAATCGGTGCTGACGACCTCACCGCAATGCAGCGCCAGGACGGCGAGCACCGCCTGGCGGCGCAGGCCGTGGACTAGACGCGGTTCGCCGTGGATCAGGAGGTCGATCGGTCCAAGGAGGCGTACTTGCATGAAACTCCCCGTGTCCGTCATATGGCCCCTTGCACGCATACGTATCCGGCCCGTCTTTGGTTCAACCGCAATCTAGGCTGGGGCCGTGATCGAGTCGATTCCTCTTGGGGTCCAGGACCGCCCGGGCCAGCCTGGTCGGCCGGACCAGCCGGGCCGGCGGCGGAGCCGGTGGCGGCTGAGCGTGCGATTTGTCGTGCGCATCGGGTTGCGCGCGCTGGCAGAGTCGCTGTACTTGCTCACCGCTCCGGTGATCGCTGCGGTCGGCGTGGTCGTGGTGGTCGGCGGGCTGTGTGCCGGAACCATTGTGTCGCTGTTGCCCGGCGGGTCGCCGGCCGTAGCGCGGCTTTCGGCGTGGTTTCTGGCCCCGGCCCGGCGGTTCGCTGAGCTGGAGCGGTGGCGGATCGGCCGGCTGCGGTCCTTGGCCGGCGAGAGGAAGGCGATCGAGCGGACCAGCGGGACCGGACCAGCCAGCGCGGCTGATCCAGAGCTATGGCTCGACGTGGCGCACGCTGTGGTGCTGTTTCCGGTCGCACTGGTCACCACCGTGATCACTGGGGTGTGGTGGTTCGTCGGGGTCGGGGCCAGCACCGCTGCACTGCGCGACCAGTTCACGACCGCTGGATCGCTGCGGCCCATGACCCTCCACGCCGGAAGCGCTCAGTCCCACATCGCCTTGAGCCTCGGCCTGACCACGGTGGCGGGACGGCTCGCGTTCGGGACCGTGCTGGGGCTGGTGGTGCTGTTGACCTTGCCGTTGGCGACCCGGGCCTGCGTGGCCGCCCAGGCCGGGCTGGGGCAGGCGTTGCTGTCGGACGCATCCGCGTTGCACCGCCGGATCACCGGTCTTGAGCAGGAGCGGGACGCGGCCCGGGCGCAGACCGTTGCCGCGGTGTCGGCCGAGGCGACCGCGCTGCGCCGGCTTGAGCGCGACCTCCACGACGGGCCCCAGCAGCGGCTGGTCCGGCTGGCACTGGAATTGGGCCGCGCCCAGCACAACTTCGACCGCAGGCCTGAGGCCGTCAGGGACGCACTCGCCGAAGCGCTCGCCCAGACCCAGGAGGCGCTGGAGGAGTTGCGGGCGCTCTCGCGCGGTATCGCCCCGCCGATCCTCGTCGACCGGGGCCTGCGGGAGGCGATGAACGCGCTGGCCGCGCGCTCGACCGTGCCCGTCGAACTCGATGCCGATGACGTTGGTGCACGGCCGGGCCGCCGGCCGGACGCCGCCGTCGAGACGGCCGCGTACTTCGTGGTCGCCGAGGCGCTGACCAACGTGGCCAAGCACAGCTACGCCCGCAGCTGCGTGGTCGGACTGCGCCACGAGGAAGGCACGCTCCGCGCCTGGGTGACGGACGACGGCGTGGGCGGCGCCGCGCTGGCGAAGGGGCACGGCCTGCGTGGCCTAGACGATCGGCTGCACGCGGTCGGCGGCCAGCTCCTGGTCGACAGTCCCGACGGCGGTCCGACGACGGTCAGCGCCGTGCTCCCATGCCGCTGACTCATTCCGGCCGCCGGCCGCTGCGGATCGTCGTGGCCGACGACGCGGTGCTGCTGCGCGAAGGCTTGATTCGCCTGCTCGCCGAGGACGGCCATCAGGTGACGGCCTCGGTCGGCGACGGTCCGGCCCTCGTCGACGCGGTGCTCAAGCAAAAGCCCGACATCTCGGTAGTCGACGTGCGGATGCCGCCGACCCATACCGACGAAGGACTGCGCGCGGCGATCACTGTCCGCTCCCAGTTGCCGGGCGCGCCCATCCTGGTGCTCAGCCAGTACGTCGAACTGTCCTACGCCGCCGACCTGCTCGCGGACGGCTCCGGCGCGATCGGCTACCTGCTGAAGGACCGGGTCGCCAAGGTCGAGGAGTTCCTGGACGCGCTCGATCGGGTCGCCGGCGGCGAGACCGTGCTAGATCCCCAGGTCGTTGCCCAATTGCTGGCCGGGCAACGACGAGAACACGCCCTGGCCGCACTGACCGCCCGCGAACGAGAGCTGCTGGGGCTGATGGCCGAAGGCCATTCCAACACGGCAATCGCGCAGCGGCTGGTGGTCTCGGCCAGCGCGGTGGAAAAGCACATCGGCAACGTCTTCGCCAAGCTCGGGCTGCCCCCCGACGATGCCCAGCACCGCCGGGTGCTCGCCGTCCTCACCTACCTCCGAGCCTGACGCCGCCCGGCTGGGCCCGCCCGGTCCTCCCGCCCCGCCCGGCCCCCGCGGGGTATGGCAGGCCCCACCATCAAGTCTCCGGCCTGCTCCGGTGACCAGGCAGCGCCGCTCCCGAACGATTGTCAGCATGAAAACCGCAGCAAGACCCATCGTCGCGGCGACCCTGACCGCCCTGGCCCTGACCAGCCTCGCCTGTACCGTAGCCCGGCCGGGAGAAGCCGCCGCCCAAGGCCGCAGCCGCCCCGGCGGCCTTACCGCCACGGAAGCGGCCCGCCTGGTCGCCCAGGTCCCCACCCCGATCCTGCGCTGGACCACCTGCCGCAAGACAGCTCAATGCGCAACCGCAGAACTCCCGCTCAGCTACCACCACCCCCACGCCCGCCAGGTCAAGCTGGCCCTGCTCAGAATCCCGGCCAAAGACCCGCGCCACCGCCTAGGCACGATCTTCGTCAACCCCGGCGGACCCGGCGACCCGGCCACGGATTTCGCCTTCTCGGCCGCCCAGCCTCCGGCCCTGCCCAAGGTCATACTTGACCGGTTCGACATCGTCGGTGTCGACCCGCGCGGTGTCGGCGGCAGCACGCCGATCCGGTGCTTCGCCACCAAGGCCGAGCGAACCCGCGCCGAAGCCCCGTTGAACGCGATCCCCTTCCCTGTCACCAACGCCCAGCAGCAATCCTGGATCGGCGCCGGCCGTACGCTCGGCCAGGCGTGCTCAACCACGGCCCGGTCGATCGCCTCGGCGATGTCCACCACCGACGACGCCCTCGACCTGGACGTCCTGCGCCGCGCGGTCGGTGACCGCAAGCTGACCTACCTCGGCGTGTCCTACGGCTCTTACCTCGGGCTGGTCTACGCGAACCTGTTCCCAAGCCGGGTCCGCGCGATAGTGATCGACGGCATCGTGAACCCGCAGGCCCTGGTCGGCACCCCAGGCACCGCCAGGATCCCGGTCCTCGACCGGATGGGCTCCGCCGCCGCCACCGGCCGCGCGCTCACCGAACTGCTGAAGCTTTGCCAGCAGGCCGGCCAGTCCAAATGCCCCTTCGCGAGCGCGGACACGGCTGCCAGCTTCGCCGCCCTGGCCGCCAAGCTTCACACCCGTTCACTGCGCCTCACGGCCCCCGGCATCAAGCCGGCCACCTTCACCTACGCCGAGATGATCGCCGACACCGCGCACTGGCTGCACTTCCCCAACGGCTACAAGGGCCTGTTCGGTGAACTGACAGCCCTGGCCCAGCTCGCCGCTCCAGGCGGCGGAGGCTCAAGCCACGCCTCCTTGGTGCGCGCCCTGCTGCAGTTCCACCAGGCAGTTCAGGCTGGCCCGACTCCCGTCAACCAGCTCGAAGCCCAGTCCGGCGTCCTGTGCGCTGACACCCTCAACGCCGAGAACGCTTCCTCCTGGCCAGCCGCCGCCTCCGCCGCCGACCGCCACGCCAGGTACTTCGGTGCCTTGTACGCCTGGATCAGCGTCCCGTGCGCGCGCACCACGTGGACCGCCGCCGACCAGTACGCTTACCAGGGCCCGTTCGACCACCGCACCGCCGCGCCGGTCCTGGTGATCGGCAGCCTCTGGGACCCGGTCACCAGTTACGCCAACGCCGTGCAGGTCGCCCGCCGTCTGCCGAACAGCAGGCTGGTCGCCAGCGACAACTGGGGCCACACGGCCCTGCTCACCTCCGCCTGCGTCGACAACACGACCTTCGGTTACCTGCTCCATCCGCTGGCCCCCGCCCCGAAAGTCACCCACTGCCGAGGCGACGTCCAGCCGTTCGCCCCCTAACCACCGAGCCGACCTGCCCGACGCCAGCCAATAACGGCGCCGGGCAGGTCAAGATCATTTATTTGCTAGCAAACCAGCCCGGCGATCCCGCCCTTCCTTAAAGCCGCTCGCCCGGTCAGCTCATCACCAGAACCGCCTTTCGCCCGCCAATTGAGGCGCCGCACGAAACCGTCGCCGAACTCACGTCCCAGCCGGTCAGCAGGATTTCGCCGTCGCCGCTGGATCCCGTTTCAGCGCAACTAGCGGCCCATTCCAGCCGCGTAAATACCTTGAGCGCGACAGCGGACGACCAGACAAGCCACGGGGCGCTGAAACGTCGTCCGCCCAGAAAGCTGAGCGACACTATGCGATTTCTAGATCCATTGCTTGGAGCCAGGCGCCAGTCGATGCTGCTGGCAGCATCGACGGCAATCACATTGACCACAGTTGGCCTTGTCAGCGGGGCGCCCGTCGCCCACGCCGGCTCATTGCGTCCGATCAACGCCGTTCATCCAAGGACCGTCGCCAAGCTAGCGATCAGGCTGCCTGGCCTGGAAGACGATCCGCACGCGCTGCCAGCCCGGGGGGACGACCCCCCGGAACCCCCCGCGATGCCCGCCGCCGTCGTGGGCAAGCCGTACTCCTACCAATTCAAGATCGTCGGCGGCGGGACGGCGTCGTGGGGCCCGCTGACCGAACTGCCGCTCGGGCTGACCCTCAACCCGGATACCGGCGTTCTCTCCGGGATACCGCGACAGGCCGGCACCCAGGACGTAGCGGTATCCGCCGGCCGGGCCGGCGCCCATCCCGCGATCGGCTCGAAGACCACCGTCCTGACGGTCAATCCGGCCGCGAACGGGGGGAGAACCATCTGGGCGGCCAACTCAGCGCATCCCAAGCAGCAGCGCCCTTCGCAGGGTTGGCCCTCCCCGGACAGCTCCTCGCCAGGAACGGTCACCGCGCCGGCCCCCGCCGTAGCATCCGCGCTGTACCAGGCGGCCTACTTCCAGGCGGTCGACAACCCGACCGTCCCCCAGCACGACCTGGCGAACGTGCTCCTGGCCGACGTGGCCGCACAGGTCTACATCACCAGCCCGAACGCGGACCCGAACACGGTCGAAACCGAACTGGCCGCCCTGAAGTCGGCCTTCGATCAGGCAAAGAACCCGCAGGTCCCGGCCAGCGCCGGTAGCGGCCTGCCGAGCTTCGGCCCGACTCTCGTGCCCCAGCTGACCGGTGCGCTCGGCGTCATGAGCACCTTCGCCCAGTCGTCAGGAGCCGGCGTCGTCGGCCCGGCCACGGTGGCCGTGGCCACGTCGATTTACGGCGGTTACCTGAAGACGTCGATCGCCACCGGCGTCGGCTTCTCAACCGGATCCGCCGGCTTCAGCGACCGCAGCCTGTACGACACCGGCGACTGGACCTCGAGCGGCTTCCACGCGGCCGTCTCCGGTCCGGCGATCGAGCAGGCGGTCGCCTGCGGTCAGGCCAGCCCGGCCTGTGCCACCGTCGAGGACTCGCTGCTGACGCCGGTCATCCACACCGGGCTCGGCACCAGCGCCGCCATCTCGGTCACCCAGAACCCGGCTCAGCTGCAGACCGCCGACCCGACGCTAGCCACCATGCTGTCGAGCCAGAACCTGAACGTCTCGCTCAACTCCGACGGTTCGCTGACCCTGGCGCCGGGCGGCTACGCGGCGATGCTCACCCAGGCCGGAAACCTGAACCAGGCCCTGGTGACCTCGCAGGCACCGGTCATCAAGGCACTCTTCGCCGCGGCGGGTGACCCGGCCAGCCCGAACGACGTGACCGCGCAGGCAGGCAGCGCCCTCACCGGCGCGCTGCCGATCTTCGACTTCACCTTGACCGGCACCTTGTTCAGCAACGGAATCAGGAACCTCGCCGCCCCGAACGGCGGCGACATGGACAAGCCGCTGGTGGACGGATCTACCGTCGCCCAGGGCATCATCACGTTCCTGACGAACCTCGGCGAGACCAACATCGTGCAGATCACGGCGCTCTCCAACGTCGTTGGCCTGTTCATCGACGCGGTCACGGAAAACTGGGGCGACGCGATCAAGTCCCTGTTCGGCATCATCGACGCGCTGGCCGGGAAACCAGCCGACGAGGCCCTGGCGCTCGCTCAGCAGACCCAGCAGATGATCCAGACGGTCTTCCAGGCGCTGACCGCTGACCTGAACCAGATCCAGCAGTCCATTCAGGGCGTCGAGGCGACCCTGCTCGACGTGTTCAAGGCGATGCAGGCGGGTTTCGCTGACATCGACTTCCAGACCGGGGCGATCGAGGCCGGCCTGAACGGCGTGGAGTTCACCCTGGGCCAGCTCCAGTACCAGACCGACCTGACCGACGCCGATGTCGTCGCGTTCGGCCAGGGCCAGATCCAGACCCAGATCCAGGGCTCGATCAACCAGTGCCTTGACCGCCCGGCCAGGAACCTGTCGCCGCTGGACTTCGCCGAGTTCAGCGACTGCGCCAGCCAGTTCAAGACCGAGGCGCTGACCGACGCCAACAACGACGTGGAGGAGTTCTCCACCCCGCCGCCGGCGAACCCGCCGGGCAACGGCGACTTCAGCTCGGACGGGACGGTGCTGACCGCGCTGACCCAGCACGGACTGGACCAAGGCCAGGATCTGGCCTACCTGCTCGGCATCCTGCACAAGTGGTACGGCATCGGGACCGACCCGGCCACCCTCAGCTCGGCGCTGGTGAACCCGGCGGTGTGGTCAGAGGTCAGCCTCGCCTACCGTGAGCTGCTCGATGAGTACCCGCAGTTCTCGGCGGGCACCGAGCCCGACCTGGCCTCGATCGAGGCGCCCGGCCAGCAGGTCACCCAACTGGTCAGCGCCGTCCAGCAGGTCGACCCGACCACCTTCACGAACCCAGCGGTGCAGCAGCTCACCGGAAACTACAGCGCCGCGTTCACCAAGCTGATCACCGACATCAATGCCCACCACGCCGCGTTCCCGGCGAACGCCACCGGAGCGGCCGGCGGCTACGGCACGCCGTCGGGTCAGTCCTGGGACGGGTACAACGCGTTCGCGGGCACCGACCAGCCAGTTCCCGCCGGTGACGACCAGAATCCGGTACTAACATCGCTGCCCAACTGCTCGAACTCGAACACCGTCGGCCTGTCCAGCCCGATGGCGTGGGAGTCGGGGGCCAGCCTGCCTAACTCCTACTTCCTGCTTGACAACCTCGCCGGCTTCTCGAACAGCTCGCTGCAGCCACTCAGCGCCCCGCTCTGCTATACGTTCTCTGCTCCCGGAAGCGACGAGGTCTGCCGCACGATCAAGGGCGTCACGACCTGCACCTTCGTCGTGACGGACACCGGATCGGTTGAGGTCAGGTTCGAGGGCGCCGACGGCAACGTGCACGTGCTGAAGACCTACACGCTGCCTCCCGCCGTCTTCAACTGCAACGACCAGATGGTCTGCCGGGACTTCACCGAAGCCGGCTTCATCGCTAACCGGATCGACCGTGCCGGCGGCCTGCCTCAGCTGCTATCGAGCATCACTCCTACCGTCACTTCCACGGATGTTCTGGCCAGCGAAGGCGCGTCGATCCTGGCCGCCGAGCAGAAGCAGAACTACCAGTGGGACATCGACGGCCTCACCAACCCGAACACCCCCGACCACGCCACGCTGAACACCGACGCGGAAAACCTCACCGGCGCGTTCGAGCTGCTCCAGTTGCTCGCGCAGACCGTCGCGCCAAGCGCGTCGCTTGGCAACCAGGCGCTGTCGGACATCCTCTACGGCCAGGACCAGCTGCCGACCACCTTCAACGGGCCGAACAGTGTGTTGGCGATTTTCCAGGGCCTGCAGAACGGCACCGGAACGACACAGCTGAGCGACTACGCGGCCCTGCACCAGGGCCGGGTAACCGAGCTGGCGAACCTGCTCAACGCCATCCTCGGTTCGGCTCAGCAGGCAACCGGTGGCTCAGCGTCGCACTCCTCGCACGCCTCGCACCAAGTCCGCCGGCTGATCGCCGGGACCCCGCCGCCAGCGGGTGACCTGGCCACGGCCGAAGCACCGACACTGACCTACGGCGTGCTGGCCCAACTCGCTACCGGCGCCCTGCTCGACACCGACACGGTCACGGTCACCTCGCCAGGCACGCTTACCAGCGGCCTGGGCACGGCGGCATCGCAGCAGCTATCGGCAACCTCGAGCGCCGGGGCGTCGATCACCGGCTGGTCGGCGACCGGCCTGCCACCCGGGCTGTCGATCAACCCAACCACCGGGGCGATCACCGGGACCCCGACTAAGGCGGGCACCTTCACCGTCACGGCCAAAGCGACCGACACGGTCGGGTCAAGTGAGCACGACTCCGGCCAGGTCACTTTCACCTGGGTCGTGACCAGCAAGGCACCGCCGGCCTGCGGCAAGCAGCTCATCGGCAACGGCGGCTTCGAGTCGGGCCTGGCTCCGTGGGCGAGTACCCAGGGAGTCCGGATCGGCACCGCCAAGGCGACCCCAGCGTTCGCTGGCAAGTTCCTGGCCAGGCTCGGCGGCCGGACGGCACCGCGCAAGGACACCCTGTCCCAGCCGGTGACCATCCAGCCAACCTGCGGCGCCGCGACGCTCTCGTTTGAGCTCAGGGTCATCTCCAATGACCCGAAGACCAAGGCGTCCGACACGCTCAAGGTGCAGGTCCTGTCTTCGACCGGGAAGGTGCTCAAGACCCTGGCCACCTTCTCCAACAAGAACGCGGCGGCTAAGTACGCCAAGTCCTCGTTCAGCCTCAAGCCCTTCATCGGACAAACGGTGACGATCAAGTTCGCCAGCGCAGAAACCCTGAAGGGCCACACCACCTCGTTCCTCATCGACAACGTGGCAGTCCCAGTGAGCTAACCAGCCCACGCCCTGCCTAACCAGCGGCGGCGCTGGCGTGCCCGCAACTCACGCCAGCGCCGCCTTCCATTTGCAAATTCGGCGGGCTTGCGAAGAAGATCGACATCATTTCTGCGCGGCTAGCTAGTTCTCTGCGAGCCAGATTTGGCGACGTCCTCAGGCAGTGCACCGGAGCCCCTCAGGTGTAGTTCCGTCCCGGGAAACTACTGCAGCGGAGCCTCCCTGGTGTAGCCCTGGCTACCCCGGAGCCCACCTGGTGTAGCTGCTTCCCGGGAAGCTACTGCACCTGAGGGGCTCCGGTGCAGTGACCCGCGGGGCAGCAACCCGGTCTTAAGCCGGTGCCTGCAGACCTTGCAAGCTAGCCAAGCGGGTGAAGCCTGGTGAAACCGCGGTGTAGGGGGCGCGAAACCGGGGGCGCCTACGTTCGTTCGCAGATAGCAAACCCGCCCTAGAGGCAAGCACTGCGAAGGAACACGACTATGAACGCAACTCCCTGTGTTTACGCCAGCGGGCTGGTCAAGAAGTTTGGCGAACTCCGCGCCGTCGACGGCATCGACCTTGAGGTCCGTCAGGGCGAGATCTTTGGTGTGCTCGGGCCGAACGGGGCCGGCAAGACGACGATGTTGCAGATGCTGGCGACCCTGCTGCCGATTGACGCCGGTCAGGCGCACATCTTCGGAGTGGACGTCATCCGGGAGCCGCACCGGGTCCGTCAGCTGATCGGCCTCACGGGGCAGTACGCCTCGGTCGACGAGGACCTGACGGCCACTGAGAACCTATGGCTGTTCGGCCGGCTGCAGGGACTGTCCTCGGCCGATGCCCGAGCGACCAGCAAACGGTTGCTGACCCAGTTTGACCTGGAAGAGGCGGCCAGCAAGCCGATCTCCCAGTTCTCAGGCGGCATGCGGCGGCGCCTGGACCTAGCGGCCAGCCTGATCACCAGGCCGCCGCTGATCTTTCTCGACGAGCCCACCACCGGACTCGACCCTCGCACCCGAGGCCAGATGTGGGACACCATCCGAGGCCTGGTCGCCGACGGCTGCACGATCATGCTCACTACCCAGTACCTCGACGAGGCTGACCAACTCGCCGACCGGATCGCGGTCATCGACCTGGGCCGGAAGGTCGCCGAGGGCACCCCGGACGAGCTGAAGACCTCGGTCGGCGACTCGACGCTGCAGATCGAACTCGCCGACGGGGCCGATCAGGACCTCGCCCGGCAGGTCGTCTACCGGGTCGTCGGCAAGGAGCCGGTGCTGACGCCGGAGTCCGGCCGGCTCACCGTTCCCCTCGAAGTCGCCGACGGCGCTGGTGACGTGCTCATCGGGCTTCGGCAGGCGGGCCTGACCGTCGCCTCGGTGAGCGTGGCCAAGTCGACACTCGACGAGGTGTTCCTCGCCCTTACCGGCCACGACACTGGCGACGCCACTGGCGACTCCGATGGCCAGGACGAGGCCGACCGCACCGACTCCCTCCTGGAGGTCTGACATGAGCACCACGACAATCGACCGGACGCCAGCCGGCGCCGGCCTAGCGACGCCAATGGTCGATCCAGCCACCGCAGTGACCCGAGCCCGCCCGCGGGTGACCGTCGGCGAGACGGTCAGCCAGACGTTCTCGATGGCCTGGCGGGCGCTGAAGAAGATGCGCCGCAACCCAGAGCAGTTCTTCGACGTGACGCTGCAGCCGCTGCTGTTCACCGCGATGTTCGCGTATATCTTCGGCG
>DASYAT010000186.1:0-18031 GCA_036501205.1 Streptosporangiaceae bacterium | reverse complement strand
GAACTGGATCCTCGTCTTGGTGTAGCCCGTCGTCAGCTCGAGCGCCCGGGCGGCGGCCCCGACCTGTTCGGCGCTGAGCGCGATGCAGGCCAGATCCTTGGCCTGCGCTAGCGCTGCACTCGCGTCCGCGCCGGAAGCGATCGGCTCGTCGGCGGCCGCGGCTAGCCGTACTACCGCCATTCTCCTGGTCTGGTCCATCGCCGGCGTGGCTTCGATCGCGACGCCGCTCTGGCCCGGCGTCACCACGAACAGCCCGATGCTCTCATCCGGCATCGTCGCCGCCACGATCAGCACATCGGCGATGTCGGCATCGAGCACATAGTGCGCGGCCCCGGTCACCGTCCATCCGCCACCGGTTCTGGCGGTCGCGTAACAGGCGGCCCGCGCGGGGTCCCAGCCGCCTTCGCTATCCGTCCAGGCCAGCGAGGCGATCAGGCTGCCATTACTGATTTTCGGGAGAAACGCTTTGCGGGCGCTTGCATCGCCAGACCCCAGGATGGTCTGGGCGGCCAGCACCGCCGAGCCCAGCAGCGGCGACGGCGCCAGCGCCCGGCCGAGTTGCTCGGCCACGATGCTGATCTCCATCGGCCCGGCCCCGGCACCGTCGTACTGCTCGGGGATCGCCAGCCCGCCGGCTCCGATCTCGCTGAGGGACCGCCAGAGCTCAGCGTGCCGGTCGCCCGCGCCCTCAGTCTCCGGATCAAGCAAGGGCGGATGCCGCCGCAGCAAGTCGGCCACCGACTCGCGCAATGCCCGCTGCTCGCCGGTCAGTTCCACGGTGTCAGTTCCACGGTCTCAGCTCCATGGGCCCGTCCTCGGTTCGGTCAGCGCGGCGAGCACCACGGCCCGGTGCTCGGCTTGGCTGCCCCAGGTCGACGACAGCGCTCTGACCTTCGCCAGCCACAGACTGATGTCACACTCGCGGGTATAGCCGATCGCACCGTGTACCTGCAATGCCGTGCGGGCGGCCAGCCGGGCCGCGTCAGCGCACGCCACCCGCGCGGCCGACAGGTCGCGGGCTGCGGTCGGCTCGTCGGTTCCGAGCGCGATCGCGGCCGCGTACACCAGCGGCCGGGCGAATTCGAGGCCGATCAGCACGTTAGCGAGCTGATGCTTGACCGCCTGAAACGCCCCGACCGGCCGCCCGAACTGCTCTCGCGTCTTGGCGTGCTCGGCGCAGGCTTCCAGCAGTCCCCGGCCCGCTCCCAGCAGCAGCGCGGCGCTGGCCAGCGTGCCCTGGTAGAGCGCAGCCCGTACTTGGTCGCCGGCGTTGGCCGCGAGTTCCTGGCCGGTCCGCAGTGCAAACAGCCGTCGGGCCGGGTCGATCGACCTGAGCCCGATCCCCGAGGGGGACATCGACACCGCGCCGCGCTCGGCGAGTACCACCAGTCCGGCCGCGTCGGCATCGAGCGCGTACGGCAGCACGGGCGGCACCGCCAGCGTCCCGATCAGGTCCCCGCTGGCCAGCGCCGCCAGCACCTCGGTCGAGGCCAGGTCGGCGAGCAGCACGGGGAGAGCGGCGATGGACTCGGCGAGCGGTCCGGGCACCGGGTGGTGTCCGAGCTCTTCGCAGGCGACGACCAGGTCGACCGGGCTAGCTCCGAGGCCCCCGGCCGATTCCGGCACTACGAGCGCCGTGACTCCGGCTTTGGCCAGCGCCCGCCAGATCGCAAGCCCGGGCCCGTGATCGCCGTCCGCCCAGGATCGGGCCGCACCGGGCACGTCCGCGTCGGTAAGCAACTCGTGGATCGCCGCGCCGAACTGACGCTGCTCCTCAGTAAGCGTGAACCTCATCGGGGCAGCCCCAGCAGCCGCTCGGCGATCACCGATCGCTGGATCTCGTTGGTGCCCGCGTAGATCGGGCCGGCGAGTGCGAATAGATAACTGTCCGCCCAGTACCTGTCGGCTAGCTCGGCGTGCGGTCCCAGCAGGTCGAGCGCGGTCTCGCAAAGGCTGACATCAAGCTCGGACCAGAACACCTTGCCCAGGCTGGACTCGGCCCCTAGCGTGCCGCCGTCGGCCAGCGAAGCAACCGTGCCGTGCGTGTGCAACTGGTAGGCCCGAGCAGCAATCCAGGCGTCAGCTACGCGATCGCCGATCGCTTCGCGCCCGGCGATCGCTCTATTAGCTTGGGGCGCCTCCGGCGCGATCCGTTCCCCATGCGCCTGCCGCCCTTCCCGAGGCCGGTCAGAACCAGATTGCCAGAGCCTGACCAGTCGGTCAGTGGCGGCCATGAACCGCCCAGGACTGCGCAGCGAGAGCCCGCGCTCGTGGCTCGCTGTCGACATCGCGACCTTCCAGCCCGCGCCCGGCTCGCCGATCACGTCGGCGTCCGGCACGAACACCTCATCCAGGAAGATCTCAGCGAACCCGGGCTCACCGTCGAGCTGCGCGATCGGCCGCACTGTGACCCCCGGAGCCCGAAGGTCGAACATCAAGTAGGTCAAGCCCCGATGGCGCTCGGCGGCGGGATCTGATCTGAACAACCCGAACGCCCGGTCCGCGAACGCCGCGCGCGAACTCCAGGTCTTCTGTCCCGACAGCAGCCAGCCCTCTTCGGTGCTGACTGCGGAAGACCGGATCGCGGCCAGGTCACTGCCGGCTCCCGGCTCGGACCAGGCCTGAGCCCAGACCTGCTCCGCCGTCGCCATGGGCGGCAGGATCCGGTCCAGTTGCTCCTCGCTGCCGTGCGCGAACAACGTGGGCGCGAGCAAGAACAGCCCGTTCTGGCCGACCCGCACCGGTCCGCCGGCCCGGTAGTACTCCTCCTCGAACACCAGCCACTGCGACAGCGGCGCGTCCCGGCCGCCGTACCGCTCTGGCCAGGACACAACCGCCAGCCGGGCGTCGGCCAGCTTCCGCTCGAACTCCCGGTGCGCCGCGAACCCTTCTTCGGTGTTGACCGACGGCAACGGCTGCCCGGGCAGAATCGAGGCCAGCCCGGCGCGGACCTCAGCGCGAAACGCCTCGTCGACCGGATCCGGATCCAGATCCACCGCTACTCGGCCGCCTTCGACCTCATCGACCGGGCATCCAGGCCGGCCAGCGAATCCTCGCCGACCTCGGCGTTGTGCGAGTGCCCGACGTGGTGCAAGCCGAAGACCGACTCCATGCCCGATCGCAGGCCCATCTGGTCTTCGCACTGATTGACGGCCCGCTTCACCAGCGACAGCCCGAAAGCCGGCATCTTGGCGATCCGATCGGCCAGTTCGAAGGCCGTCTGAGCGAGCTCTTCGCGCGGCACTACCCGGTTGACCATGCCGACTTCGTAGGCCCTCTGCGCACTGAACCTGTCCCCGGTGAACAGCGCTTCCTTAGCGAATCTCGGCCCCAGCACCCACGGATGGGCGAAGTACTCGACGCCCGGGATCCCCATCCGTACCACCGGGTCGGAGAAGAACGCGTCGTCGGAGGCGACGATCAGGTCGCAGACCCAGGCCAGCATCAGCCCGCCCGCGATGCACGCGCCGTGCACCATCGCGATCGACGGCTTGGGAATCTCCCGCCACCGGCGGCACATGCCCAGGTAGACCTCCATCTCCCGGGCGTACCGGCCGTCCGCGCCCGGCTTGTCGGTGTGGTCCCACCACAGCACAGCCTTGCGGTCATAAGGCACGTGCACGTCGCGGCCCGGAGTGCCGATGTCGTGCCCGGCGCTGAAGTGATCCCCGGCCCCGGCTAGCACGATCACCTTGATCTCGCTGTCGTTGACCGCCCGCTCAAATGCCGCGTCGATCGCGTACGTCATCACCGAGTTCTGCGCGTTCCGGTACCTGGGCCGATTCAAGGTAATCAATGCGGTGGAACCGCGCTCCTCGTACAAGACCACGGGCTCATCTTCGGCCGGAAGCTGGTCGGTCAATTCGCCTCTCCTCGCAGTAGTCGCTTTAGCGGCTTACCCGCCGGATTGCGCGGCAAGTCAGCGTGGAACTCGACTTGCCTCGGCACCTTGAAGTTCGCGAGCCGCTCCCGGCTGAACTCGATCAGCTCGGTGGCGGAGACTTCGGCACCCGGCCGCAACACCACGAACGCCTTGCCGACTTCGCCCAGCCGCTCATCGAGCACGCCGATCACCACCGACTCGGCGACCGCCGGGTGCCGGGCCAGCGCTTGCTCAACCTCGGCCGGGTATACGTTGAACCCGCCGCAGATATACATGTCCTTGAGCCGGTCGGTGATCGTCAGATAGCCCCGCTCGTCGAGCCTGCCCACGTCCCCGGTATGCAACCAGCCGTCGGGGTCGATCGCCTCCGCCGTCGCCGCTTCGTCGTCGAGATAGCCCAGCATCACATTCGGCCCGCGCAGCAGGATCTCGCCGACCTGCTCTTCGTGCCCGGCGGTCGCTCTGTCAGCCTGGCGCGCCTCCGGCACGACAATCCGGATCTCCATGTCGGCTGCTGCCCGGCCCGAGGTGGTCGCGATCGTCTTGTCGTCATCGGCCGCCCGGCACATCGTGGCGACGACGGCTTCGGTCAGCCCGTACGCGGTGAGCACGGTGTCGAAGCTGAGCTCGGCCCGCATCCGCTCGACCAGCGCGACCGGCACCACGGCGGCTCCGGTGACCGCCAGCCGCAGGCTCGACAGGTCGCGTCCTGGCCGCTCGGGATGGTCCAGGATCGAGGTGTAGATCGTCGGCGCGCCAGGGAACACCGTGATGCCGGCCGCTTCGATCAGCCTGATCGAGGCGCCCGGGTCGAAAACCAGTTGCGGGACCATCGTCGCGCCGGTTAGCAGGCAGGCGAGAATCCCGGCCTTGTAACCGAAGCTGTGGAAGAACGGGTTGACGATCAGGTACCGGTCGGTGCTCGTCAGCTCCGCGCATTCGGCCCAGGCCCTGGCGACGTCGAGCGCCTGCCGGTGGGCCGACATCGCGCCCTTGCTCCGGCCGGTGGTGCCGGAGGTGAACAGGATGTCGCTCACGTCACCTGGCGTTACCGCGTGTGCTCTCGCGTCGATCAGCTCGTCGCTGGCCTCGCGGGCGATGAAGTCGTCCCAAGAGGACTCGACCGACTCAACCGGTATCCGCACGATCAGCTCTGGCAGTGCTGTCGGAGGCTCTGGCAGTGCTGTCGGAGGCTCTGGCAGTGCCGCCTGATCCGCCGCTTTTCGCAGCGCCTGAAGCCGGTCAACGCCCAGGAACGGGCCGGCGACGAACAGCGCCCGCGCCTTTGTCCTGGTGATGACATCCAGCGCCTCGGGCCCGGTGTACCTGGTGTTGACCGGCACCAGCGTGGCCCCGGCGTACAGCGAACCGAGCGCCGCGAGCACCCAGTGGTGCGTGTTCGGCGACCAGATCGCGACCCGGTCGCCGGGCTCGATCCCGCTCGTTGCCAGCGCACCAGCCACCTGGCGCGCCGCCTGATGCAGCTCCCCGTAGTTCATCGAGACGCCGCTAGGCTCGGCGATCGCCACCGAATCGGCGAACTGGCTGGCCGCGTGTTGCATCACCTGCGGGATGGTGCTGGGCACGGAGTCCTCCAGACAAGCAAGTGCTTGGTAGGGAGCCTACGCCCGGGCGTCGTCGGTGGCCGAGCTCGTGACCATTAGGGAGGTAACCCGCATGTCGGGCAGGATACGGTGCGGGAATGAGCCGGCGGCTGGCGGCGTATGCGGTGTGCGTCGAGGGGGATCGAGTCCTGCTCGCGCTTTACGCGCCGCGAGGCATTGACGCGCACTGGACGCTTCCCGGTGGCGGGGTCGAGCAAGGAGAAGATCCGTTCGACGCGGTGATCCGCGAGGTTGCTGAGGAAACGGGCTGTGCTGCGGTGGTAGAACGCCTGCTGGGAGTGGACTCGAGAGTCATCCCGGCGGCTGACCGGAACCGCCCGGACCGCTCCGATCACCAGAATGTCGGGATCTTCTATCAGGTACGCATTACCGGGGGTCAACTCCGTCCCGAGCCAAACGGCGACACCGCCGAATCGGTCTGGACCCCGATTCCCGAGGTCGCCCGCCTTCGCCGGTCATCGCTGGTCGACGTAGGCCTGGCGCTCGCCCAGACGATGCCGCCCGCCGGCCACGTTGATCCGGTCCGCGTCGGTGGCCTGATCCAGCACTAGACCGCCACCCGCTGCCCGGTCCGGCGCTTGCTAGGCTGACGCCGCAACGGGAGGCCGGCGTGACCGACGAGGAATTCCGATACCTGGTTCGCGACTGGCTGGCCAAGCATCTGGCCGGCGACTTTGCCGGGCTGCGCGGGGCCGGCGGGCCTGGCCGCGAGCACGAGTCGTTCGATCAGCGGCTGGCCTTTGACCGGGAGTTGCACGAAGCGGGCTGGACACCGCTCGGCTGGCCGCGCGAGCACGGCGGCCGGGCCGCGTCGATCGAACAGCAGCTGATCTTTCACGAGGAGTACGCCCGGGCCGGCGCTCCGGCCAGGGTCAGTCACATGGGCGAGCAGTTGCTCGGGCCGAGTCTCATCGAGTTCGGCACGGCCGAGCAGCAGCGCCGGTTCCTGCCGCCGATCGCGGCCGTCACCGAGCTGTGGTGCCAGGGCTTCTCCGAGCCAGGCGCAGGCTCGGATCTTGCCTCGCTCAGCACCTCGGCCCGGCTCGACGGCAACCACTGGGTGCTGACCGGACAGAAGGTCTGGACCTCGCTCGCCCACGTCGCCGACTGGTGCTTCGTACTAGCCAGGACCGACCCGGATTCAAGACGGAGCGCCGGCCTGTCGATGCTGCTCGTCCCGATGCGTCAGCCCGGCGTCACGATCCGGCCGATCCGTCAGCTCACCGGGAGCAGCGAGTTCAACGAGGTGTTCTTTGACGGCGCCCGTACCGACGCCGACCTGGTGCTCGGCCGGCCGGGCGACGGCTGGCGGGTGGCCAGGTTCCTGCTCGGAGTTGAGCGCGGCGCGGCCGTGTTCGGCCAGCTAATCTCCTACCGGCGTGAGTTCGACGACCTGGTCGCGCACGCGAAGCGGACCGGCGCGGCGAACGACCCATTGCTGCGCGACCGCATTGCCCGGGCTTGGCTCGGCCTTGAGGTGCTCCGCTCCTACGCCCTGGCGACCGTCGCTAGGGGCGAGAACCCAGAGGCGGAGAGCAGCGCCAATCCATCCGTTATGAAACTGCTGTGGTCCCGTTGGCACAAATCTCTTGGGGAGCTGGCCATCGAAGTGCGTGGAGCGGCCGCAATGGTCGCGCAGGCGGCGCCGTACGAACTCGACGGCTGGCAGCGGCTGTACCTGTTCAGCCGGGCCGACACCATCTACGGCGGTTCCGACGAGATCCAGCTCGGGATCATCGCCGGGCGCGCGCTTGGCCTCCTGCCCTCGGGGGGTTCCAGGGGGTCGTCCCATTCCCCGGGCCTTGCGGGGGGTTCCGGGGGGTCGTCCCTCCGAGCCAGCAACAGCCGGTCGTCATGATCATTCCCAATCCGCCGGCCGGCCGGGACCTGCTGGCCGGGAAGGTGGTGGTGATCACCGCGGCCGCCGGTACTGGCATTGGCGGCGCGGCGGCCCGGCGCTGCCTGGACGAGGGCGCTGTCCTGGCGATCAGCGACGCGCACGCCAGCCGGCTGGCCGCGACCCAGGCCGAACTGGCGCAGGAGTACGGCGAGGACCGGGTGTGGTCCTTGCCGTGCGACGTAACCAGCGAGCCGCAGGTGCAGGCACTGATCGACGGGGCGGTCCGGCGGTTCGGCCGGATCGACGTGATGATCAATAACGCAGGGCTCGGCGGGACGGCGACGATCACCGAGATGACCGACGAACAGTGGGCTCAGGTGCTCGACGTGACGCTGAACGGGACGTTCCGGTGCACGCGAGCCGCGCTGCGGCAGCTGATCAGCCAGGGAGGCGGTGGCGCGGTCGTCAACAACGCATCCGTACTCGGCTGGCGCGCTCAGCCTGGCCAGGCGCACTACGCTGCCGCGAAAGCGGGCGTGATGGCGCTGACCAGGTGCGCGGCGATGGATGTCGCCGAGCATGGGATCAGGGTCAACGCGGTGTCGCCGAGCCTGGTCATGCATCCGTTCCTGGCCAGGGTGATGCCACAGGACACCCTGGATGAGCTGGCGACCAGGGAGGCGTTCGGCCGGTCGGCCGAGCCCTGGGAGGTTGCCACCGTCATGGTGTTCCTGGCCAGTGATTACGCGTCCTACCTGACCGGCGAGGTCATCTCGGTCAGCAGCCAGCATCCGTAGCTCTCGCCCTGGCCCCGTCGATATGGTGCTGGATTAGAGGCGCGTCGGCTTCGTCGGCCAGGGCGGCGGCCTCATCGAGATAGCCGAGCGCATCGGGTTGCCGCCGCTCGCTGATCGCGACATACGCTAGCCCGACCAAGTTCGCTGCGACGCCAGCACGCTGACCGATCTGGCGCCAGAGCGCCGTCGACTCCTCCAGCCTGGCCCGGGCCTCATCATGCCGCCCGGCGGCCGCCGAGGGCTCGGTAGAGCGCGGCCGCGCGCTCGAAGGACGGCAACTCTTCAGGGTTCTCCGTGGCCTGATCGCGATCCTGCGTTCGCGCCAGCAGGAACTCACCGTGCATGATCCGGCCGCTGGCCAGGGCCAAGCCTGCTGCTACCCCGTCCAGCAGACGGCGGGCCTGGGTCAGCGCTTCTTGATCACCCGCGAAGATGGCGCGCTCATAGAGGGTCCTAGATTGGTCGAAAGCAGCGTCAGCATTCATCGCCAGGAGTTTAGCCCTCAGGTCATGTATTGGCCAATTACTGGTATTGGCTAAGTAATCCGTGAATCTGCGGAATTTTTCTTGCTTACCGTTTGCCGGATGCGTCTCATGATGCGGCTGGTGCCGCTTACCCTCCTCCTGATCATCGCGGCTATGGCCGGGCTAGGTGCGCGGCCGGATCCGGCCAGGGCGAGCACGGCCACTGAGCCCCGCGGTTTCTGCGAAAAGGTCGATCTTCCTGTGGCTTTGTGGCCGCATGCGGGCCTGACCCAGAACGTCTCCGGCACCTATTGCGCGCCGGGCATTTGGGCGGGCGGTCCGCACGAGATCGACGTGCTGACCCCTGGTGCGACCTACAACCGGCTCTACTGGGACTGGCCCGTCGATCCCGACCTGTACTCCTACGTGGACAAGACGCTCGCGGCCGGGCGGGCGACGTTCGACTATGACCGGATCGGGACCGGAGCGAGCAGTCATCCGCCGAGCGTCGATATCACGATCGATACCGACGCATACGTGCTGCATCAGGTCGTGACCTGGCTGCGCGGCACGCTTGGTTACGGCCAGGTGAACCTCATCGGCCATTCGCTCGGATCGGTCATCTCGGTGCAGGAGGCCGGCCGGTATCACGACGTGAATCGGGTGGTGCTGACCGGATTGCTGCAGGTACCCGACGTCGGCATCCATTTCGTCACCACGCTGGCGTCATTGCTCTACCCGGCGGGACAGGACCCGCAATTTGCCGGCCGCGGACTGGATCCCGGCTATCTGACGACGATTCCCGGTGACCGCGCCGCCGACTTCTACTCGGCCTCGGCCGACCCGGCCGTGATCAGTTACGACGAGGCGCATAAAGATGTCGTGGCGGTCACTGACCTGGCGACACTCGCAACCACGTGGGCTTTGTCGCCCGGCCAGAACATCTCGGACTCGATCACGGCGCCGGTGCTGGTCGTGATCGGCGAGCAGGACGCGATCTTCTGCGCCGACCCGCCGGTGATCGACTGCGCCAAGACGGCCGCCTTGCTGGCTACCGAAGCGCCGTACTTCACTGGCTCCCAGAGCCTGACGGTCGATTCGATTCCGGACACCGGCCATGACCTGGCGTTGCACCCGACCGCTGATCAGTCATTCGAGGACATCAGCGACTGGATCGGCGGTCACTGACGGGCACCGATCGGCCGGTCAGGAATCGCGCACCGTGAGCTCGCACCAGACGATCTTGCCCAGCGGGCCTGGGTTCCAGCCCCATTCGGTGGCCAGCACCGAGATAACCTCGAGTCCGCGTCCGGACTCCTCGAAGTCATCCGGGTGATGCGAGGGCGGGACCGGGATGCAGGCCGTGTCGTGTACTTCGATCCTGACCAGGTCCGATGAGCTGGAGATAGCCAGCCAGACCCGATGCTTGACCTCGATGGCCGACTGGCTGCCAGGAACCGCGGTCAGCCGGCTGACCGCCCGGATAGCGTTGGTGACCAACTCGGAGACCAGCAGGACGACCGCGTCCATGAGATCGGATTCATGCGGCGGATTTGCCTGGGCCATCAGATCGGCCGCCCAGTGCCTGGCCCTGCGCACCGATGACGAGGCGACGTCTAGTTCCAGGCTGCTGCGCCGGGTCGCGGCTGGCGTTCGGTAGGCCACGCGGGTGCTGCCTTCGGACAAAGACGTCATGGCCACTTCCAAGCGTAGTAACCGCCATACCGCATGAAAGCGTTAGATCACGGATAATTCTGCGAACCGAGCAGAACCCTGCCGTCAACTTCACGCGGATGTTGTTTTTGATTAATCGCGATACCGGTGTGGCTGGTCGGCTTTGCCAAAAATGGCCCGCCCCTCCGAACTCGCTAGGGGCAGTCTTGGCGTTTGTTCAGCAGTACAGGGGTGGCTTGTCAGATCCTCCCAGCCGGCCGGGGAGGAACAATGTGGCATCCCCATCAGGGCCATTGATTAGGGGTTACTGTCGTACCAACCGGTCGGATCGAAGTCCGCCGATCGGAAGAGGGCGGGAATCAAGACGCGCGCGAAGGAAACGGTCGTGACCGCTAAACCACGCAGCGTACGGCAAGCTCAAGCGTTGCATGCAGGGCAATTGCGTGATGAAGGCCGCACATGGGCCGAAATAGGTGTGATCTTTCAGTCAGCCTATCGAGTTAACCCAAGAGTGGCGATGCGCCAGGCGCACGGCTGGAGCCAGCCGCAGGCTGCCGAGCGCTGGACCGAGATCTGGCCTGATGATCCGAAGACGTTCAAGAACTTCTCCTACTGGGAGCAGTGGCCCGGGCAGACCGGTCATGCGCCGTCGCTGGAGACCCTTGACCGGCTGGCGCGGCTATATGAGTGCCGGGTCACCGATTTGCTCGGCGACTGCCATGACTATGGCCATCGGACGCGCTCGATGCTGTCCGTCGCCGAGCGCAGGTCAGGTCAGGCTCGCGACCACGAGCAGCACCGGGCGCACGGCTTTCCGGCCGACCGGATTCCCGGGATGCCCGCCGACCGGTCGCACCCGCCGGCCGATGGCCATCCGGCCGACCGGGCTCCGGCCGTGTCGTCGGCCGCATTGCAGGCGGCGCTGGAGACCATCAAGCGGGCGCAGATCACCCAGCTGATCGAGGCCGGCAGCGTGGCCGAGGAGCCCAGCCGCCGCCTCCGGCGCCGGACCCTGCTGCTTGAGGCCAGCAGTGCGCTGGCGATCGTCGCCGCAGCCCCGGTGCTCGAGGTGCCGAGACTCGTCGGCGGCTCGCGCGGCGGGGCGCTCAGCACCGACCTGGCGATCGTGGACTACACCAGCGAGGTGGTGGCCGGCCTGCGCCGCCTTGGCGGCACCGTCGGCCCGCGCATCACGTTGCAGCCCGCGATGGCACTGCGCTCGGCGATGGCGGCCCTGGCCCGCAGCGTGCCCGAGGTCGTGACCAGCCGCGCGATCACCGCCTACGGCGACCTGACCCAGCTCATCGGCTGGCTGCTGTTCAACCTGGGCGACCACAAGGCGGCCTGGTACTACTACGACGACGCCAGGTCGGCCGCCTACCGAGCGGGCAGCAACGAGCTGGTGGCCTACACCCTGGCGGCCGCGAGCCAGCTGGCGACGACCACGCACCGGAACAGCCAGGCTGTCGAGCACGCACAGGCGGCTCAGGTGGCGGGGCGGGCGAGCGGGAATCCGTACGCGATCGCGTACTCGGCCGATGTGGCGGCCAGGGCCTACGCGGCGGTCGGCCAGGTCGGGCGCTGCCAGGCGGCGCTCGACCGGGAGCAGGAAGCGCTGATCAAGATCACCGACGAAACACCGCGCTCGCCCTGGTGGTATTTCTACGACCGGTCCTTCTATTGGGGCACGGAAAGCGAATGTGCGCTGAAGCTCGATATGCCGGTCGACGCCTCCGATGCCGCCCGCCGATCGCTTGGCCTGATGGCCCCCGTTAATTGTCATAACAGCGCGCTTACCCTGGCATTCCGGGCCGAAGCCTTGATTAAGCAGAGCGAGGTCACCGAAGCGTGCGAGACTTTGGCTGACTCAGCCAGATTGACTACGTTGAATAGCTCCCGGCGGATATCGTCCAGGATAGTGGGCTTGCGCCGAGCCCTGGCGTTCGCCGACGACACCGCCGCGGTTCGCGACCTCGACGAGAAGCTGGCCGAATACCGGAGGGCAAGGGCGGCCAGCGAGGCAACGGCCGCGGTATGAGGAGACCCCGATTAGTCGATTCGACTTGTCCGGCGATAAAGGAGCCTTAGTGGCAGAACCCGGTCAGGCACCTGCGGGAGTGGAGACGGACCGGCCGAGCGTCGCCCGGCTGTACGACTTCTTCCTCGGTGGTCACCACAATTACGCCGCTGACCGGGAACTCGGGCGCAAGCTGCTCCAGGCCGAGCCGAACGCCAGGCACATCGTCTCGGAGAACCGCGCCTTCCTCGGCCGGGCCGTCAATTACCTGACCCAGGCAGGAATAGAGCAGTTCATCGATCTCGGCTCGGGGATCCCCACTCAGGAGAATGTGCACGAGATCGCCCAGCGCGGCAATTCAGAAGCCCGGGTCATCTACGTGGACAACGACCCGGGAGTGATCGCGCACAGCAGGCACTTGCTTCGCGGCAATCCGCTGGTGAGCATCATCACCGCCGACCTGCGCAACCCGGTCTCGATCATCGCTCACCCCGAGGTCGGCCGGCTTATCGACTTCAGCCAGCCGATTGGCTTGCTCATGGTCACTGTGCTGCACTTCGTGCCAGACGCTCAGGACCCCCACGACATCGTGAGCCGATTCGCCGATGTGCTCGCTCCCGGCAGCTTCCTGGCGATCTCGCACGCCACTCGCGATTCATCGCCGGACACGGCGGACCGGGTCGAACAGCTCTACCAGAACGCCGCGACGTCGGCGCATACCAGGACCGCCGAAGAGATCGGCCGGTTCTTCACCGGATTCGAGCTGGTCGAGCCCGGGCTGGTGTACCTGCCGCTCTGGCGGCAGGACGGCCAGGTGCCCGACCATCCCGAACAGGCCTGGTTCTACGCCGGAGTGGGCCGGAAGGTTAGTTAAACGGGCTGCTGAACCCGCCGCCCGAATACTGCGGCGGAGCGATGTTGCGCGAGCGGCGGCCGGCCGAGCGCAAGGCGAAGCCGGCGATGATCACGACGATGCCGCCGAAGAGGCCGATGAACCCGCTCGATACCCCGACCTTGCACAGGGTGCCGACACAGGTCTGGGTGACGGGCGGCCCGGCGGAGCTGACGATCTCGCCGAGGAGTCCGCCGATCGCGAGGCTGAACCCGACCGCGACGACAATTGCCCCGAGCAGCCCGCGCACCATCGCGGTACCAGGATTCGCGCCGGTCTGGTTCGAGTAGCCCAACCCCGCGCCGCGATTGCGGAAGCTGCGCCGCAGCGTGCCGATCAGCAGGAGCAGGAACATCAGCAAGGCGAAGATCAGCACGTACAGGTTCCACGGCAGCAGGCCGGTGGCGCCGGTGAAGGTGGTCTGATCAAGCGTCGCCTGGGTGAAGCCGGTGCCGCTCAGGTTCGCCTTCGACAGGTCAGCGCCGGTCAGGTCGGCCTGACTGAGGTCGACGCCCGACAAGTTGGCGCCGACCATCTTGGCTTGCTTGGCGGTCACCTGAATCATCGTCGCGTCGGTCAGGTTGGCCCCGGACAGGTCGGCGCCGTTGAGCGTGGCCTGGGTCAGGTCGGCGTGCGACAGGTTCGCGTTCTTGAGCACCGCACCGGTGAAGTCGACCTGAATGAGGCTGAGACCGGACAGGTCGGCCCCGGTCAGGTTGGCGCACTGCAAGTTCTGCTGAGCCGAGATGTTCCCGCTGGTCAGGTGCTTACCGGCGAGATTTGGTCCAGAGCCAGGCGCGCAGTTGTAGGCCGCAACCGAGGCGGCCCCGCCAGTGATCCCCGTCATGAACGCGACGCTGCCGATCGCCGCAGCCATGATCAGTCGCCCCCGGCGACCTATTCTTCCAAGCTCCAAGGAAATCCCGCCTTACTCAACTAACTGAAGATGCTCAGTATCTGGACAAGCAGCAATGACCCGGGTCACGCTAACAGCCGCGACCGGCCATAACAGTCCCAGTCGAGTGTCTGGCCGGTATCACGATCGGCTCAGCGACCGCATGAATTAGGCATCTACTAACATGTCCCGGATGGCCGCAAGCGCACGCCGATCCGCAGGCCGCCGGGGCGTTGCCGAGCCGGCCGAGCCGGACCTGCCCGCCGACCTCACCATCGCGGGCCTGCCAGAGGCCGACCTGCACGACGGGGCCGCGCACTATGGCCTGGCCGTGGCTGACCTGGACCTGTCGGACCGGGAGGCGGCGGGCGCCGAGATCGACCAGTGCCGGTATACGGCGGTCAAGCTCGGCGGAGTGCGGCTGCGGCGGGGGACGATCAGGGATGCCGTGTTCGACCGGTGTGACCTGGCTAACCTGCGGGCCCGCGAGGCGTCGATATTCCGGACGCAGTTGACCGGCTGCCGGATGACCGGCCTGTCCTTCCTGGCCGGAGTGATCAGAGACGTAACATTCAGCGGATCGCGAATCGACCTGGCTTCGTTCAGCAATACCAAGTTCTCCTCGGTGGTCTTCACCGAGTGCCGGCTTGATCAGGCCAATTTCGGCGACGCCAACTTGTCCGGCGTCCGTTTCCTCAACTGCGACCTGACCGGCGCGCAATTCTCGGGGGCCGTCCTCACCGGCACCCGGTTCACCGGCTGCGACCTGACCGGCATCGCCGGCGTCACCAGCATGCGCGGCGCGATCATCACCAGCTCGGACGCGTTCACGCTGGCCCGGATCTTTGCCGACGCCCTGGGCATCAAAATCGAAGACGAATCAGGGTCGGTGCCTGGCTAGCTGGTGACCTGTCAGCGGCCCGACGCGTCCCCGGCCGGATGCCGCACCGATGCTCCTGCGGGTGCTGGCGGGTTCGAGGAGATCGAAGATCGCGCCCTGAACATCCCGGTATCGACATCGCGGACAAGTCGAGCTAGCTCTGGAAGCCAAGCTGAAGACCCCGAGCGATGCGTTCCTCTTAAAAGGGTTTATGGGTTTGAGAAGTCAGAGGCGCTCGATGATGGTCGCTGTCGCCATCGCGCCGCCCGCGCACATGGAGATCAGCGCGGTGCTGGCATCGCGGCGCTCGAGTTCGTGCAGGGCGGTGGTGATCAGCCGGGAGCCAGTGCTGCCGACCGGGTGACCGAGCGCGATCGCCCCGCCGTTGACGTTGACGCGGTCAGGGTCGGGCCGATGCACGCTCATCCAGGACAGCACGACCGAGGCGAAGGCCTCGTTGACCTCGAAGACGTCTATATCGCCGATCGACATCCCGCTGCGCCGCAGCACCCGCTCGGTCGCGGCCACCGGGCCGTCGAGGTGGTAATAGGGCTCGTCGCCGATCAGGGCCTGGCCGATGATCCTTGCTCGCGGCCGCAGCCCGAGTTCGCGAGCCCGCGCCTCATCGGCCAGGAGTACGGCCGCGGCGCCGTCGGAGATCTGCGAGGAGGTCCCGGCTGTGTGCAGGCCGTCTTCGACGACGGACTTGAGCTTGGCCAGGCCCTCGGCGGTCGTCTCGCGCAGGCCCTGGTCGCGTTCGACGAGGGCACTCTGCCCGGTCGGCTGACGGTCGGTATCGAGCACCGGCGCCTTGACCGCGATGACCTCCCGGTCGAAGTATCCGCCGGACCAGGCCCTGGCCGCGTTGCGCTGCGAGGCCAGGCCGAACGCGTCCAGGTCGGCTCTGGTCAGGCCGCGCCGCTTGGCGATCCGCTCGGCCGCCTCGAACTGGTTCGGCATGTCGATGGTCCAGGTGGCCGGACGCGGCGTGCCGGCGCCGGCCATAGCGGCGGTGCCGAGCGGTACCCGGCTCATCGCCTCGACGCCGCAGCCGATCCCCACGTCGATCGCACCGGCCGCGATCAGCCCGGCGATCAGGTGGACGGCCTGCTGCGCCGACCCGCACTGGGCGTCTAGGGTCAGGCAGCCGGTCTGATTCGGCAGGCCGGCGTGCAGCCAGGAGGTCCTGGTGACGTTGTTCGACTGCTCGCCCGCCTGGGTCACGCAGCCACCGGCGATCTGCTCGACCAGGGCCGGGTCGATGCCGGCCCGCTCGACCAGCCCGCGCTGCGCGGCCCCGAGGATCTCGGCCGCGTGCAGTCCGGACAGGCTGCCGTTGCGCTTGCCGATGGGGGTCCTGACTGCTTCGACTATCACCGCATTGCCCATGTTTCCGATTCTAGAACGCGTTCCAGTTTTAGTCCCCGTGTGGTTCACTGTCGGCGTCGCGGCGTGGTTGAATCTGGCTAGAACGCGTTACTGGTGATCGATGCGGCGCAGGCGTCCGGAGGCAGCTATGACGGCACCACAGATCCCCGCTGGGTTCGACTTCACCGACCCGGATCTGTACGCCGCCCGGGTGCCCAACGAGGAGCTCGCCGAGCTCCGCCGGGCCGCCCCGATCTGGTGGAATACTCAGCCGAACTCGGGTTTCGAGGACGGCGGATTCTGGGTCGTCAGCAGGCATGCCGACGTCGTCGAGGTGTCCAGGAGCAGCGACGTGTTCGGCAGCTGGGAGAACACCGCGATCATCAGGCACGGCGGGCCGGTCAAGGAAGCAATCGACCTGCAGCGGCTGATCCTGCTGAACATCGACCCGCCTCAGCACACCAAGCTGCGCAGCATCGTGTCCCGAGGGTTCACCCCGCGGGCGATCGGCAACCTGCGGGCCCGGCTCACCGAGCGGGCCGAGCAGATCGTGCGGACCGCCCTCGAGTCCGGCTCGGGGGACTTCGTCACCGACGTGGCCTGCGAGCTGCCGCTGCAGGCCATCGCCGACCTGATCGGGATCCCGCAGGAGGATCGCAGGAAGATCTTCGACTGGTCGAACATGATGGTCGGCTACGACGACCCTGAATTTGAGGCAGCCGGGCAGCTGGCGGCGGCCGAACTGGTCGGCTACTCGATGGCGATGGCCGAGGACCGCAAGCAGTGCCCGCGCGATGACATCGTCACCAAGCTGGTGACGGCCGAGATCGACGGCGGCAATCTGTCCTCCGACGAGTTCGGCTACTTCGTGATCTTGATGTCGGTGGCGGGCAACGAGACCACGCGGAACGCGATCTCGCACGGCATGCTGGCTTTCTTTGACCACCCGGACCAGTGGGAACGCTATGTCGCCGAGCGGCCGGAGACCGCGGCCGACGAGATCGTCCGGTGGGCCACGCCGGTGACTTCCTTCCAGCGGACCGCGAAGGCCGACACTGTGCTCGGCGGCCAGGAGATCAAGAAGGGCGAGCGGGTCGGGCTGCTCTACCGGTCGGCGAACTTCGATGAAGCGGTGTTCGACGCGCCGGAGAAGTTCGACGTCACCCGCAGCCCCAACCCGCACCTGGGATTCGGCGGTACCGGCGCGCACTACTGCATCGGCGTCAACCTCGCCCGGCTGGAGATCGACCTGATCTTCAACGCCATTGCCGACGTGCTGCCGAACATCACCCAGGCCGGCGAGGCAGAGCGGCTGCGGTCCGGCTGGCTGAACGGAATCAAGCGGCTGCCGGTCAACTACGGCTAAGCGGCGGTCGGGTGGCCCGGCCGTCCTGTGGCCCGGCCGTCCTGTGGCCCGGCTGAACTATTTCGCTACTTATCGGTTCCTCGCGGCGTCTCGACGGATGACATTTCCGTCAGCGTGACGTCAGTCGAGGAGCGGCGGTGACTAAGCGCAGCAGTGTCTGGGCAAACACCGGCAGCACGGTCGGCGGGCGGCAGTCCGCGGACCGGACTGCGGCGCAAGCTGAGTTCGGCGAGTTCGGCGAGTTCGCCTCGGCGCAGGCCGGTCAGCTGTTCAGGATCGCGTACCTCCTGTGCGGTAACTGGCACGAGGCCGAAGATCTCGTGCAGACCG
>DASYAT010000185.1:0-1850 GCA_036501205.1 Streptosporangiaceae bacterium | reverse complement strand
AGGACCAGGTTGTGGATGTGGAGCTGGGGGTCGCCGTCGCGGCTGGTGTGCTGGGGGAAGCTGCCGATGATGAACTGGTGGGCGTCTTCCCAGCGACCTGAGGTGATGCCGTTCACCTGGCGGCCGTGGTAGCCGGAGCGGGTGTAGCCGGCTTCGCGCTGGAGGTAGGCGAGCGCGGCCTGGTTGCCTGCCTCGATGCAGGCCCAGACGTCGGCGGCGGCCTGGCGCCAGTAGGCGGCGGCCCGAGTGTCGTTGCGGGCTCCGGCCTGCAGGGCGTTGGCCTGGGCGGAGGCGTGCAACAGGGTGATCGATTTGGAGACGCTGAACGTGACGTCGAAGTACTGGACCGGGAGGCGGGTCTGCTGCTTCGCCTCGATCAGGAGCTCGGCGCTGCGTTCGGCCGTAGCCTCTGGCTCCAGGGTTAGGAGTGCAGCGTGGATCTCGTCGGCGGAGCGGAATCGCTGCGGGGCTCGGCCCAGGCGGGTTTCGCCGGACGGGTCGCGTGGGTCGATGAACTTGCCGTACAGCGACTCGAAGACCTTGCGACTGATGATCTCGCCGTCGCGGAACCCAAGCTCGGCCAGCCCGGCGCCGCGCCAGCGGCCCGGAGGCTCACCGCCCTTCTCGGCTGGCGATAAGTAATAGGCGACATCCGCATGACCGACGCCGCGCTGGCCGCCACCAGGCTCCGCCGAAATGCCGATCTGGCGCCATGGATAGGACGATCATGACCCGGCGAGATCGTGATGATCCCGGCCATCAGATCACCTCCCTCCGGTGTTTTAGCTGCGGAAACGCATCGGCTACGCTTTTTATCGTGAACTGAATTGACCAAGATCACTTAGTAATGCCTCGGTGTGATGCACTGCGAGAGAGGGAAAGATGATCATGAAGGAGCGCGGTGCAACTGTGCTCGCGTAGCCTGATAGGCATGACTGGAATTGCCGCGGAGTTAAGGCGCCGAAAAACCCGCAGCCGCCGGAAGGCGACTGACTTCGCCGCGGCCGCCGTACGCGGCGAGTCACGACGGATTGCCATAGCCGCCGCGTTCATGCTCGCCGCGACCGTTGCCGGTTGCTCAAGCGCCAACCCGGTGAATACCGGCCCGTTCGGCGGCGCCGACTGGAACTCCGGACAACTCTGCGTTCCGATCAGCCATCCCGGTGAAGTCGTAACCGATGGGTTCTACGAGGTGACCGACAACTGGCGCAGTACCGTCGCGGTCATCAGCAAGATCAGTCTGATGCGACCGCGCGGCCTAAGGCTCTTGCGGGCCTACGCCGTCCGCGTGGGCAACGACCCGTCCTACGGCGACATGCCCGGTCCGCCGTCCGTCCACGTCGCAGGCTTTACATACCCGGCGTGGAGACACCACGTCAACGCGATCGGCGCCCGGGTGCCTTTCGTCAAGCACCTGGCTTTCCAGACCAACCTGCTGCTCGTGCTCAAGACGTCGGCCCGCAAATCCACCGACCAGGGCATCAACGTCTGGTACCACGTCGGCACCCAGCAATACCACCTGCGCACCCACTGGGAACTCGAGTGGCTAGCCCGCCCACGCCACTGCTAGAGACGCTGCTATTGGGACGGCAAACTCGACCCTGGTCCCGCAATGGCAGCGGATGAGTTCGCAAAGAGTACTTAAAATCATCCGATCGCGCAGGCCATGCGGTATAAGCAAGTCATGACAGGAGCAGACGAATACCTTCCTCGCGGGCTGCGACTGGTCGGCAAACACGAACTTGTCGCTGTACTTGCCACCTGGCTGGCCGAATCGCAAGCGCTGACCATCGGCGATACCGGTTCGTTCGGCCGCACGGCGTGGCTGCATATCGACGTAAGCGGACACG
>DASYAT010000184.1:0-11501 GCA_036501205.1 Streptosporangiaceae bacterium | reverse complement strand
CGCAGTCCGGGCAAAGGCGGCGGCGGCGCTGACCAAGCTCGAGCACCGGGTGGAATTCAGCAGCGTCGTGGTCAGCGGAAGCGGCTCGACGAAACTGTCCGCCCAGGGCTTCCTGGCCGGCCACCCGGTCGTCCTGGCGATCGACAAGCACACGGTCGCGACGCTCACCGCCAACAGCAGCGGCACGGTCCACTTCACGATCAAGCCAGTCGCCCTCGGCCTAGGACGCGGCAAGCACGCAGTCACCCTGTCCAGCATGCTGATCACCTCCACCGGTTCCTTCCGGGTTAGCTAGAAAATTTTGCGGGGGCCTCCGGCCTTGTTTCCAAAGGCCAGTGGCCCTCGCCCAAACTCAGATATCCGACGTAGAGTGAATCGTGCCCACAATCCGGTCGAAGCGCGGTACCCGGTGGCGAGATCTGGCCGGCACCCTCGTGGCGCTGGCCGTCGTTCTCGGTCTGGCAACCTCTGTGGTCAGGCACGTGATCGACACGTCAATCTCCGGTGCTCCCAGTGCCAGGACCGCCGCCAATCACGAACTCGTCGCCAACGCGGCCGGGCCAGCGGCCAAGCCCGCGCTCCCCGCACCGGTCCGCTGCAAAAACTGCTGGCATCCGTCAGTGAAGGAAAGCTGGCAGATCCAGCTGTCCTCGACTCCTAAGGCGCCGTTCCTCAAGGTCGCCATGTTCGAGGTCGATGGCTTCGACACTCCCGCCTCAACTGTGATCGCGCTGCACAAGTCGCTGCCCGGGCGCGGCGTAGTCTGCTACATCGACGCCGGCACCTGGGAAAACTGGCGTCCGGACGCCAAGAAGTTCCCCAAGTCGCTGCTCGGCAAGCCGGACGGCGGCTGGCCAGGCGAGCGGTGGCTGGATATCGCCAAGTTCAACGGCGCGCTCAGCCGGATCATGACCGCCAGGGTGCAGATGTGCCGCGACAAGGGCTTCAACGCCGTCGACTTCGACAACGTCGATGGCTACACCAACCCGACCGGCTTCGACCTGACCGCCAGCGACCAACTCAAATACGACGTGTTCCTGGCCAACAGCGCGCACAAGCTCGGCCTATCGGTCGCGCTCAAGAACGACCTGCCGCAGATCCCGAAGCTGCTCCCCTACTTCGACTTCGCCGTCAACGAGCAGTGCTTCCAGTACGCAGAATGCCTCAGCTCGCAAAACAACGGCTTCGGTCTAGATGAGTTCGTCCGGGCGCACAAAGCCGTCTTCGAGATCGAATACCGGCTGAAGCTCTCCCAGTTCTGCCCGGCCGCCGCCCGCGACCACTTCAACTCCCTGCGCAAGCACCTGAACTTGGGCCCGTGGAGCCAGTCCTGCCCGTGACAGGAGGCCGGTCAAGTTGCAGCTAGAGGGGGCCGTGTGCCTGGTTACGGGAGCTAATCGGGGGCTCGGCGCCGTGTTCGTCAAGTCACTGCTCGCCGCCGGTGCGGCCAAGGTGTATGCGGGCGCCAGGAAACCGGAGTCGGTCACCAACCCGGACGCGCACCCGGTCGCGCTTGACATCACCAATCAGGACCAAGTCGCAGCCGCCGCAGCGGCCTGTAATGACGTGTCCATCCTGATCAACAATGCCGGCGTGATGCTCATGGACAATCACCTCAACCCGAACGGCGCGGTGCACGCCGAGCAGGAGATGCGGACCAACTACTTCGGCACGATGGCCATGTGCCGGGCGTTCGCCCCGATCCTGCGCCAGAACGGCGGCGGGGCGCTGGTCAACATCTTGTCCGTGGCGAGTTGGTACGCCTCCCCGTTCAACGGGACGTACGCCTCGTCGAAGGCCGCCGCCTGGCTGCAATCAAGGCCGCGCTGCCACATGACCTGGACCTGCTCTACAACCCGCTGTAACGAACTCGCTGGCCGGCGGCAGCTTCACGATGCGCTACCCATCGGTCGCGGTCACCGCCGCCCTGCTCACCGGTGGATGAGATCCGCCCGCATCTTCTTCATGACGGAGATCAGTTCCTTAGCCGCCGGGTCGGGAGCAACCCGCAGGAAGATCGCCAGCGTGCGGTCAGTAGCCCAGCCGCAGGCGGTGAACTGCCCGGACGTTCCGATGCCCGCCGAGCCGTCCCCGGTCACGCAGTCGTAACTTGTGTCGCCGGGACCGCCGGTGACCGGCAACTCGATCTCGTTGACCAGCTTGGAGCCCAGCCCGCTTAGCGCGTCGTGAATCGTCATCGAAGTATTGTCATGTTCGCGCAGATTGAACCCCAGGTAGATGACCAGATCGGAGTTGTCCGGCGTTCCGCCGCCGAACTGGCCCAGATAGATCGCCACGTCGCTGCCGGCCGAATGCAAGTGGAAGGCATTCGCGTAGAACTCGCGGACGCCCTCGACCCTGCCCTCGTAGCCGGGCTCACTCTCGATCACCTTGTCCTGAGCCAGCCCGCCCGCTGTCTGCGGGGCCGGCGTAATCAGCTCGATGCCTCTGGTGGAGCCCACGCTCGCGCTCATCCCGAGCCCCCAGGCCGTCAAGCTGACGGCAGCCACGGCACCGCAGGCGACCGCCCCGAGGATAAGGCAACGCCAGTTGCGGGAACCGCCGGCCGACCCCGTCGGAGCGGCAACGACCGACTCGCCCGGTGCCTGATGAAGGCCCGGGGCATCGATGAACTCGGGCGGATGAGCCTGGTCATCATTGACCGGCCCAGTGTTCGGAGCCATGCCTGCCGCCTTTGTCAACACTTTATTGCGACAAGGTCTCATGATGGCAGGCAGCAAGCTGATCCGGCAATCCTGGATTTCTAGATCGACAACCTGACAGTTCTCCCCGTGCGCCGCCCGGAGACGTTGCCGTCCGTTGCGAACTGGAGGCAGCCGGTACACAATTCCTGCATGCGAGGCTACGTCGGCGTAGCGCCGTCGAAGTGGACCTGAGCCAGCCGCGGCATCGAGACGGGCCGGTCTTCGGTAATCCGCGCTTGTCGCCGTATCGGCTTGGCCAGCGATCATTCCAGGCGGTTGTGCCGGCGGCCTACAACCGGCGCTGCGCTATCACCTGCACCAAGATCTCATCAGTACTGCAGGCAGCCCATGTCCGCCCGGTCTCGGCCGGCGGCGAGCACCCGCACAGGACACGCCGCACGCCCTATGTCGGTGCAGCCAGCGTGCCCTGGGCCGGACGCTGGGGCTGATGTTGCGATTGGGGCGGAAGGTGTGGGATGCGGCGAGGTGCTTGCCCGGCTCTTCCGGATGAATGTGCGGATTCATCCGCGGGATCCCTGATGAATGCGCGGATTCATCCGGAATGCCGCGATGATCATGAAGGCGGGCAGGTGGCTGGCGGTGCTGCTGGGGCCTGCGTGACTGAGGTGACGCCTGCGGATAGGAGAGGCCGCCCGGTCGCCGGACTTGCCCGGGCTGATGCCGGCTGGGGTTGGCTGGTGTCGTGCTGGTTAGCGGTGGACTAGCTTGGGCCACATTTCGAGCATCAGGGCGCTTAGTTTCTTCGCCCCTGGGTCGGGGCCCTGGCGGACCAGCATCCCCAGTGTGCGGTCGGTGGCCCAGAAGCAGGCGGTGACCTGTCCGGGTTCGCCCGGGACCCCTTTGCCGTATCCGGTGACACAGGCGAAATTGGTGTCACCGACGCCGCCGCTGACCGGAATCGGGGTTGGATGCGTCAGGTGCCTGGCGTACCCGCGGACCGCACCGTTGATGAGGTCGGTGGTATCGGCGTTGCCGCGCAACTTGAAGCCTAGGTAAACAACGATATTGCTGACAGCGGACAGATTCGGAGCGGTGGCCTGGCCTTGGTAGATCGCGATGACGCTACCGGCAAGGTGAGCATTGGCGCCATAGAGCCGCTGGAAGCTGACCATAGCGGTCTTAAACCCGGGCAGGCTCTCCGCCGCGACGTCTTGAACGAACCCGGCGACAGAGGCCGGCGCCGGCGAGTCCTTTACCTGATCCTATTTCCGAAAGTCGCTGGCCTAGCGATCCTTGGTCGCTAGGCGAGTGAGGCGGCCTTAAGCGCTCGGTATAGCAAGCCTTCGTCACCTAGGCGGTGTTTGAGCTGGCGTTCCAGGCCGCCGATCGGGACCAGGTTCTGCGGGGCGCGCGGATCCTTGTGCGGGACGCTCGCGAACGGCGGCAGCACCCGCGCCGTCAGGTCGGCCAGCCTGGTCACGTCCTTGGACTCAAGATCGGGCGAGCACTCCAGCCGCACGACGCCGGACCAGGGGACGCCGTCAGTGCCGGGGAGTTGCAGGTACCAGGACGTTCGCCGCCAGGACGTGCCCATTCCGAACGCCGGGGTGCGCTGGCCCGGCTTGAGCGCGCCGACCACGGCGGCCTGCTCGCCCGGCAGGTAGGACGCGTGGTGGGTCTTGATGTAGCCGATCGTGCGGTCCAGGTGCGCGCGGCCGCGCAGCGGGCCATCCACGATCAGCAGGTCGTCGTCGCCTGGGTGGGCGCTGCGGTAGGCGACCGCGAGCTGTACCTCGGCGAACGCCAGTCGCTGCTGCAGGGCCAGCGAGAGCTTGTCTAGACCGGCGCCCTCGGCGGCCTGCTTCACGTAGCGGCCGGCCCTGGTCACCAGGTCGCTGGCGTCGCCGGCCGCCGTGAACAGGCCGCGTTCGACGGCCACCTCTTCGATCTGGGCCTGGCGGGCGACCGCGTTACAGGCGACGAGGCCGGCCGCGAGCGAGGCGCAGATTCCGGCCACCGGCTGGGCACCGGCGGCGTGAACCCAGACCCGGGCGTCGACGCGACGGACGCCGTCGAGGAACAGCACGCGCTCGGGAAGCGTGAACGTGGGATCGGGGTCGATCGGCCGCCACTCACCGGCCGGGACCTCGAATTCGAGATCGAGTTCGGCGGTGGATTCTGAGAGTTGTCCCGGCTCGTCTTGCTCGTCGGAGAACGCCTGCCCGTAGCCGGGATCCCACGGATCGACCGTGAACATCAGCCGGGCCGCCGGGGCCGCTGCCTGCTCGGCCTCGATGCCCGCCGTCACGTCACACCTTCCTTGCGCAGCGTCGAGGTGGTGCCGGCCCGGCTGACCACGAACCGGACCGGGACTCGCTCGGCCAGCGCCGGGACGTGAGTGATGATCCCGATCATGCGTTCTGAGTCGGTCGACAGCCGCTCCAGGGTCGTGCCGACGACCTCCAGGGTGTTCTCGTCCAAGGTGCCGAACCCCTCGTCGAGGAACATCGAGTTCAGGTCGCGCATCCCGGCCGACAGCCCGATCACCTGCCGGGACAGCGCGAGCGCGAGCGCCAGCGAGGCCTGGAACGTCTCGCCGCCGGACAGGGTGTGCACTGGCCGCCGGGCACCCGCGTCCTGGTAGTCGATCACCACGAGCTCATTGCGGTCGTCCCGGTCCAGCTGGTACTGGCCGCCGGACAGCTCCATCAGCGTCGCCGATGCCTCGATGACCAGTGAGTCGAGCGCCTCGCCGCAGAGCCAGCGTTCGAACGACGAGGCTCTGAGCAGCTTGCCGAGCATGGCGGCGACTCGTTCTTCCTCCGTGTGGGCAGCGATCTGCTCGGCGAGCGCGGACGCCTTCTTCCGGTTCGCGCGGACCAGGTCGAGCCGGTGCTTGGCTCGTTCAAGCTGCGCCACCACGGCGGCCTCGGCCCGGGCCGGGTCCAGAGCCTCGATCCCGTGCTGGCCGAGCTTGGTGGTTAGGTCCGCTTCGAGTGCGGCTACAGCGCTGCGGCCGGCCCCGGCGGCGTTTTCCAGTTCCGGGAGCCGGGACCGGCGTTGACCGGCTTGGTCACCGGCCCAGTCGACTAGCGACTTCCAGGCCCCGGCCAGATCAGCGCCGGCGCCGGACCCGCCGCGCTCGACGGCCGGGGCACCGAGTTGCACGACCGAGTCCCTGGCCTGGTCGAGTACCTGCCAGGCGCGGCGTTCCTCAGCCTCCAGGCTGGCACGTTCCCGCTCGGCCGCCGTCGCCGCGGACCGGGCCGCTCGGACCGCGGCAGCGGCCTTGGCCAGCCGCTCATCGGCCACCGCTATCTCCTTGAGCAAGCCCCTGACCGCGGCCTCACCTTCGGAATCGACGAGCACCGTCGCGACCCGCTGGGCCAGCTTCGTGGTGTTCTCGACATCGCCGACCGCCGCCGCATGGACCTTTGAGGCCTGGTCACAGGCCGCGCGCGCCCTCTTGCCGACCTTGATCGAGTCCTCGACCGCCGCCCGGGACTGAGCCAGGTCGGCCGGGACGGGATGGGCGGGCAGCTCGCAGACCTGCTGCAGGCACACCGGGCACGGCTCCCCCACCCGCAGGTCCTGGGCAACGGCGACGGCCGCATGCGCGCGCTGCGCCGCCGCCAGCGCCGACTGGGCTTCCTCGTAACCGGCCTGGGCGGCCTTGAGCTCGGCCTCGGCGGCGTCCAGGCTCGTCTGGCGCTCGGCCAGCACCTTGGATTGCCTGGATAGCGACGCCGCCAGTTCGCGCTGCTGCTCGTGCGCATCGCGCAGCCGCTCCAGCTTCGACTTGTCAGGCAGCTTCTCGCGGAGGGCGGCGGCCTCGACTTCGGTCGTCTCGGCCCGCTCCCGATCGGCGCGCCGCCGTGCCATCGCCTGGTCGGCCTCGCCGATCCGCTGAGTCAGCCCGGCCGCCTCGGCCGGAGCGCGCACCCGCGCTAGCGACTCGACCTCGGCCCGCACAGCCTGCACCGAAGCAGCCGCCCGCGCCGCCTCCTCGCCGGCCGCCCGCAGCGATAGCAGCCGCTCGGTCACCGCGGCGGACAACCCGGTCAGCTCCTCTGCCTTCGCCGCGGCCTCGGCTTCGGCGTCCTCTGTGGCGTCAGCGAGTTCGGCCAGCGACCCCTTGGCCATCGACGATCGTTCGGCCGCAAGCTTGGCCCGGTCCCGCGCCTTCTGCCCGACCTGGTCATAGACGCCGAACGCCAGCAATTCCACCAGGAGGTTCTGCCGGTCAGAGGCTTTGGCGTGCAGGAACTCGGAGAAGCGGCCTTGCGGCAGCAGCACCGACTGGGTGAAGTGCTCATAAGTCAGACCCAGGATCTGCTGGACGGCCGCCTTGACCTGATCGGGGCCCTCAGCGATCGGCTCGACGCTCGCCTCGAGCAACTCGGTGAGCGTCGCCCCGGCCGGGACCGAAGGGTCGAGCCGCTCGAGCCGCGCTTCCTTGGTGTTCACCTGCCCCCTGGCGTTACGAGCCAGCGCCCGCACCACCCCGTAGCGCTTGCCGGCCGCCTCGAACACCAGGCAGACCCGGCACGCGTTCGCCGCCGGGGCCAGCGCCTGGGCGATCACGTTCTCCCGGCCCCACCGGGGCACCGTCCCGTACAGCGCGAAGCACAGGCCGTCGATCACGGTGCTCTTGCCCGAGCCGGTCGGCCCGACCAGCGCGAAGAAGTCGACATCGGAAAAGTCGGCCTCGGCGGGCTCGCGATAAGACCCGAAGCCGTCGAGCAGCAGCCGCATTGGCCGCATCACGCACCACCTGCCCCGACCGCACTCACATCCGTATCTTCAACTACAGGGCCTTCAGTTACTTCATCAAGCAATCGGCTGAACAACGACAAGACACGCTGGTCGGCCACGTTTTCCTCGGCTAGATAGGCGGAGAACAGCTCCACCGGGCTCCTCCCGGCCCGGCTGGCCCGGTCTCCATCGGTGCGTCCGCCGGGTCGCGGCCGGTGCGCGTCGTCGAGCGACACTTCGAGCGCGTTCGGCAGCTTGTCCCTGACCAGGTCGCCGAGACCGGCCCGGCTCGGCTCGGCGAGGATCACCCGCAGCAGCGCGTCCCCCGCCTGCTCGCCTTCTTCCATGACCTGGTCCAGCGTCCCGCGCAGCGTCTTCAACTGGCGGGCACCGTCGATCGGCACCGGCCTCGGGTCGGCCCGGACGCCGGGCCTGGCCTCGACGATCAGCGCGACCGGCTCGTTCGCCTCCTCGCCGAAGTCGATCGGCAGCGGCGAGCCCGAGTAGAAGATCGGGCACGGCCCGGGGATCTCCTGCTGCCGGTGCAGGTGCCCGAGCGCGACGTAATGCGCGGATGCCGGGAACATCGACGCGGACAGCTCGTAGTCCAGGCTGGTCTGGACCTCACGCTCGCCACCGCCCCGCCGGCCGCCGAGCAGCGTGGCGTGCGCCATCACCAGGTTCACGCCATCGTCGGTGAACTGGGCCGTCAGCGCCTCGATGATCGCGCTGACCCGCTGAGAGTAGTCGAGCGTGTGCTCGGAGAACTCGTGCATGACGATCTCGGCCGCCCGGACCGCGAACCGGTGCGATAGGAACGGCAGCGCCGCGACCTTGGCTTCTTCGCCGCCGCGAGCTCGGAGCGTTATCGTCCCGCCCGAATCCGGCCGTTTGGGCACCCCGAGCACGTGCAGGCCGAGCTGGCCGAGCACCGGGCGGTAGACCGAGTCCAGCAGCCCGGAGTTGTCGTGGTTGCCGGCGATGACCACGACCTGGCGCCCGTCTTCGCGCAGGGCGAGCAGGGTGCGCATGACGAGTCCCTGGGACCTGGAGTTCGGCGCGGAGGTCTCGAACAGGTCGCCGGCGACCAGCACCACGTCGACGTCCTCGTCCCTGGCGATCTTGACGATGCTGCCGAGCACCGCGACGTGCTCGTCGTGCCGGTCCCGGCCCTTGAGCACCTTGCCGACGTGCCAGTCACTTGTGTGCAGGATCTTCATCTGCCTGCGGACTCCTCAGCGATTTGTCGACGACATCCAAGGCTGCGCAAAATTTTCTACCCGAAAAATGTTCTTATCGTTTTAAAAGGGCGGCGGATCATCCTCAGCGCCTGGGATCGCGGCGAAAGGATCGGCTGGTTTGGCCGGGCCAGAATCATGTCCCGCCCACTCCCCTTTTTCGCTCGGCCGGGTGGCCCAGGCCGGGAACGGGAAGTCGATCGCGAGCGGGACCGGGATGTCCGGCTGCGCGATGAACATCGTGCCTGGCTTGGCCAGCGTGGCCCGCTGGCGCTGGGCGGGCGGCAGGTAGCCGTATTCGGGGCGCTGGGCCTCGGCGGCGTCGAGCCGGCCGGCCACCCGGATCGCGCAGTTGGCGAGGATGCGGCGTTCCACCTCGCTGGCGGTCTGCTGGGCGCCGATCAGGATCACGCCGAGCGAGCGGCCGCGCTCGGCGAGGTCGAGCAGGATCTGCTTGATCGGGCTGTCGCCGTCGCGGGGGGCGTACTTGTTGAGCTCGTCGAGCATGACGAACATCAGCGGGCGGGCGGTGCCCTGGCGCTCCTTGCGGCTGAACTCGGCCCGCAGCGTGACGCCGACGACGAATCGCTGGGCCCGGTCGGGCAGGTTGTGCAGGTCGATGACCGTCATCTGGGCGCGTGAGGTGGAGATGGAGCGTTCGCCCTTGTGGGAGAGATCCCCGCGGACGATCACGCCCAGCGGGTTGACGGCCGAGCGGAGACGACGGAGCAGGGCGTTGACGCTGCCGGTCAGCGTGCTGCCGGAGACCCAGGAGCCCCTGGTCGAGTCGTCGCCCAGCTCGGCTTCGAGCAGTTCGACCAGCTCGCCGAAGGTGCGGATGATCTTGTCGTTAGCTGGGTCGGTGCCGGTGATCCTGACCGCGCCGTCGCCGCCGGCCGGTACCGCGTCGCGCCTGAGCCGGGTTGCGACCTGGGCTATCAGCATCGTGTACTGGGCGCGCTCATCTTCTGAGTCCGCGAACACGAACGGCAGCAGCTCCTGCTCGCAGAACTCGGCCAGCGTCCAGTAGAACGGGCTGACCGCGCGGTCCCGGGCCTGCACGTCTGGCGTCCCCGACGTGTCGCCCTTGCGGGGCGGAGCGAAGACGCGGACGTTGCCGAACGGGGTCGCCGGGAGGCCGAGCGCCTGGTACTTGGCGGCCTGACCAGGGGTCAGCCTGCTGTTGGCGTAGTCGAGAAAGAGGAGGTCCTCGCCCTTGACGCTGAATACCAGCGCCTTGGTGTTGTGGGCCTCGCCCCTGAGCACGCCGCAACTGGTGATCGAGTGCAGCAGGAACATGGCGAACGAGGTTTTCGTCGCGATTCCGGATACGCCGGAGATCGAAACGTGCGCGCCCCTCGTACCGTCGACGAACTCGAAGTTGACGAAGACCGGCTGGCCGTCCCGGCCGAAGCCCACCGGTACTTTCGAATTGCCCATCTCATCGAAGTACAGGGCCGAGTCGCGCTCAGCGCCTTTGGCCCGTTTGACCAGAGCGCCTGGAAGCGGGGGAACGTACATCTCGGGTTCGACCCTGGTCACCGTGACCTCGGCGACTTCGCAGACCTCGGCGGGGAGCGCGCCCTGCTCGATGAGGAATACGTCGGAGGCGAACCTGGCACCCTCGTGGGT
The DNA here is from genome assembly GCA_036501205.1 of Streptosporangiaceae bacterium. Classification (GTDB taxonomy): domain Bacteria; phylum Actinomycetota; class Actinomycetes; order Streptosporangiales; family Streptosporangiaceae; genus Chersky-822. The sequence continues at coordinate 1,210 of DASYAT010000184.1, read as the reverse complement.
CGCCTCGACGTTGGTAACCACGCCGGAGATCTGCACCGGTTCGCGGCCGTTGCCCGGCATCTGGCGGTGCGTGATCACGACGTCGTCGAGTTGCGCGTACTGGCCAGGGGCCAGGCTGACCGAGAACGTAAGCGGCGTCGCCGGGACGGTTCCGACTACCAGGCCGAGCCCGTCGCCAATGCTGTTATCCGCCGCCGTCACCGGACCCCCTCAGGTCTCGCCGTTTGGTGCACCGCGCCGGCCCCGCGCCGCTGCGCTGCCTCCGGCTGACTGAGCGGGAGCCTACGCCCAGGTACTGACCAAAACGGCGGCATTGCCGTGCGCGAGTTACCAGCCGGGTTACTAGCTGCGGATTCGGGCATCAGAGTGAGCGTGATCTGCTGATACGCCTGAGGCAAAAGAGGCAACTGAGGCCAGTGAGACAGACAGAGCGGGGCGAACGGGGAGAACCTAGCCGTAGGGCGACGGCAACTCAGATCGGGGGATCAGATGAGCAACAGGCCTGAAGAAGGCGCGGCTGGCGAGCAGCGATACGGGCAGCAGACCGCGCGGCCCGACGTGCCGGCCCAGCCGGGGGCACCAGCCGGACCGCCGCCGATGCAGGGGCCGCCAACGCAGGGGCCGCCCATGCAGGGGCCGCCGATGCAGCAGGGCGAGCCCACCTGGCAGCAGGGGCCGATGGGGCCGACCAGGCTCGGGGCGCCGATGATGATCACCGAGTCGGAGACCCGCGTCACCGGCCGGCGCGTGGTCCAGTACATCGTCGACTACATCCTGGCCGGGATCGTCCCGGCCATCGCCTACTGGCTGTTCAACCGGGGCTCGGGCACCCTGCACGGGATCGGCTGGGTGCTCGCGACCGTCATCGCGCTGGCCGCCTACTTCATCTACTGGGTCTCGATCCCGTACGCCTACGGCGGCCAGACCTTCGGGATGAAGCTGCTCCGGCTGCGGGTCATCAGCAAGGACGGCGGCAAGGCCAGCATGCCGCAACTGTTCATCCGCGGCATCCTGCTGATCATCGACACGCTGATCTTCGGGCTGGTGGGCCTGATCACGATGGTGTGCTCCAGGTACCGCCAGCGGATCGGCGACCACGCCGCCAGCACGATCGTCGTCTCGGCAGAGTACGGCCCGCAGATCTAGCCGGGGTCCTGATCGGGTCGGCCGGCCGGGCCGGGCCGCCCGCCCGGCCGGCCGATCGCGTGGG
>DASYAT010000183.1:0-11777 GCA_036501205.1 Streptosporangiaceae bacterium | reverse complement strand
CCGGCCGGCTCACCGTTCCCCTCGAAGTCGCCGACGGCGCTGGTGACGTGCTGATCGGGCTTCGGCAGGCGGGCCTGACCGTCGCCTCGGTGAGCGTGGCCAAGCCGACGCTCGACGAGGTGTTCCTCGCTCTTACCGGCCACGACACTGGCGACGCCGACGCCGACGCCGACGCCGACGCCCAGGACCAGGCCGACCGCACCGACTCCCTCCTGGAGGTCTGACATGAGCACCACGACAATCGACCAGACGCCAGCCGGCGCCGGCCTAGCGACGCCGATGGTCGATCCGGCCACCGCAGTGACCCGAGCCCGCCCGCGGGTGACCGTCGGTGAGACGGTCACCCAGACGTTCTCGATGGCCTGGCGGGCGCTGAAGAAGATGCGCCGCAACCCAGAGCAGTTCTTCGACGTGACGCTGCAACCGCTGCTGTTCACCGCGATGTTCGCGTATATCTTCGGCGGCGCGGTCGCTGGCAACGTGCAGGCGTACCTGCCGCTGATGATCCCCGGCATCGTCGCCCAGACGGTGCTGACCACGTGCATGTCGACCGGCGTGCAACTGCGCGAGGACATGGACAAAGGCGTCTTCGATCGCTTTAAGTCGCTGCCGATCGCCCGGCTGGCGCCGCTGGCCGGCCCGATGGTCGCCGATCTGGTCCGGTACCTGATCGCCACGACGTTGACGTTCGCGATGGGGATGGTCATCGGTTACCGTCCCGGCGGCGGAGTATTCGGCGTGCTGGCGGCGATCCTGCTGGCGATCTTCACCGGCTGGGCCATGGCCTGGATCTTCACGTTCATCGGCACGATCGCCCGCAGCGCCCGCAGCGTGCAGGGATTCTCCATGATGATCCTGTTCCCGCTGACCTTCTTGTCCAACGCGTTCGTGCCCGTCAAGACCCTGCCGGGACCACTGGCCGCGTTCGTCAAGGTCAACCCGGTCTCGCATCTGGTGTCGGCCACCCGCGACCTGGCGAACCACGCCACGATCAGCAGCCAGGTGGGCTTGACGCTGCTGGCCGGACTAGTAGTGATCGCGATCTTCGCCCCGCTGTCGGTGCGCAGCTACAAGCGCCACATCTAGTGGCCTAGACCGTGACGGCGGGCTGTGCCGCCCCTGGGGACGCCTCCCCGGAACCCGATAGGCGCTCGACCGCCCGGCAGGCCTCATCGAGGAGGTCGGCCGGGCGGCGGTCAGCGTAGCTGGCCTGGAACTCGGCGATCCGGCCAGGTGCCAGTTCCTCGGCGGTCGGCACGATCCGCTCCCACCGCAGCGTCGGGATCGCGCGGTTGTAGGCGAACCGGTCCGCGAGCACAAGCAGCCTGACCCCATCCGGCGCGGGCACCGCGGAGGTCATAGCGGGTCGTTCCCCTCCGGCCGGCACCGTCCGGCGCAGCAGCACCCACGTCCCGAGCGCGAACAGAAGCTGCCCGACCACCGGATAATCCAGCGAGAAGTCGGCGGTGCTGAGCACCTTCATGGCAACTTCGCGGCAGCGGCGGAACATCTCCCACCCGCGCGTCTCTTCGGCCCCGGTCGCGTAGGACGCGTGGGCCGCGAGTGCCAGCGAAGCACCGAACAACACCCAAGGCTCAAGCCCGGTCTTGGATACCCCGGGAAACTCAAGTTCGCCCAGGCTGGCCATGCCGTCGAGGTGAGCGGACAAGCCGGCGGCGTGGTCGCCCCGAGCCAGCAGCAGCTCGGCTCGGCCGACCTCACCGAAGGCCAGCCCGCCGATCACATCTCCGCTCTCACCGGCCAGGTCGATCTGGTCAAGCTCGGCCTGCGCCTCGGCGAGCTGCCCGTCGGCGATCGCGGCGAAGACGAGCAGGCACCGGAGCTGGATCTCGTCGTCGGTGGCACCAAGTCGGTGCATGACCGGCAGGGCCGCTCGCGCGTAGGTGATCGCCTGGCCGCGCTTACCCATATGCATGCTGAGCTGCGCGAGCAAGGACCGCGCCATAGCCCAGGTCCAAGGTCCGCCATCGTCTCCGGCCAGCTCAAGCGCGCGTTGCGCGGCCGACATCGAGCCGGCCAGCTCCCCGGCGTTCTCGTACAGGTTGCTCAGCCAGAAGCAGGCGGTCGCCGCCGTTTGGCGGTCGCCATCGGCAGCGAGTTCCTCCAGCCGGGGCACGTAAGCGCCAGGGTCGGCCGGATCGAACGTCAGCATCACCGTTGCCATGCCAGACATGAGCCCGCCGTCATCGGTGCGGTCGAGGCGCCGCAGCATGGCTTGCAGCCTGCCGACCCGCTGGCCGCCCGCGATCAGCGAGTTGGCCAGGGTCACGGAGAGCGCCGCGCCCATGGCGCCCTCAAGCTCTGGCGGCGGCCGCCAGTCACCGATCGCGTCGACCACCGCATCGGCCAGAACCAGCAGGCGGGTGTGCTCGCCCCTGACCATCCAGAAGCTCCCGAGCGTGGCCAGCAGCTGAACGAGCGCGCCGCGGTCGCCGTCGCTCATCGCCCCGCGCAGCTCGTCCGCGAGGTTGGTCTCCTCTTCACCCAGAGCGTCGATCGCGGCGAACTGGTCGGCACTGGCCAGCAGCACGCCGTGATCGCGGGCATAGCCGACCGCCCACTGGCGCAGCGCCGTCCGGGCCTGCTGGTCTTCGCCAGCGTTGACCAGCTGGAGCTGGCCGAACTCGCGCACGGTCTCCAGCATCCGGTACCGCAAGCCAGCCTGAGCCTCCCGCACGCTCAGCAGCGACTGACCGACCAGGCCCCTGACCAGTGCCATCGCGTCCTCGCCGAGCAGAGCTTCCGCCGCCGAGAGCGTGAAACCGTCGTTGAACACCGCCAGCCAGCGCAGCGCCCGTTGCTCGGCGGCATCCAGCAGATTCCACGACCAGTCGATCACCGCCAGCAGCGTCTGGTGCCGGTCGGGCGCGCTGCGGTCACCGCCGCGCAGCAGCGCGAACCGGTCCTCCAGACGGCGGTCGATCTCCTCCACCGACATCGCCCGCACCTGGACGGCGGCCAGCTCGATCGCCAGCGGAAGGCCGTCGAGGCGGGTGACGATGGACCGGACGTGCTCCGCGTCGAGCAGCACGTTCGGCCGTGCCGCCACAGCCCGTTCCCTGAATAGCTCGACCCCGTCGTCGGTCTCCAGTTCGCCGAGCAGGTACACGCGCTCGGCGGCGATGCCGAGCGGGGCCCGGCTGGTGGTCAGCACGTGCAGGTCAGGCGCGGCCGAGACAAGGAACGCCACCAGGCCCGCGACGGCTTCGATCAGGTGCTCGCAGTTGTCGAGCACCAGCAGCCCGGAGGACTGGGCGAGCCGTTGCGCGATCCGGGCCCGGATGTCGGTGCGCTGCTGCGGGGTGAGGACTCGGCGACCCTGAATCGAGTCGCGGACGCCGAGCACGGACCCGACCTCGCCGACCACGTCATCGGCCGCCGACACTCCGGCTAGTTCCACGACGTGCACGACCGGCACCGCCGCGTCGCGGGCAACAGCCTGCGCCAGCCGGGTCTTGCCAAGCCCGCCCGCCCCGACGATCGAGACGACCCGCGAACTCGTCGCCAGCGCCCGCAACCGGTCCAGGTTATCGTCGCGGCCGACCAGCGGCGTCGCGTCGTACCGCAGTCCCTTGCGCACCGGCCGGTCCAGCGCCAGCAGGTCCCGGTGCGCCCGCCGCAACAGTTCGCCCGGGTCGGTGCCGAACCCCTCCCGCAGGCTGCGGCGATACCGTTCATAGCGATCAAGGGCAGCCGCCGGGCCGCGGACGGCGGCCTCGCTCCGCAGCAGGTCGGCCAGCAGCGACTCGTCCTCCGGCCGTTGCGACCAGGCGGTTTCCAGCGCCGGCAGCGCGGCGAGGTGGGTCCCCATCCGGCTGGCCGCCCGCGCCGCCAGAATTCGGGCGGTCTCGGCGTCCGTGCCCGCCGCTCGCCGCAACTCCGCGAGCGGCCCATCGCCATCACCGGAGGCCAGCCCATCGGCCAGCGCCAAGGCCTGTCCCGCCAGCTCACCCGCGAGCGCCGTGTCCCGGTCGAGGGCGGCGACCGATTCCCTGACCAGCTCGGCGAGACGCACGCAGTCGATCTCGCACGGCGCCGCCCCGAGCCGGTACCCGATCCCGTCGCGGGTGATCACGTCGGCACCGCAGGCGCTCCGGGTGCGCGACACCAGCACCTGCAGGCTCTTCAGCCCGTTGACCGGCGGCTCGTCACCCCAGACGAGATCGATCAGCTCGTCCGCGGGCACCGGCCGGCCGCCGCGCGCCGCCAGCGCCGCCAGCAGCGCCTGCGGGCGCTCGCCCACCACGGGTTGCTGGCGCCAGCGCACGTCCCCCAGCACGGTCAACGCAAAGCTCACCGGGTCAGTCTAAGAACTACGGTGCTCTGGCGCGCGGCAGAGATTTTGTATGGAGAAAGCATCGACCGGGGTTTTTAGCGCCCAGAGTCCCGCCGGCGTCGCCCGCGGGATCCAGGAAACCTACTTGGTGCAGTCCTGCACATGGGTGACGTAGTTCGGGTCGCCGCCCTTTACCTCGTCCCACGGGGTGCGCTCGGTGAGGCTAGTCCAGTGCTTCGGCCAGACCCCGGCCGGGCTCTCCACCCACGCATCGGTGCCGACCCGTTCGATCTTTCCGTCCTTAAGTACGTAGTCGGCGCCGAAGTGGAACTCGTTGCCGCCGTTGTAGTAGCGGATGATCTGCCGCAGCAGCTCGGCGCTGGTCAGCGCGGGGACATCGACGGCGTTCGGCGGGTTCTTGATGCCGGCCTTCTTCGCGATCAGCGCTATCCGGGCGGCCAGTCGCTTTTGCTCCCGGCCGGTCCAGCCGCTCGCCTGATTGACGAACTGATGGAACTTGGCCAGGCCGCCGGTGAGGTTCGCCTGCCAGTCCCAGTACTCATCGGGCGAGGTCAGGGACGCCGGATCAACCTGACCGAGCCCGATCCCGGCCGGCTTACCGAACAGCGGCCGCAGCCGGCCAGGGTTGGGCTTCCAGTTCTTCGGGACGCCGGTCACGGCCGGGCCTTGCGCGGTGCCGCTGAACTGCCGCCACGTGCTTTCCTGGCAGATGATGTGGTGGTAGGTGACGTAGTACTGACCGTCGATCCGGTCCTGGATGAACTGCTCCGCCGTGGCTTCGGCCGGGTTGGTGCCGGGGATGTCGAACCAGCGCGGATCCGAAGTCACCGGATCGTCGAGCACGCCGGGCAGGCTGGCGGTGACGGCCAGCCGGGCGATCCCGCCGACGACATGCGCGTAGTGCGGCTTCCAGGCCTGGCTGGTGCCGGTCGTGCTGCCCGAGGCAGCGGTGACCGAGTAGCCGTGCCACGCCGTCCCCTTCTTGATCCTGGACGCGGTGTTCCCGCGCACGACCAGGTTCCATTTGAAGTCGGCGGACGAGGTGCTGGCGGTCAGTCCGGCCACCTTCACGGTGGCGGCCAGTTCAGGCATCGCCGGAGCAGCGGTGATCGGCACAGACGCGTTCTCCTTAGGCGTCTCGATTTCCAGGCTGATCAGCGTGACCTTCTCGGTAGCCTGGCCGCAGCCGGACGCGGTCGCCGTGATCGTCAGCGGACCGGCCCCAGCCGGGAGCTGAGCGGTCCAGGCGTGACTCTTGACCGGCGCGCTGACCCCGTTGACCTGCACGGGCCCGGCGCACTCCGCGGTGCCGGAGACGATCAGGAACCGGTGGTCAGGGGCGCGGCCGCTGGCACCGGCCTGCGGGGTCACGTACTTCGGGTCAGAGAGCGCGATCGTGGCACCCTGCGGCGGGCTGGTGATCGCGAACGACGGCTCGGCCTTGGTGAACACCCCGGCCTGGCCGGGCCCGCCGCCCGAGAACCAGATCCCGCCGGCCGGGTCGGCGGTGAGATAGGTGGTCGTGTCGTTGTCGCCTAGGTTCACGTAGACAGTGAGGTCACCCTTGGCAGCGGCCCGCCCGAGCGACAGCAGGCCGCTCCAGGACGCGTTAAACCAGATCGCTCCGTCGGCCCCGGTGGCGATGACCGTGGCCGGGTTGAGCCATTTGTCGGTGAACGATGTCACGGCGCCGCCGCTCGTGATGCTGCCCAGGGTGCCGGTGACGCCGTCATTGTTCATGAACCAGGCGACGCCGCCAGGGCCGGTGCTGACTGAGGTGATATTCGTCATGACCTTGTCGCCGAACTGGGTTACCTGACCGCCTGGAGTCATCCGCCCGATCTTCGGGGTTACGCCGTCGTTCTCGGTGAACCACAGGTCTCCGCCAGCCACGGTCAGGTAGCCGGCGTTGCTGATCACCGGGTCGGTGTAGAGCGTGTAGCTGCCGCCGGGGGCGAGTTTGCCGAGCCATTCGTTGTCACCGGTCCACCAGATATCACCGCCTGGGCCGGCCACGATGGAGGTTGCCGGAATCGGGAACGACGTGTCGTAGGTCGTGACCGTTCCGCCCGCGGTAATGGACTTGATGTTGCCATTGTCGGTAAACCAGATGTCGCCGGCCGGGCCCGCGACCGGGTCCTGGGCGGTGATGATCCCCCCGCCGGTGTAGGTCGTGATCGATCCTGCGGGTGTGATCCGCTGGATCTGGGAGTTCAGGGTCAGCCACAGGTCGCCGTTGGCTGCGACCGCGAGTTGCGCGGGGCCCAGGATCTTGGCGTTGTCGTAGAACTTCCACGGGGCGTCAGCCTTGGGCGTGGTCTTGGCGGTGCTCATCGTGGCGGTCTTCGTCGTCGGCTTGAGCGTGCCGCTGCTCGGAGCGGCCGTGCTGGTGCTGGAAGTGGCCTGGCTATGAGCCTCTTTGGCCTTGCTGGTGAACGTCCTGGTCGGCCCGGCCGGTGCGGCCAGCCTGGCCGGCACGGTCGGCCGGGCCAGCGCGGCCGTTGGCGCCACGATCGCGCCGGTCATGATTATTAGCGCGGCGGAAAACCGCATGACGAATCGACGCCTATGAAAGCCCATATCGGGTCCACCCCCTCCGAGACCGTACAGCTGATATTGGGCACAAGGAATAGGGCCTCGCAAAGCTGCGGCGTAGTCAGTTGCTTGCTGCCGCCGGTTTGGTGGCGAGCTGGCTGGCCCAGGCGTAGTCGGCTTTGCCTGCGGCCGAGCGCTGGATCTCCGGGATCCGGATGATGGCTTTCGGCAGCTTGTAGCGGGCAAGCTGGCGAGCGAGCGCGGCCAGGATCTCGGTGTCGGCCGGGTTCGTCTCCGGCATGAGCTCGATGATGGCGACGACTTCCTCGCCCCAGCGCTCGCTCGGCCGGCCGACTACCAGGGCGTCGCGGACGGCGGGGTGGGCGACCAGGGCCTGCTCGACCTCCTCGGCGAAGATCTTCTCCCCGAGGGAGTTGATGGTCTGCGCATCGCGGCCGAGAAGCTCTACCTGCCCGTCGGCGAGCAGCCGGGCCCGGTCGCCCGGTACCGACCACCGGGTGCCGCCGATGAATGGGAACGTCCGCGCGGTCTTGGCCTGATCGCCTAGGTAGCCGAGGGGAATGCGGCCAGACTTGGCGAGCCAGCCGATTCCGGCGTGCCCCGGCGAGAGCGCGGCCGTGCGGTCGGCGTCGAGCACCGCGACCGTCGGGCCGGGAGTAAAGGTGGCCAGCGGCGGGCTGCCCGGTCCCGAGATCTGCCGCAGCGCGCTGCCGGTTTCCGACGCACCGGCCAGGTCGATGACGATGGCCTGGGGGATGAGTTCGAGCAGGCGCTGCTTGGTCGCGGGGCTGGTGAACGCCCCGCCGACCGCGATCGCCCGCAGCGACGAGACGTCGTAGCTGCCGGCTTGCAGTTCGTCGAGCAGTGGCCGGGCGAAGGCTTCTCCGATCAGCAAGGTGACGTAGGCCTTGTGAGCCTGGATCGTGGTCCAGACGTCGGCGGGTTCGAGGCGGTCGACCACCGCGTTGACGCAGACACAGCCGCCGGAAAGCAGGGTCCGCAGTCCCAGCCAGTGGGCGGCCCCGTGCATGAAGGGAGCATTGGGCACGAAATTCAGCGCGGGCCTGGCGGCGGCCGCGTCCGCGAGCTGGCTCAGCGTGGCTCCGGGAAGTTCGTCCCCGCCCAGGGCCGCGTCGAAGATATCGGCCTGCCGCCACAGGGTGCCCTTGGGAGTCCCGGTCGTGCCGCCCGTGTACAGGATGTAGAGGTCGTCGGGGGAGTGACCGCTCGCGGCCAGCACATCGCCCTGACCCGCCAGGCAGTCCTCATAGTCGATCGCACCCGCGACCGGCGGGCACATGGAGTCATCGGCGACCTGGATCAGCAGCGGCCTGGCGGGAAGGCCAGCGAGCGCTTCGTCCAGCACGGGAGCGAAGCGCTGGTGGTAGATGATCGCGGCGGTGCAGGCGTCGGCAAACAGCCGCGTCAGTTCGGCGGGCGTGTACCGGTAGTTGACGTTGAATGGTGCGGTACGGACTGCGTGACCGGCGCGCGGCGCATCCGGCCGGGCCCGAGGACCTGGTCTCCGTGCTGATGGCCGCAACCCCGGACGGCGCTGAGCTGTCTGATCTGCGGTTCCGGATGTTCCTGTTCTTGCTGGCGGCGGCGGGCAGCGAGACGACCCGCAACGCCATCAGCCAGGGAATTCTGGCCCTGGCTGAGCATCCAGATCAATGGCAGCGACTGGCGGAAGACCCTGGCCTGATCCCGGCCGCCGTAGAGGAGATCCTGCGCTGGGCGTCGCCGGTGCTGTATTTCCGCCGCAATGTCATCCAGTCGCTGGAGGTCGCCGGTCAGCCCATCAACCAGGGCGAGGCTGTCTCCCTCTGGTATGTGTCAGCCAACCGGGATGAAACCCGGTTTGCCGCGCCCCATGAGTTCGATGTCGGGCGCGACCCGAATCCGCATGTTGCCTTTGGCGGCGGCGGGCCGCACTTCTGCCTCGGCGCTAGCCTGGCCAGGCTCGAGCTGCGGGTGGTTCTCGAAGAACTGGTCAGCCGTTACCAGGCCGTCGAGGTGACCGGTCAGGTCGAGCGACTCCGATCAAACTTCCTGAACGGCATCAAGCACCTGCCGATCCGGTTCACTTCATGGACTGGGTAGGTAGAGGCTGGCGCTGAGGGAGTGATGGCGGTGGTTCCGGTTCACTTCATGAGCTGGATACGTAGAGGCCAGCGCTGAGGGAGTGGTCGCGGCGGTCGGCCGTGATCGAGGCACCAACCGCGCCGCCGATCAGGCCGAACAGCGGACCCAGGATCAGCAGGGCGCCCAGGATCAGGAAGATTGACGTGGGCACGAGACCGGCGATAGCGCCGGCCACGGCGCCTGCCAGCGTCCCCTGGCGAATCCGCGCTGCCCGCAGCGCTTCCTTGGGCTCGTTACCGGTCACCAGCCGGGCGGCCATCAGCCCCGCGAGGCCGCCGGCCAGGAGCATCACCAACACCAGGACGAACAGCAGGCTGTAGAGATTGGTGAAGCCGAACGGGATTGCGCAGCCGGCCAGAGCGGCCGGAAGACCGACGACGAGGCCAGCCGCCCAGGTCCGGGGAGTGACCGGTGACCGCTGGGAGGTCGCGGCGAGGACAAGAGCCGCGCACCCAACGACGAGCGCCTGAAGCGGGATGATGAACAGCGCCGCGATAGCGGGAACGGCGGCCAGGGCCCAGATCCCTTCGCGTTCGGTCAGCGGCCGTCGGGCCGAGATGACCAGCGGCGTCGCGACCGCGGTGGCGAGAACGGCGAGGCCGGCCACCTCGCGCAGCCAGTTGAACGTGCCCGAGCCGAGGACGCCGTTGATTCCGGCGTGCCGGTCCAGATGGATGAGGCTCAGCCCCATCGCGCAGATGGCCGCGCAACCGGCGACCCTGACGAATCGCGCGATGACGCTGGTGCCGACCGGGCCGAACCAGCCGGACCGCCGGCCAACCCAGGGCAGCACGGCCAGTGCGACCACTCCCGCCAGTACCCGGGCCCGGTCGGTCGCGCTCTCCGGGTCAGCCGACGGATGGGTCCGCCAGCTCAACCACACCACCCACGCACCGGCCGCCGCGATAGCGGCCACCCCGATCCAGTACCCGATCTTGCGCGCCATTCCGGATTCTCGAGCCACTAGCCACACCCCTCCCGCCAGCCAGTTCAGCCGTAGCCAGCCGGCCGGAACTTGACTCGCCTCTATGCGCACTGCCTCGGCCCAGTGCCGCCGTTCGGGCGGAAGCAGTCGCGCCGCGCCGTTCAGCAGCCGGGCCAGCACAGATGTCAGCCGCCCGATCACTGAGTCACGCCTGCCGGCCGGGTCGGCGGAAGCCACCGTTGCGTTGCATGCGGAGAACTCTACCTAGATAGAGTTGGCTTTGGGTAGTAGTCAGGGACGCCGAGAGTTGATCTGGTTTCTGGGAAGAGAACCCCGGGATGCTTTCTGCCTAAAAGAAGTTCACCAGGACCGGGGCGAGCACGTTTGGGTTCACTTCGTGGGTCTGACCTTCGAGGCTTTGCAGTTCGCCGTGCGGGATCGCCTCGGCCAGCGTGCGCGCCGCGCCGGGCATGAAGGGCAGGCTCGCGGTGCCCGCCATCACGAGAGTCGGCACGGCGACGCGGGCGGCCAGGTCGGTCGGTACGGACCAGGACTCGCCCAGGATCGCGGCGTGGTCGTAGGCCAGCGTCGGGGCGACGGACTCCAGCCGCGGCCAGAACGCCGCCCGCCGCATCCCCTCGACCGTCTTGGCCGGCGTGCCGATGAACCGCATGAACAGCGCGACCGCGTCGCCGCCGCGGCCTTCGGCCAGGGCTTGATCGAGCTCGACCAGGTACTGGCGCCAGGACTCTTGCGCGCTGGGGTCGGTGTTGTAGGGCGCCTCGTACATGGCCAGCTTGGCGACCTTGCCGCCGAGCCTGATCGCCGCGCGCATGGCTAGCGGGCCGCCGGAGGAGTGGCCGTAGAGGAAAGCCGGGGCCGCGCCGGCGTGGTCGATCAGCGCCTCGATGTCGTCGATCTCCCGGTCGATCGCGTAAGGCAGGGTGTCGCCGCTCTCGCCGCGCCCCCGCCGGTCGAACCCGATGACGGTGAAGTGCGGCGCCAGCAGCTTGGCCAGTTCGCCGGAGCCGGCCGAGTGGACGGTCAGGGCGCCGTCGACCAGGATCAGGGTCGGGCCTTCGCCGTGCTGGTCGTAGGCGATCTTCGTGCCGTCGGGTGAGCTGATGGTGTGCAACGCTGCCTCCTGCTGTGTCGTGCCTTGAGAAACCTTGCCATCAGGGCGGGTGAACATGCTGGAGCTCGGCTTTACCTCACCGTACTGGCGCACCTTGATCGTCGACTGGGAGCTGGAGGCGGCCAGGCATGTCGCGATGTACCGGGCCGCGATGACGGAGCATCTCGACGATCCGGTGCGGACCGCGACGGCGCGTTCCTGATTGAGGCTCGCTCTCACCCCTGGAACCAAACCTGCCGCGGCGCGAGAGCGAGCCGCCACCCGCTGACGTGAGCCTGTCAGCTGGTGTTCACTGTCCCGTGGCCCGACTGGCATCCCTGCGTCGCGCTCCGCCCGCTGACGTGGACCTGCCGACTGGCTGGCTGGTTCGCGAGCCGGGGATTCAGGCGGCTTGGGGGTCGGGTTGGATGTGATAGGTGCGTCCGGTGGGGGTGGTCCAGGTGAAGGTGCCGGGTGCGGGCTGGTCGAGGTGCCATTGGCGATGTTGCTTGAGCTGATGATGGAAGCGGCAGAGCGGACCGAGGTTACAGGTGCAGGTGGGGCCGTCTTGGTCGTGGGGCTTGGTGTGGTCGGCGTCGCAGCGTTCGGCGGGCTGGCGGCAGGTGGGGAACCGGCAGGTCAGGTCGCGCAGGTTGATGAACTCGCGGAGCCGGGCCGGGACCTGGTAGGCCGGGCTGGCCTGGATATGAGCGCAACCC
>DASYAT010000182.1:0-36015 GCA_036501205.1 Streptosporangiaceae bacterium | reverse complement strand
CGGCCGGGCGCGCAGCACCAGCGCCCGGCTGCCGGCGCGCGGATCGGAATGCTTTCTAAATAATCAAAGATCTCAGTATTTATTTGAAGGTTTTGCGCCGGTGCCTTCGGCCGTCGCCGCGAACAGGCCGGGGTGCGGCGGACTCGATAGCGGCCTTGATGAGTTCAGCGGGAGCCGCGCAGGGCGCGAGTACGCTATTTCAGAACGTGTCGGCCATTTCGGCGGGAGGGGAGCAGACCTGTGCCGTCGAAAGCGGCAAGGCCTACTGCTGGGGCCTGAATGCCCAGGGTCAAGTCGGTAACGGCACCACTAACTCTTCCGGAGTCCCGGACGCGGTTGACTCGGCGGGCGTGCTTGCGGGCAAGACGATTACCCAGATCGACGCCGGAGGCTACGCCACTACCTGCGCGTTGGACAGCGCCGGCGCTGCCTACTGCTGGGGAGACAACAGCACGGGCCAGCTCGGGGACGGCAGCGCTGGCGGCATCTCCACCGTTCCGGTGGCGGTGGATGCCGGCGGCGTGCTGGCAGGCAAAACACTCACGGCGATAACGCCTGGTGACGGCTATACCTGCGCGCTGGACAGCGCCGGCACGATTTACTGCTGGGGGGCCGCGGGCGATCTCGGCGACGGCACCACCAACTCCTCCCTGGTCCCGGTGGCCGTGGACACCAGCGGCCTGCCGGCAGGCACGGAATTCACCCAGCTCACGGCCTCGGATTTCCATACCTGCGCGCTGACTGCCACCGGCGCCGCGTACTGCTGGGGAGACAACCGGTTTGGCGAGCTCGGCGATAACAGCACGGCCAACTCCACCCGGCCGCGCGCGGTCTATACGGCGGGTGCGCTGGCGGGTAAGACCATTACCCAGATCGTGGCCACCGGGGAGTTCGACACGTGCGCACTTGACTCCGTCGGCGCCGCTTTCTGCTGGGGAGACAACGACTTCGGCCAGCTCGGCATCGGGACCACGACCAACTCCAGCGTCCCGGCGCCCGTGAACACCAACGGTGCCCTGGCCGGGAGGACCCTCACGCGGCTCGCTGTCGGCTACGGGGATCACACTTGCGCGGTGGATTCAGTCGGTAACGCCGAATGCTGGGGCGCGAACGGCACCTACGGAGACCTCGGCGACGGGCAAGAGACCAATTCAAGCGTCCCGGTGGCCGTGTATCGCCTCGGCGTGCCGACTACCCCGCCTCTGACCAGCATCTCCGCAGGCTATGACAATACCTGTGCGGTATTGACGTCTGGGTTGGCCTACTGCTGGGGCGCTGACGTCAACGGCGAGATTGGCGACGACGGCGGCGACAGCCCGCTACCGGTGATGCTCGGGTTCGACGCACCGGTGGGCGTCACCGCGGCCACCGGTCTCAACGCGGCGACCATATCCTGGAGGGTTCCGCCGAGTGTCAACGGATTCTCCCTGACTGGCTACACGGCCACCGCCTCGCCCGGCGGGTCGTTCTGCACCACCACCCGCGCAACCACGTGCACTCTCACCGGGCTGACCGACGGCGACACCTACAGCGTCAGCGTCGTCGTGAACACCCGCTCCGAACCCGCCGGGCACTCAGGCCCCAGCGCGTCCTGGTCATTTACCGTCACCCACGGACCCACCGGCCCGATCGTCTCGGGACTCCAGGCGTCCAAGTGCGTCGACGACAGCGGCAACTCGAGCGTGAACGACAACGCGGTCGTCATCTCCGACTGCACCGGCGCCGCCGGCCAAGAATGGACCATAGAAAACGACGGGACCATCCAGATCAACGGGAAATGCCTGGACATCTACCGCGAAAGTAACGCCAACAACACCCCGGTCGAACTGTGGACCTGCACCGGCAAGGCCAACCAGCAATGGCAGCTGCTCAACGGGACTCTCGTCAACCCCGGTTCGCGTAAGTGCCTGGACGACCCGGGATCCAACACCACGGACGGTACTCAGCTAGACATCTTCACTTGTGATGGCGGTGCTAACCAGCAGTGGTCGCTGCCTTAGCGGCGGGGCTATGCGCGAGATCCAGCTGCCTCGACGGTGGTGCCCGGCCGTCAGGAAACTGCGGATCCGGGTGCATCCGGCATCGGCGACGATCTGCGTGCCCGCGGAGCCGCCGAGCTAGTCCTTGCGAAGGACGGCCGCTTGCGTGGCAACGGCGGCCGGCGCGTACGGCGGCGCGGCGATAGAAGCCGGCGCGCTGCACAATAGCGGCATGGACTGGTTAACGCTTATTCGGCGGTGCTACCGGCTGGCGGGCGAAGAACCAGACCTGTCGGGAATTAGATTCCATTACCGAAACGCCGACCAGTTGTGCCGGGCCTGGGGAGCGCGCGCGTTGACTATCGGACCGGAAATTTATCTCCGGTCCGATTGCCCGGCCCCGCGCACTGCGGCGGGGCTGTGGCTCCTGGCGCATGAGATCGCACATGTGGTGCAGCAGCAGCGCGGGCCGGTCGCCGCAGTACCGGCTGGTCATGGCTTGCTGGTGAGCCCGGGTTTCGGCGCCGGTGAGGACGAAGCCGACGCGGCTGCGGACTCAGTGCTGGCAGGCAAGCCATTCGACTTCGGCCCGCCAGGCCGGTTCACGCCCGCGGCCTCTGGCGGCGCGGTGCCGGTGATCCAGCGGTATATGGCGTGGGAGCACGTCCTGCTGGGGAACCTGGATCCGCAGGCAATCATGCAGTTGCAGCCCGAAGCCCGTGGAGCGACTTCGGCCACCCAGTTGCTCATCGAGCAGTGCGCACTGCTCGATGAGCTCGGCCGGAACCCGCGCGATGGCGACGTCGACAAATTGCGCGCGTCCTATCCGGGGGTGCCGATCATGCGGCTGCCGGGCAGTGGCCTGATCCTGACCGCCGGAGAGCTCAACGTCCTGCCCGACTACCTGTCCGGTCCTGAGGCCATCATCACCGCGCCGGTCGAGTTCCTCCTGCCATTGGTTCAGGCGGTACGGGCCCAGACCTACCGGCACTTCCAGCGGATGCTGGGGCGACGGCGGGTCAGCCGCCGGGAATGGAGCGCCCTGCGGTACCCGGATGTCCGGGTGCTGCCGGACATCAGGGAGTCCATCGAGGTCGACGGTCTCGGGAAGCAGTGCCAGCTGCCCGCACCGGAGCGTTACCTGTCCGTGCTGGCCCGCAACGCCTGCCATTTCGCGCCCTTCTCGTGGTACCGGTGGCAGTCGTCTCACTTGCGGGCGCGGCAGTTGATCGCAGAGGCTAGCGAGGCGGCGACCGATCCTGATCGGCAGCGGTTGCGGTGCACCGCCCGGCTGTTCGCGGGCTACGCCGATCACTTTCTGCAGGACTCCTTCGCCGCCGGCCATCTTGTGAACAAGACCATGGTCATGCAGTGGTACGTCGAATGGCTGACCAATTCGGGCTCGAGGCTGCGGGATCGCGAACTGCTGTCCGCCATGACCTGCGAGCGCCAGCCCGACCTGCACGGCCCTGACCTCTACTGTCCGTACTCCGAAGGCTATGAGCCTGCCAGCCTTGACCCCCAGACGGCAGTCGAGGCTCCGACTCTGGACGAACGGATCGATCTGAGCGGCATCCGGGGACGCACCAGCCAGGAACGGAACTTGGCCTACCAGTCGTACCTGGCCATGCTCGGGAGCAGCGTGGCCCAGCTTTCGGCGAGCGTCGTTCACGACTACTTCAACCGCCGCTCGCTCGTGGTCGCGAGTACTGCGGAAGGCCCCGGCTACCGGATCTGGGGAGACCGCCTGCTGCTCAACGGCGGAGCGGGCACGCTAGCGGCCGCGCACGCAGCGCAGGCGTCCCGCCAAGCGATCGCTGACCTGCTCGAAACCGGCGAGACCGATATCACCGTCCGCCAGATTTTCGAGAGCATGCCGACTCACGTCGAGGTCCGCGGCACTCTGGTGCCGCTGCCGCAATGGCACGAACTGGAGGTCAGTGAGCTGTGCAGGCAGGACCTGTTCGGTCGGCCGGGCACCCGGCTGCGGAGACTGCTGCTGAGCATCGCGTCGCCCAGCCTGGGCGTACCCTCAGCTGACTACAGGCAGTCCTGGGCCGTCCCAAGGCGCCAAACGCGAGCGTAGGCCTTGTCCGGGGCGGAGAGGTCGACTAAGAGCGTGCCAGTTCTGTCAGGTAACGGGCGGTTCGGATGAGGATGGGCGGGTGCGGTGGGAGCGACTTACCATTCGTTGGACCGCACTTCCCATCCGTTAGCGTCACTTACCATTCGTTTCCCTGGCCCATAACGGTCATTCCGGGCAGAATTACGAGGGTAATGCAGGGTAAGTGGTCGCAACGGATGGTAAGTCGCCGGCAATGGATGGCAAGTGCCGCTCCCCGGTACCCTCAACTGACTACACAGAGCTCCGCGCCGTCCCAACACGCCAAACGCGAGCGTAGGCCTTGTCAGGGGCGGGGGTCCGTGGCTTGCGCTTCGCCGCCTCTTCCGCATCCTTCCTCAGGTATTCCGCTATCTGAGCGTGACGGAACTCGTAGACCGCGCCATTCTCGCGGAGCACGCCGCGCTCCATGTGAGCGTCGGTCAGGAAGGCCATGAACCCCAATGGCAACTCACCTCTCAGGCGTAGCCAGACGCGCGCGATCAGAAATGACGGCGAGGTGGCGTGGTAAGCGCCGAACACGAAGCCGACGACAATGCCGGCTGATATGCCGACGCCGAGGCCGTCCTTGACCAGGAGCGGGAAACTGAATTTCGCGTTAACCTCGAAAATGGAGGCCATGCCGTCCCCGACGAACGCGAAAGCCGCCGCCGCCAGGCCTGCGGACAGCGCCGTCGTCCAGAAGGCGCGGGCGTCCCGGGACAAGGCGGCAGCAGGGCTGGCAATTTCCGCGCGGCCGACCTTTATGCCCAGGAGACCGGTCGGCCAGGCCGCTGTCGCGCCGACCGCGGCCCCGAGTATCAGGCCAATCACGGGGTTTTCCTTGAACCCGGCGATGACCCCGACAGCGCCGCCGATGATGACTCCGCCGGACAGACCCATCCGCCAGGACCAATGCCGCCGAGCAGCCGGCGTGTCCCGCCCGATGAGCTTGACGATGACCGCCACGATCAGCGCGAGGCCAATCCCGTTCACGATGCCGGCCGGCAGCCCTTTCCCCACGCCCTCCAAGATGCCCGCCGTGAATCCGCCAACCAGCCCGCCCACGATCCCGCCCGGAAGGGTGGTGCAGGCTCCGACCGCCAGGCCGACCCCGAGGGCCGCTGGCAACCCGCTGACCGGCGAGGCTGCGTGGCCGAAACCGAGGACGGCGGCCGCTCCCGCCGCCAGGCCGCCGACGATACCGCCCGCGAAGCCGCCGGCCACTCCCTTGATGGGCTCAGTCGTGACTGGCTTAGCGTCCCCGGCCGGGTCAGATTTGGATGCGCGGTTGAAGAGTCGGAATGGCAGCCCAAACACGAGGCCAGCGATCATCCCGGCACCGAGGTTCACGCCGATGCCGACCCCGTCATTGGCGCCCGTTCCGGCAGCGATCGCCGCAGCGATACCGCAGATCAGCCCGATCACCACCGGCACGAGCCAAGAAGGAAGAGAATCCCGCAGCTCCCACCAGATCAGGCCTGGTTTCTGGGCGAGGAAGATCAGCCAGCGGTGAGCATCATCGAGCGCCGGGGGCGGCGGGGGCGGCTTCTCATGCTTCTCCTGCGTCGGCAGGGTTCCCTCATCAGGCCGGTAGGCGGCCTTGATGAAGGTCGCATAAAGGTGCTCCTCGATTTTCTCTGCGGTCGGATACGTCAGCAGGTCGGCCGGCCTCTCGACTGATCCCGCGTCGCGCTGCCAGTCGGGGTCGTTGTAAATAACGTGCGCGAGCGTGACGTTCAGAGGAGTCGTCAGAGCCTTTCCCACTTCGGTCCCCGGCCCCAGCTTGCTCGTCACTGGCTCCCACTCATCGCGGGCGTGCAGATTGGGAGCACCGCGCTGCAGGTAGCCAGCGACATCACCTGGCTCCAGGGGCTGCAGAACAATGCCTGCTGCTCCGCGCAGTACCATCGCTCGCCTGCTGGGCCGGCCTGCGGCAGGCTCGGCCGCCTCCAGGTACTCCTCCCTGCGGCAGGCCACCACCAGCCCTTCCGGATGGTCGCCCAGGACGCGGTTGATTCTCCTGATGGCCTCGGGACGTTCCTCCGGCGGTATCTCATCGAGCCCGTCCAGGAGCAGCAGGATCTTGTGCTCGTCCAGCAGTGCCCGCCCGTAGCTGATTTTCTGGCCGGGCACGCGCGCACGCAAGATCGGGTAGTCGATGGCCAGCCGGCCATCGAGCCAGGTATGCAGATCCTCGATCAGAGGACGCCAGGAGGCCAGCGAAACTAGGACAGGAACGGCATCGCCGGGCCGGCGTCTGTCCAGCAAGCCCTGCAGCAGTTGGATCAACAGCATGGTCTTGCCGGCGCCGGGTTGGCCTAAAACGACGAGACGGCGCGTCGGAACCTGGTCGAGGACCGCGCAGATCTGCTGATAATCCGAGCCGGCCAGCCCAGCCGAGGTTGGTTCCCAGCCAGAATCGGGAGGGTTTGCCGCGTTTTTGTCCTCTGCCGTCGTGATCAAGTCTTTCCAGGTTTCGAATCCCTCAGTCGCGGGCTGCCAGGACACGTGCAACATCTGCGCCCCCTGGTGAAATCCGCGCAGCCCGGTCTCTTTTTCCCACTGTTTCCGCACGACCTTGGCTAGATCCTCGGCGGCCTCGGATTGCGGCGTCGACGGCTTGGGAGAGGAATCCAGGACTTCTAGCAGGCGATCGAGCTTATGGTTGAATTCCTCGATGGCCTCGGATTGCGGCGTCGACGGCTTGAGATAGGAATCCAGGACTTCTAGCAGGCGATCGAGGTCATAGTCGAGCGCACTGGAACGCAGCTCATAGGCGTTGAGGGTCGCCAGCCAGTTGAGACCGCCAGGGAGTTGGGAGCCATCGAGATCTGGGGCATCGTCGACCCGAATCGGAATGATCCGCAATCCGCGCTCCCGCGCCGACTCGATTTCAATCCGAACCCAATCAATTCTCTGGCCCGATATTCGCTCATTAAGCGTTGCGACCCAATTCGGGTCAATGACCGCAAAGAGAACTCCGCAGGAGTCTATGGCGGTATTGATCTGCTCGACGAAATCGTCCCCGAACTCAATTTTCATGACATCCAGGAAGACTTGCTCGCGGCTATATCGAGCTATCAGTCTTTCGGCCAGAAGCCTGGACGCGTAATCGGAATGCTTACGGCGATAGCTAACAAAGACGCCGCCGGCGGCTGCTCCGGAGGCCCGCGTCACGATTTCCCCCCTCGTGGAAACCAATTCAACCCCGCCGAGACGATATGCATCGCCAAGGCTTCCCCATAGTAGCCTACAGTCCGGAAACGCTAGGAGAGCGCAGTGATTCAGGAAGTTGTGCATGCTCGGCAATGATTGCCAGGAAATGTCGGTTATGTACATCGTCGGCAGGCAAGAAAGACGTTTCGTGCAAAGTTAATGGAACGAGAAGCGTTCGATAGCGGCGAAGGATACGACGCCGGACTCAGACTCTGTCCGCGGCTCGGTGACTCGTCATCGCGGCCCGCCTCCTACCTGAGTAGGAGTACCGGTCGCCGGGCGGTAGGAGACTTCGACGGCCCTTCCGACGATGTGGGGCCGGGCGGTCCGACCATACGTTCGCGTCATGGCTACTTCGGCTTTTCCGACATCCAATACCTCCGTTTCGACCGTAGGGGGTCGCCCGGCATCGGCTAGCACTCCGGCGGTCGCTTTGCGCGATGTCTGCAAGGTTTACGGCCGGGGCGAGGGCGCAGTCGTCGCCCTTGATGGCGTCAGCGTCTCCTTTTTCCCTGGGTCGTTCACCGCGATCATGGGGCCATCGGGCTCGGGCAAGAGCACGTTCCTGAACGTGGCGGCGGGGCTGGACCGGCCGGATTCGGGGAGCGTCGCGCTCGGCGGCACCAGCCTGGAGAATCTCAGCGAGCGGCGGCTGACGATCCTGCGGCGGGAGCGGATCGGCTTCGTGTTCCAGGCCTTCAACCTGCTGCCGTCACTCACCGTCGCCCAGAACATTGCCCTGCCGCTGCGCCTGGACGGCCGCCGGCCGCGGCGCTCGGCGGTCAGGGAGATCGCCGCGCGGGTCGGGCTTGACCGGCGCCTGGGTGACCGGCCTTCGCAACTGTCTGGCGGCCAGCAGCAGCGGGTCGCGATCGCCCGGGCCCTGATTACCAGCCCGGAGGTGGTGTTCGCCGACGAGCCGACCGGGGCGCTGGACACCGGCACCGGCCACGGAGTGCTCGCCTTGCTGCGCGAGGTTGTCGACTCCGGCGGGCAAACGGTGGTGATGGTCACTCATGATCCGGTGGCGGCGGCGTACGCCGACCACGTCATCCTCTTCGCCGACGGCCGAGTGGCCGGAACGCTGGAGGCCCCGAACGCTATCGGTGTAGCAGAGCGCCTCGCGCGCCTGGGGAGGTCCTGAGCCATGCTGCGCCTAGCCGTTCTCATGGCCCGCGGCCGCCTCGCCACCTTCACCGGCGCGCTGGTCGCGCTGTTCGCCGCGGCCGTGCTCTCGATGGCCTGGGGCATGCAGCTGGAATCTATTCTGCGTACGCATTCACCCGTCGAGCGCTACGCCGCCGCGGCGGCGGTCGTGACCGGGCGGCAGACGGTCGGCGGCAAGCACGATGTCGTGCTGGGCGAGCGCGCCCGGATTAGCTCCGCGCTCACCGCCAAGCTGGCGGTCGTGCAAGGAGTCAAGGCCGCCATCGGCGATGCGCCGGTGTCCGCCCGGCTAGGCGACAGAACGGTGGTCGCGCACGGCTGGAGCAGCGCCGCGCTGACGCCGTACGTGCTGACCGCTGGCCGGCCGCCCGCCAGGCCAGACGAGGTGGTCACGGGCTACCCGGCAGCACTCGGCACGCGGCTGACCCTCGCCGCCACCAGCCCCGCGCAAACCGTCACGGTGGTCGGCGTCGCCCGCCCGGCCCATCCCGTCACCCACCAGTCGGCAGTCTTCCTGACCGACGCCGAAGCGACCCGGCTGGCCGGCCACCCGGGCCTGGTCGACGCCATCGGTGTGCTCACCGCCCACGGCTTCGACCTGGCCCGTCTGCGCGCGGTCGCCGGCAGCGCCCAGGTGCTGACGGGTGCCGCCCGCGGGGCCGCCGAATATCCGGAGCTCGAGGCGGCCCGCACGACCTTGATCCCGGTCACGGCGGCGTTCGGCGGGCTGGCGATGTTCATCGCGATGTTCGTCGTAGCCAGCACGCTCGGCCTGTCGATCCAGCAGCGCGAACGCGAGATCGCGCTGCTGCGGGCGGTGGCCGCGACGCCCGGTCAGATCCGGCGCCTGATCGCGTGGGAGGCGGTGATCGTCGCGCTCATCGGCTCGGCGGCCGGCATCTGGCCAGGGATCGCGGCGGGCCGGGCACTTGCCCGCGCCCTTGTGCGCCACGGCATCGAACCGCCGAACTTTGCCCTGAACTACGACTGGCTGCCAGCAGCCGCGGCCATCGGCGGCGGAGTCGCCATCGCGCTGCTCGCGGTACTGGCGGCCGGGCGACGGGCCGCCCGCGTGGCGCCAACGCTCGCGCTCACCGACGCCGCGGCCGAGCCACGGCTGCTGGGACCCGGCCGGATCATCGGCGGGGTGCTGGCGCTGGCCGCCGCGATCCCGCTGTTCGGAGTCTCGACGACCACCACCAGCCCGCAGACGGCCGCGCCGACCTCAGAGATGAGCGCGATCTGTCTCGTGGTGGCGGCCGCGTTCTTCGGCCCGGTCGTGGCCTACGCCCTCGCCCGGCTGCTCGGCCCGGCCCTCGCGGCGATCTCACCCGTCGGCGGATTCCTCGCCGCCGCCAACCTCCGCACCGCCACCCGGCGCTTCTCCTCGGCCAGCACCCCGCTGGTACTGACCGTCGGCCTGTCCTGCACTATGTTCTTCGGCAGCACAACCATCGCCCACGCCACCACCAGGCAATGGAGCGCGGCCCTGACCGGCCAGCTCACCATTACCAGCGCCGGGCCTGGCCTCCCGGAAGCCGCGCTGGCTGACACCCGCGCCACGCCGGGAGTGCGCTCGGCGGTCGCGCTGACACCCACCTCACTCGGCCCGAGCTTCGGCGTCACCGACAGCCTGCCCGCCGAGATCCTCACCGGAGGCCAGGGCGGCGGCCTGAAACCCGGCGTGATCGCCGGCTCCCTGAGCGCACTGCACGGCGACACGATCGCCCTAGGCGCCCACACCGCCACCGCCGCCGGCGCCCATGTCGGCGACCGCGTGCCGGTCATGCTCGGCGACGGCACCCGAACCCGCGCCACCGTCGTGGCGATCTACACCCGCGACCTGGCGTTCGGCGACGCCCTGCTCGCATCACGGCTCGCCGCCGCCCACCAGACCAACCCGCTGCTCGGCACGATCCTCGTCCAGACCAGCCAGCGGGCGGCGACTGTGGCCAGGCGCCTGCAGGCGCTGGCTCACCGCTACCCGGGACTCCACGTCGGCGACAGCGCCTCGCTCGCCACCGCCAACGACGCTAGCAACGAGCTGAACCACTGGCTCGGGCCGTTCTTCGTCGCGATGCTGTTCGCCTTCACCTCGATCGCCATCCTCAACACGCTGATCATGATCGCGCTCCGGCGCCGCCGCGAGCTGGCCCTCCTGCGGCTCACCGGCGCCACCAGCCGCCAGGTCAGGTCGATGGCGCGCTGGGAGGCCGTCCTGATCATCATCATCGGCCTCGGCACCGGCCTGGCGATCGCGGCCACCGCGCTGCTGCCGCTCAGCCACGCGCTCACCGGAACCCTCCGCCCCTACACACCGGCCGGCTGGCTCACCGCGATCGCCGGCGTCCCCGCCTTCCTGGCCCTGGTCGCCCTCGCCCTGCCAACGCGGCATGCGCTACGCACCCGCCCGGTCGAAGCGATCGGCATCCGGGAGTAAGCAAAAGAGCGTCCCGCGCACCTGCTCGGAAGGCAGGTGCGCGGGGCGTTTCCGGGCCGCATTGACCGGCCTCAGGCCGGCCCGCCAAGGCCGGCGCAAAGCTTTCTAAATAATCAAAGTCTTCTTTATCTTGAAAGATTTGCGCGGGTGCCTTCGGCCGTCGAGCCCGCAGGCCAGTCCGCGCCGATCAGGTTCTCGATGTCCACGCCGAACGGCCGGTCCGCGGGAATGGGGCCAATGATCGCGGCGAGCCAGCTGACTATCGGTGCGCAGCCTGGCGGGGACGGTTGCCCGGACAACTGCGTGGCCTGATACGCGGTGAGCAGCTCGCAGGCGGTAACGGCGCGCGCATGGCGCAACGCGGTTCTGAGCTTGTCCGCCGCCTCCCAGGCAAACGACTGCACATCCTCCTGACCCCCGGAGGTCTCGATCAGCCCAACCGGAGTCGCGACCGCCAGCCGCCTCATCTCATGCACCTCTCCGGCCGCCCGCTTGTGCACGGGCGACAGTCCGGCTTCCAGCCCAGGCTGGCGGGCCAGCTGAGGCGGCAGGCCCGTGACCGCCGGATCCATCAGCCGGTGGATCCGCGCCGCCGCCACCTCGGCGGCATGGCAGAACGCGACCGTAAGCTGGTCGCAGTGCGCGGCCAGGTCGATCCCGTGGAACCCGGCTGTGCCGACAAACCGGTCTCCGATGAAGGCAGGCGAATCGGTGACGCCGGCTAGGGCTCGCCGCACGGCCGCCTCCAGCAGCCCAGCCGCCCGGTGCAGGTGAGCGAGCACCGGCCCGGCTACCCGGAAGGACACCGGTGCCTGCAGCGCCCGCGCCTGCGAGTCATCACCGGCGCGGCCACGGATCCGGGCCAGGACGGCGTCGAGAATGTCATCACCACGTCCGAGAGCGGCGTTGTATGGATCGCGAGATGCACCGGCGGCCGCGATGGACAGCGCCGCCGATGCCTCCATCAGGCCGGTGAGCCTGCCTGCTTCGGCCAGGCGGAGCACGGACAAGCCGGTCGTTCCGGCCACGCCCTGGATCAGGGCGATGCCCTCCTTCGGCCCGAGGCTGTACTCGGTCAGGCCGTGGTCCGCCAGGGCCCGCGACGCGGGTTGCGTGGCTGCGCCGGAGCCGAGCACCTCGCCGATCCCGGCCAGCGGCCCGAACGCATGCGCGAGCTGCATGATCTCGCCGGCTGCGCCCATCGCCGTCCGGGGGACGGCGGGCACGAGGTCGCGGTTCAGCATCTCGATGAGCCGCTGGCACAGGTCGGCCGACACGGCGGCGTCCCCCGACCGGAACGTCAGCAACCGGACGCCGATGATCGCCCGGGCCTCGGCCCGGTCCAGCCACGGCGGCCCGCCGGTCGCCCGCGCGAGCAGCAGGTTGCGCTGGCGCGCCCGCTGCTGCTGGCCGGTGAGGCGAACCCCGTGCAGTGCCCCCATGCCGGTGTTCACCCCGTACACAGGACGCCCGTCGCTGAGCAGCACCCGGGCCCGGTCGCAGCGCTCTTGCAGTGCGGCCAGCAACGTCGGCTCCATGCTCACCGCCTCGCCGGCCGCAATCGCGCGGACGATGGCGAGGTCGGAGTCCGCGTTCTCGGTAATCGTGATGGCGGGCACGGCTAGCGGTACCTGAGCATCGTTCCCGCGTCCCGCTCCTGCGCCCGGCGCAAGATCGCCAGGCCAACCGCGATGTCGAGGATGGCAAGCCCGCGGTGCCAGAGCAAGATCCGCTCGTCGTCGCGTTCCCGGCCCGGCCGCTGCCCCGTCACGATCTGGCCGAGTTCTGCGTAGAGCGTGGCGGGAGAGAGCCGGCCGCTGTCCACGTGCGGTCGCAGCGCTCCGAACCTTCCTGACTGGGCCTCCCGCCAGTCGTCGACGACGACCTTGTCCATCACGTCGAGCAGGTCAAGCTCGACCGCGCTGATCGTGCCGTACGGTACGACGAAAGCGCCTGGCTTGATCAGGGCGGTGCGCAGCAGCGGCTCAGGCTCGGTCAGCCGCGAGGCCTCGACCAGAATGTCGGCGCCGTCGAAGACCTCATCGGCGGTCGCGGTTGCCAGAACCCTGGCCCGGCACACCGCCGCCAGCTGCTCCGCGAACGCCTCGCGCGACTCCGGCCGGCGGCTGGTCACCCGGATCTCATCGAGATCGAACATCTCGTCCAGCAAGACAACATTCCAGAAGGCGGTGCCCCGGGCCCCGACATGGCCCAGGATCCGGGCGTCCGGCCGGGCCAGATAGCGGGCACCCACTGCCGTCATGGCGCCGGTCCGGCACGCCGTGATCAGCGTCGCGTCCATGATCGACAGCGGCACGCCGGTCTGCGGGTCATACAGCGTCAGCAGCCCGAGTTCGCTGGGCAGCCCCGCCGCGTAGTTCGACACGAAGTCGCCGACGACCTTGATGCCGCTGACCCCTGGCTGTGACAGATGACCGCGGAGCACGTTGAAATGGCCCGCGCCAGCATTGTCTGGGACAAGGTGAACTCGCGGCTCGATCACGACCCGGCCATCGCCATGGGCGCGGACCGCATCCTCGACCGCCGCGATGATCTCGCTGTTGGGAATCTCCAGCCCGTCGATGTCTGGCCCGGACAGGAAGCGAATCCACAGGGACGCCCCGCCCGGTGCGGCCGATCCCACGCTAAGACCCGGTACCGATGATCATCCGGCGTCGCATGCTTACCGTCGTGCCCTCCCCAAGAGGGCGCAAACGCTCGCGTGACTCCCTGCGACCGGTGCCGGCCTTCCCTGGCGACAAAGGCCCCGCGATGCTTTCTTCCATCGAAAGAATTCTCGGTGTTTCGATCGAGGATCTTTTTGGCGAGAAAGATTGGCGCGGGTGGCACTGCGTGCCCGAGCTAGCGCGTCGGACTGCCGGCGGCGGTGCTCGCCCTAGGACCAATGCCACTTAGGTTATTTCGATCATGCTCGTGATCTGCGGTGCGCCGCGAGTGCCCGCCGTCCGGCTTGCTCTCGGCACGCGGCGGTCTGCGGTGGAGAGTTTCCGCATAGTGGAGCGTTGACCGCGGAAATCCGCGGCAAACACTCCATCACGCGGAAAGACTCCACTTAAAATCAGGTCATTTCCGGCATTCCTGCGGCCGCCCAGAGAATCCCCCTGGCGCGGCGGAACCTCCGCCCCCGGCGGCGTGTCCGGTCCCCGGCCGTCAAGGTGCGGCCCATTCCAAGATCAACTTACGCTAGGTGGCATCGGCCTTAGGGCGTTGCCAGAATGGATGCTAGCTCTTGGCCGTGGACCCATGCTTTGGGACCGTGCCAGCATGGTCAGCGCATTAAGGAGCGACAATGGAAAGGGCGCGTGAATTTCATTTTCTGGCAAACCGAAGCGGGCTGGGCTTTCATTCTGACAAATCGTAGGCGACCCGGGGATGGGCCGGCAGATGAATGCGCATATTCATCCCCGGAAACCCGGATGAAAGCGCGTATTCATCTGTTTCCGGAGGTGATCGCGGCGGCCTGGCTGGGGCTGGCGTGGCCAGGTGGCATTCGCGTGAAGGATGTGACCGGAAAGGTTCATGACTTTGCTTCCGGCCTGGCTCCAGGCGCCTGCACCTGCGCGTTCACCGTCCGCCTGGGCTTCCGTGCGCACCAGGCCGAGCCGGCAGCCTTCGATGCCGCCGGCCACTATGGGAGCGCGAAAGCCTGCCGACGTTACGGCTACATGTGTAGAGTTAACGTTCATGCAGCGCAACCGGCCTCCCTCAGCCCAGGCGATCAGCGTCTTGCAGGCGCTGGCCGCCGATCCGGCTCAATGGCGCTATGGCTACAACCTGGCCGCTGAGGTGCACCTGAAATCCGGATCGCTGTATCCGATCCTGGTCCGCCTCGCCGACCGGGGCCTGCTGGACACCTCCTGGGAACCCGGTCAAGGCAGCCGGCCGCCGCGCCATCTCTACCGGCTTAGCCCGGCCGGCCGGGCATTCGTGGCGGAACTGACCGCCGCGAGCGCCGACCGGACGACCCGGAGCCCGCACAATCGCTGGAGTGAGGCGTAAATGCTCGGTGGCCTGTTCTTCGTCCCCATGCTGTGCCTGCTGGGCATTCTGATCGCGTTGTACCGGCGCGATCCGCAGCGGTTCCTTGACGGTCCGGCGCAGGACGCGCCGCTTCGGCTGACGCGCTGGGCGACCGGCCTGCTGACCCCGGAGCGGGCCGAGTGGGGGCAGGCCATGCTCGGCGAAATCGGCCACATCGAGGGCCGGTTCCGCCGGATGCGGTTCGCGGCCGGGTGCGTTGGCGCTGCGCTCGTGATGCCGCCGTGGGGACGGGCCGTCGCCGGGGTCTGGGCGATGATCGTGCTCGCGGCCGGTGCCATCGCCCTGGAGGGCGCGATGGCGGTCAGCTACCGGCTCGGTGGCGGCGAGTGGATCGTGACGGCGATCCTGGCCGTCTTGGTGGCCGGCGTCTTCCTGGGCGCCAGCGCTTTGGTCCGCCGGCCCGGCGTCGCGCTTCCCGGCCTGGCCGGCGGCCTGATCATCGCCGTGACCTGGCTGATCCTGCACGGGTTCACGTTCGGTGACCAGCTCCTGCCGAATACCGTGCCCTGGCACCGGCTGGTGCAGGTGATCGTGGTGCCGTTCGCCGTGGGCGCCGCTGGCACTGCGTGGAGCCGGGACCCGGTCGCCGGGCGGCGCATCGCCAGGCTCGCGGGCATCACCGGCAGCCTCGGCCTCTACGTGTACACCACCGTCGCGGTCGCCGTGATTGGCGGCGGCGGGCCGTTTGACCAGGACGGCGGCGGGACTCTCCGGGGCACCATCAGTGACCGGCTGGGCAACAGCACGGTCCTTCTGGCCTTCACCATCCTGGTCTTCCCCACGATCGGATGGGCCGGCGCCGCCGTGGCCGGGCGCCTTCTGCGCCGCGGACTCGCATCGGCCGGCACCGGCCCGGTCACCCCCAACCTCGAATCCCAGCAGGAGGCGTGACCCTGATGGCGACACCGAACGAGACCGATCCAGGGGTCCGGGTCCCAGGCGCGCACCGGACCCTGCGCATCGCAGTGCTGTGCGTCATAGTCGCAGTGATCCTGTTCCTCGCGGTCAGCGGCTTGCTAAGCGGCCGCTGACCAGCCTCAGGCCGGCGTGGCCGCGTCTCTATGCTTAGCTTCAGCGAACCATCAGCTAAGGAGCCTGTCGTGGCAAATGGGGATGAAGCCGAGCGGACGGTGCGCGCGTGCCTGGCGGCACTCGAAGCCCACGACAGTGCCTTGCTCCGGCCTTTCCTGACCGACGACGTCGTTTACCACAACATTCCACTCGAGCCGGCTGTCGGCCTGGAAGCCACCCTGACCTTCCTGGATGGCTTCTTCGGCATGTTCACCAGCACCAAGGTCGACATCGTGCATCTCGCGGTCAGGGATAACGTCGTGCTGACCGAGCGCATCGACACGCTCACCATGAACGAGCACGTAGCGCCCCTTCCCGTGATGGGCACCTTCGAACTGCGGGAAGGACGGATCTGCGCCTGGCGGGATTACTTCGATCTCGCCCAGGTCACCGCCATGCTGGGTCAGTAATCGCCGCTCGCCGGCATTCGCGCCGGCGAAATCGCCAGTCCAGGCCCGGCTGACGGAAGGATCTGCTGTGGTGGTCGACTACGAGCTGGACGAGTCGGTGGCGCGGATCTACCTGAACCGGCCGCATCGGCTTAACGCGGTGGTGCCCGACCTCACCGAAGGGCTCATCGACGGCCTGGCCAGGGCCGGGCGGGACGGCGCCAGGGTCGTGGTGCTGGCCGGGCGAGGCCGGGCGTTCTGCTCGGGTCACGACCTGAAGGAGCCGATCCCGGCGGAGTCGGTGCTGGAGACACGGGTCCGGGTGGCCAGGATCCAGGACGTGACCAGGGCGATCAGGAGATTTCCAGGGCCGGTTATCGCGGCCGTCCACGGTTATGCGCTCGGAGCCGGCTGCGAGTTCGCGCTGGGCTGTGACCTGGTGGTCGCGGCTGACGACACGCAGTTCGGCTTTCCCGAGGTATCGGTCGGCCTGAGCGTCACCGGGGGGATCTCCCGGCTGCTGCCGTTGCTCGTCGGCCCGGTGCGGGCGAAGGAACTGGTCCTGCTCGGCGAGCGAATCACGGCCGCCCGCGCGCTTGAGCTCGGCCTGGTCAACCGGGTCACCTCGCCGGGCGAACACGAAGCCGTGGCGGCTGAGCTGGCGGCGAAACTCAAGGCCCAGCCCGCGCTGGCCCTGGCACTGGCCAAAGAGGCGCTGGACCGGGGCGTCGATTGCGCGCTGGAGGAGACGATGGCGGCCGAGGTCGACTTCGCGGCACTGACCGTGGCCCCCGGAGCGGCCGATGGGAACTGAACCGGCGAGCCTGCCGGGCACGCTCGCCGAGGCGGTCACCGTGGCGGCCAGTCGCTGGCCCGAGCGGACCGCCTGGATCTTTGATCCTGGGGGCAGCTTCACGTTCTCCGACGTCGAGCGGCTCGCTTACGGCTACGCGCTGGCGTTGCGCGGGCGCGGGGTCCAGCCAGGTGACCGGGTCGCCGTCATGCTCGGCAATGAGCCTGCCTTCCCGCTGACCTGGCTGGCGCTATCGCTGATCGGCGCGGTCATGGTCCCGCTCAACCCGCGCTACCAGAGCGCCGACGCCGGTCACGTGCTGAGTGCGTGCGGAGCGTCATCGATCGTGGCCGGCCCGCGCTTCCTGCCGTTGCTGGAACGGGTCGCGGCGCAAGCGCCCGAGGTGAGCCAGATCGTGCCGGCCGAGGAGATCGCCGCGGCGGCGGACCAGGTCACCGGCGGAAGGCCGGGGCTCGCCCGGCCCGACCCGGCCGGAACGGCGAACATCCAGTTCACGTCGGGCACGACCGGCCGGCCCAAGGGCTGCGTGCTGTCCCACCGCTACTGGACTCAGCTCGGCGGAAGCCTGGTCGCCGGCTTCCCTTACCTTGATGCGGGCGACATCATGCTGACCGCGCAGCCGTTCCACTACATCGACCCGCAGTGGAACGTGGCGGCCGGGCTGCTAGCCGGAGCGACCCTGGTGATCCTCGACGGATTCCACCCCTCGTCATTCTGGGCAAAGGTACGCGAGCATCGGGTGACGTACTTCTACTGCCTGGGGGCGATGCCGGCGCTGCTGCTGCGGATGCCGCCCGATCCGGCCGACCGCGAGCACTCGGTCAGGCTGGTGCAGTGCTCGGCCATCCCGCCGGCCCTGCACGCGACGCTGGAGGAACGCTGGGGCGTTCCCTGGTTTGAGACCTTCGGCATGACCGAGACCGGCGCCGACCTGAAGGTGACCGGTGCCGATCATGACGAGCTGGTCGGCACCGGCTGCCTGGGCCTACCGGTGAGCTACCGCCAGGCGCGGATTATCGATGCGCATGGGCAGCCGGTCGCAGCCGGCGAGCGAGGTGAGATCATCCTGGCGGGCGGGGTGATGATGGACGGCTATTACGGTGATCAGGAGGCGACCGCCCGGGTGCTTCACGATGGCTGGTTCCATACCGGTGACCTGGGCTGGATGGACACCGCTGGCCGGGTCTACTACACGGGGCGGCTGAAGGACATGATCAGGCGCAGCGGCGAGAACGTTGCGGCGGGCGAGGTTGAAGAGGTGCTGTTGACCCATCCGGCGATCAGGCTCGTCGCGGTGACCGGCGTTCCCGACGAGCTGCGCGGCGAGGAAGTGAAGGCCTACTACGTGGCCGGCCCGCAGGCCGTGCCTCCGGCCGAGCTAGCGGCCTATTGCACCGAACGGCTGGCCTCGTTCAAGGTGCCGAGGTTCTGGCAGCCGGCCGCCGACCTGCCCAGGACCGACTCCGAGCGGGTAGCCAAGCAGCGGCTCGGTGAACTCGCCGGCCCGGTGTTCGACCTGCGCACGGGCGCCTGGAACTCGGGTGCCTGGAACTCGGGTGCCTGGAACTCGGCCGCCGATGGGTAGCCAGCCCGCGCCGGTCGCCGACCTGCTGCTGGTCAACGGCGCGGTGCTGACCATGGACCCGGCCCGGCCGCGAGCGCGGTCGGTCGCGGTGGCGGGCGGCCGGATCATCGCGGTGGATCCTGATCCTGACGACTTGCCCGCGCGAGAAGTCGTCGATCTTCGAGGTGCCGCGCTGCTGCCCGGCTTCAACGATGCGCATAACCACATGGCGTCGTTCGGCCTGTCACTCACCGAAGTTGACCTGAGCTCCGCGGCGGTGCGCAGCCTCGACGAGCTTTACGCGGCGGTCGCCGGGCGAGCACGCCAGACGCCGCTGGACGGGTGGGTGGTGGGCACCGGCTACGACCAGAACAAGCTGGCGGGCCACCCCGACCGGGACGGGCTTGACCAGGCGGCGGCCGGCCGGCGGGCCTGGTTGCGGCACACCTCGGGGCACATGAGCGTGGTGAACAGCGTCGTGCTCGCAGACCTGGGTCTGGCCGATCAGCCTGTCGACGTGCCGGGTGGCGCGGTGATCACCGATGCCTCGGGTCGGCCGACCGGGCTGCTGCAAGAGAAAGCCCAGGGGCTGGTCGGCCAGCTGGTGCATCCGTACCCGGTGTCGGTGGTCGCCGAGGCGATCGACCGGGCCGGTGCGCGGTACCTGGCTGAGGGTCTGACCAGCGTCACCGAGGCGGGCATCGGCGGCGGCTGGGTTGGTCACTCTCCGGTGGAGCTGGCCGCGTATCAGCTTGCCCGCGACACCGGCCGGCTGCACGTCCGCGTCGAGCTGATGATCGCCAGCGACGCGTTGCATGCGCTGACGGCCCATCCGGACGATGGCCTCGGTCTCGGTCTGGATCTCGGGATCCGCACCGGGTTCGGCGACGACTGGCTGCGGATCGGCGCGATGAAGATCTTCACCGACGGGTCCCTGGTCGGGCTGACCGCGGCCATGCATGAGGACTTCGCGGGCCACGCCGGGAACCGCGGTTTCTTCCAGGCTGACGCTGACGAGCTGACCGCCACGATCGTCGCCGCGCACCGGTCAGGCTGGCAGGTCGCCGCGCACGCGATTGGCGACCGGGCGGTCGACCTGGCGCTCGATGCCTACGCGCAGGCGCAGCGCCGTTACCCGCGGGCCGGGGCCAGGCACCGCATCGAGCACTTCGGCGTGGTCCAGCCTGGCCAGGTCGTCCGGGCGGCTGAGCTGGGCGTCATCGCCGTGCCGCAGGGCCGGTTCGCTAGCGAGCTCGGCGACGGAATGCTGCGGGCCGTCGGGCCTGACCGGCAGGCGTGGCTGTACCGGCAGCGCTCGCTGCTCGACGCCGGGCTGGTATTGCCAGGAAGCTCCGACCGGCCAGTGGTCGCTGGGGCGCCGCTGCTCGGCATCCATGACATGGTGAACCGGCGGACGGCGTCCGGTGCGCCGTTCAACGCCGACGAGGCGATCACGGTGCCCGAGGCACTGCGGGCCTATACCAGCGGCTCGGCCTTCGCCAGCCGGGCGGAGCATCTGAAGGGCTCCATTACGCCAGGCAGGCTAGCCGACCTGGTCGTCTTGTCGCAGGACCCGACCGCGGTCAGCCCCGAGGAGATCGCCGACATCGCCGTCCTGGCCACCTACGTCGATGGCGAGCGTCGATTCGAGGCGGCCAGCTAACGGCGCGCAAGTGTCGGATCCGAGCAGGGCCGTTCGTTGCCTGGGTGAGCGCGCCGCCCGCGAGGGGCGGCGGTCCGATCGCAGGAGATGATCCGGATGCAGTCCCTGATTCGCGTGCCCGGCGATACCGCCCGCCGGCTGCACGGGCTCGTGGAGCCGATCCACCTGGCCACCTACTTCTCTGAAGAGCCGACGGATGCGCTCCTGGCGCTCGGCCTGCGGAACTACTGGGACGGCTACTTCGCCAGCCGGGCCGCACCGCTGGGCCGGGTCCCGGCTGACGTAGTCCATGCGATCTTCTACAACTTCGCCGACGGCGAGGTTGCCCGCCACATCCCCCGCGTCTGGGACACGGTCACTCCCGAGGCGGCGCTCGCCGCTCGCGAGCAGGGCAGCGTCGCCGCGCTGAGGCGGATTCTCGGGGCCCTCGCCGACGCCCCCGGTCTGGCGCGGGCCGCTGACCTCGCCACCAGGGCGGCGACTAGCGCGCCCACGGAGGGACGGATCCTGTACGCCGCGCTCCGGACACTCCCGCTACCTGAGGAGCCTGTCGCCCGGCTCTGGCACGCGGCCACCCTGCTCCGCGAGCACCGCGGGGACGGTCATATCGCCGCCCTGGTCGCCGCGGGCATCGGCGGGACGCAGTCCCATGTGCTCCACGCGCTCTCCCAGGACATGCCCGCCGAGAAGTTCGGGCGTATCCACCACCTGCCTGCGGACCAGCTGGGCAAGGTCGTGGACGGGATGCGGGCTTGCGGGCTCATCGATGAGTCCGGCTGGCTCACCGAAGCCGGCCGGAAGACCAAGGAGCAGATTGAGTCGCTCACCGACGACCTGGCCGGACCGGCGTACTCCGTCCTGGAACCGAGCGAAGTCGATCAGCTCACAACAGACCTTGAGCCCATCGCCGCCCTGCTCAACGCTGCCGCCCCCTGGTAACCCCCGCTATCTGCGCGTGGGCAGGCCCCACTGGCCGAATTCATGGCGCAACCGCCCTGACTAAGGTCGAGTTAGTGCGGAGGTCAGCCAGGAGCGCGGCGGCGCTGTCTGGTATCGGATGGTTTGGATGTGAGTGGGCAGGTATGGCGCGAGTGACTTCCCATTCGTTGGACCGCACTTCCCATTCGTTAGCGTCACTTCCCATCCGTTTCCCTGCCGCATAACGGTCATTCCGGGCGGAATGACGAGGGTAATGCAGGGGAAGTCGTCGCAATGGATGGTAAGTCGTCGGCAATGGATGGTAAGTGCGCCGCTTCCGGGAGCGGACGGCCTGGCAGCGGCTGGGCTTAGCGCCCAAATCCAACGCCCTGGGCGGCATTACCGCAGGTCAGAGTGTTACAGGATCCTCGTTCGCCAGTCCGTGCCTAAGTTAGGTGGTAATCCCTGCTACTTGCGCGTGGGCAGGCCCCATTGGCCGAATTCATGTCGCAACCGCATTGCGGCCTGTTTTCCCATTGACATTCTTACGATGAGGATGAAGTTGGCGCGCCACGCGTGGTGATGGCCTCTGCTGCTGCCTCTGCCCTGTGCGGGTTCGCGCAATTCACGTCCGGGGCCGCAATCGGGAGTCACGATATGAGCCAGTTCATGAAGGCAGGCCTGCTCGCATTTACCGGCGTCCAACCGGTCGAGCGCGCCGATCTTCACTAGCCGCTGCGATGCGTCGGCGTGACTGCGCCCGGGGCCGCCCGTCACGGCGACCGGATCGGTGTAGGCCGAGAACGCGGCCATGAACCATTCCGTCTGCTGCACAGCATGGATGTAGGTTGCGCAATCGGTGAAACCTATCCGATCGCCTTGAAGCATGAGCGTCGCGAGAGCTAGCTCGCTCATCGGCAAACCTGCGGCGTTCTGAGCGTTATATGCCGCTTCCTGAAGCTTGGTCGTCTCTAGCCCTCACTGTCCAGTCAGTGCTCTGACCCGAGACCGGAGGCTACGCCAGCATTGGCTCTCCGGCAAGAGTGTCAGCGCAAATCATGACATAGTTGACTTGTGCAAGTGGGACGGTTAATCTGAAAACGAAATTCAGCATTACGGAGAGCCAGGCGCCGAACGTTTAACGTAAAGGAGTGCTGAATGGTGAGTAAACGATGGCGGATAGCTATTATCGGACCCGCGTTCGTGCTTGCGACGGGGATAGCGAGCATGGCCACGGTCTCGGTCGGCACGGCCCAGGCGGCTAGGGTCGGGGGCTACACCAATACTCTCTTCGGTCCGATCAGTAGCCAGTCTGTATGTGCGGCCGACGCTGCCGCCGAAAACGATCCACCCGATACTTTGACTTCGGCGTGCCGTTTCGAAACTGACCATCCAGGGACCTCGACGCCAGATCCGGGCTGGTATTACAACCTTCATATCCTCATCACTCCCTGACGTCGCAATGCGAGAGCCCCGGCAGTGAGTCCAGCCGGGGCTGTCGCGCGGCTGGCAGGCAGCGGTAAGTTCAGTCGATGAGCGAGGCGGGTCAGTCAACTGGACCTCTGTTCGAGCCTGCCGTCCTCGGCCCGGTCAGCCTCAGGAACCGGATCATCAAGGCGGCCACGTTCGAAGGCCTGAGCCGGCGCGGCGCGGTCACCGACGCGCTGATCGACTTCCACCTGGCGTTCGCGGCCGGCGGCGTGGGCATGACCACGCTGGCTTACTGCGCCGTGTCGCCTGACGGCCGGGGAGCCCCCAACGAGATCATCCTGGATCACCCAGCCGTTCCTGGACTGCGCCGGCTCGCCGACGCCGTGCATGCCGAAGGAGCGGCGATCTCGGCGCAGATCGGCCACGCCGGTCCGGTCGGGCAGCGGCGGATCATCAGGTCGAAGCCGTTGTGCGCATCCTCCGGGCTGAGCCCGCTGGGGACGCGGTATCACGCGATGACGCCCGCTGACATCGAGCGCGTCCTGCGCGACTTCCGCACCGCCGCTGAGGTGGTCGCGGACGCCGGTTTCGACGCCATCGAACTGCACATGGGGCACCACTACCTGCTGAATTCCTTTCTGAGCCCGAGATTCAACCGGCGCAAGGACCGGTGGGGCGGCAGCCTCGAGAACCGCGCCAGGTTCCCCCGCGCGGTCGCGCGGGCCGTGCGCGAGGCGGTAGGCGACCGGCTCGCCGTCACCGCGAAGTTCGAGATGGACGACGGGGTGCCGGGCGGCCTTCGGGCCGGTGAAAGCATCGAGCTTGCCCGCCTGCTCGAGGCCGACCGGACTGTCGACGCCCTGCAGCTGACGGGTGGCGGATCGCTGGCGAATCCGATGTTCCTGTTCAGGGGCGACGTGCCGCGTGAAGAGTTCGCGGCGACGCTGCCGCCGGCACTGCGAGCGGGGTTTCGCCTGGTCGGCCGACGGTTTCTGCGGGAGTACCCGTTCGAGGAGGCCTATTTCAGGCCGCCGGCAGCGCAGTTCCGCGACGCGCTCGCCATGCCTTTGATCCTGCTTGGCGGCATCAACCGGCTGGACACGATGACCGAGGCGATCGCAGACGGCTTCGCCTTCGTGGCGCTCGGGCGGGCCCTGCTGCGAGAGCCCGACCTGGTGGCCAAGCTCGACCGGGGCGAATCGCGCGAGTCGCTGTGCATCCACTGCAATAAGTGCATGCCGACCATCTACCGTGGCACCCACTGCGTGCTGGTGCCCCCAGCCGACCGGCCCGGCCTGCGGATCCTCCCCACCGGATCGGTCCGCTGAGATGGGTACGTTCGCGGTCACCGGGGTGGCGTCCGGCCTGGGCGCGGCGACCGCGCAGTCGCTGCGCGCGGACGGCCACGACGTCATCGGGATCGACCGCCGAGACTGCCGGGACGCTGACATCACCGCCGACCTGGCTACGCCGGCGGGACGGCAGGCGGCGATCGACGGGGTAGGTGAGGCGAGCGGGGGGAAGCTTGACGGCGCCGCGATGTTCGCCGGCCTTGGGGGAGCGACCGGCCGTCCGGCCAGCCTGCTGGTATCCGTCAACTACTTCGGCACCGTCGAACTGCTGGAGGCGTTCCGCCCGCTGCTGGCCGCCGCCGGGGAATCCTCAGCCGTGGCGATCAGCTCCAACGCCGCGACCTGCCAGCCGGGCTGGCGGCTTGAGCTCGCGCAAGCCTGCCTGAGCGGCGACGAAACCCGGGCCCTGGCGGTCGCCGACGAGGGCGACTCAGCGACCGCCTATCCCGCGACGAAGCTCGCGATCGCCCGGTGGGTTCGCCGCCATGCTCCCACCGCGGAATGGGCGGGCGCTGGCATCCGCCTTAACGCCGTCGCTCCTGGCCTGATCGAGACACCATTCGTGGCGCAGACCCGCAGCGACCCGGTGCTCGGGCCGCTGATCGGCGCCTTCCCGCTGCCGCTGGGCCGAGGTGGCACGGCGGAGGAGATAGCCGCACTGGTCTCGTTCCTGCTGGGGCCGCAGGCCCGGTTTTTCTGCGGGTCGGTGCTCTTCTGCGACGGCGGCACCGACGCCCTGCTGCGCTCAGAGGACTGGCCGGCCCGCTGGGACCTGTCTGCCAGGAAAGATCCCGATTAACATGACCAGAGTGCTCGTACCCAGACTTATGGTCCTCACGCTGGCCGTTGCGCTCGGCGGGATGGTGACGCTTTCGCCCGTCGCGACGGGTACTGCCACGGCCGCGTCCGGGCGCGAAACCGGGCTGGCCTCGCATCGGGATCCGGCTGGTCCGAGTACGCAGCGCTGGACCGCGCCGCGGCGCTGGGCGACGGCCGATGACTGGGAGCCCAACGTCGCCGCCAGCCAGACCTCGGCCTGGGTCTACCAGCTGACCACCAGGTACAGCCATCCCTCGCAGTGCGCCCGCGCTAAGGGCCACTGCATCGTGTTCCGGGCGTCGGCCAATCACGGCCGCACCTGGAAGGCGACGCGGGCAGTGCCGAGCCGGTACTGCCCGCCGGCCAGGCACCGGTGCGTCCTGGCCAGGAACCAGAACGATCCGGTACTGGCCGTGAGTACCGCCGGCGTGATCTACGCCGCCTGGATGGATGACTGGGACGTGGTGTTCATGCGGTCGGCCGACCACGGCCGGACCTGGCATGATCAAGCTGATTTCCGCCGGGCGGCCGGGCTGTCTTTCACCGATAAGCCGTGGATCGCCATCTCCCGGTCGGGTCGTGATGTCTACGTCGCGTTCAACGCCAGCAACTCCTACATCGCGGCCTCGCACGACTACGGCCGGACCTGGTCGAGGCCGGTCAGGACGAACTCCGATCACCGGTACTGGTTCGCCGAGGGCGGCGCGGTCGCCAGAAGCGGCTCGGTTTACTTTGCCGAGAGCGCCGAGCACCAGAGCGCGAAAGGCAACATCGAGCTGACCGTGATCACCTCGGCCGACGGTGGCCGCCGGTGGGGGACGAAGGTCATCGCGACCAGCCAGCAGCAGCCGCGGTGCCGGGTAGCCGACTGCCCGAATGACTTCTTCGGCTCCCAGATATCACTGGCCGTTGACCGGTCGGGCACCGTGCTGGCCGCCTATTGCGCCAATAAGAAGGCGGGCACCCCGCTCAGCCTGTTCATCAGGTCAGCCGCCGGCGGGCGGCGATGGAGCCAATCGCGCCTCGTCTCCAGTCTTGGCACGGCTGTCGGAGTCGGCTTCCCGAAGGTGGTGGCGGGCTTGCGGCCAGGCGTTTTTGAGGTCGGCTGGGAAGACGACAGAAACGGTCCCGCCGCCTGGAACGTCTGGGCCAGCCGGACCGTCGACGGCGGAGCCGTGTGGAGCAGCACCCACCAGGTCTCCCGGTCCGGAGCCGGATTTGTCTTCCCGTACGGCGACTATTTCGGCATGACCATCGACGGCTCAGGCACCTTCTATCTCACCTGGAGCGCGGGCCACAGTTACGACGGCCCCGGCAGCACTTGGTGGAGCAAGGTCCGCAGCGACCGGCCTTATGGGAGCTAGGTCCGAAGCCCGCGCAAATCTTTCAAGATAATAAAAGAAGTATTGAGGGAGAAAGATTTGCGCCGGCTTCTGGCCTGTTTCCTTAGGCCGGCCCAGTTTGCGCGGGCTTCTGGCCTGTTTTCCTTAGGCCGGTCGAGGCAACGCGGCGGCGGGCCGCCGGTGCGGTGCGCGGTGGCTGAGCAGGCGGGCCGGCCACGCGGTGGCGATGCTGAGTCGCGCGATCGCGGCGCCGGCCGACGCGGCCCGGTCGTCCATGCGGCCCTGGACCGCAGCGCTCTCGGCCGCGCTGGTCGAGCCGGGCAGCGCCAGCATGTTCTGCCAGACATCGCCCTTCTACTGTAGTTCCGTCCTGGGAAGCTACTACAGCAAAGCGGATCTGGTGCTCCTGTCGGAGGGCCGACGCACGCGGTACGACCGCTGCCGCGCTCACGCACAACGCAGAGGCCGTATCCGCGGCCGCCGCTCCCGACCGGATCGGCCAGGTCATCCGCGCGCTCGCCGCCGGGCGGGAATGAGCAAAAAGTTACTCAGGCGCCCGTTCCTGCTTCGATCCGGGTTTTCGGCCTCGATGACCAGCCTCGGGGCCCGATGCGCCGGATCGAGCCCTGCGCGTTCTCCGCGCCAATATGGACCGTACCGCTATGCTGATGCAACTCGCCCGCATTAGACCGTTAAAGGGATAATTCATTATGCAATCAGTGGTAAAAGGAACGACCATGCCGGTGCTCGAGGTCATGCTCGAGCGGGGCGAATCGGTGTACACACCGCACGGCGAGCTGGTCTGGATGAGCAAAAGCATCCACATGTCGCAGACGACGAACACGGGCGGTGGCGGACTGCTGCGCGGCATCAAGCGGATGATGGGCGGCGGCGGCCTGTTCGTCACCAAGTACGAAGGCCCAGGGCAGGTGACCTTCGCCGCCAGGCTCCCCGGCCAGATCGTTCCGGTTGACATCGCCCACGGTGAGCACTACCTGGTGCATAAGCACGGCTGGCTCGCGAGCACGCACGGCGTCCGGCAGAGCGTCGGCATTCAGCACAGCATCAGGGGCGGGCTGTTCGGCGGCGAGGGTTTCATCCTGCAGAAGCTCGAAGGCGAAGGCACCGCCTGGATCGAGGTCGGCGGCGAGCTGATGATGTACGACCTGGCGAAGGGCGAGCAGATGCTGGCTCACCCAGGCCACATCGGCATGTTCGCCGGCTCGGTCAAGTTCTCGATCACCCGGGTGAAGGGGATCAGGAACATGCTCTTCGGCCACGACGGGCTGCTGCTGGCCGAGCTGACCGGCCCGGGCCGGGTCTGGCTGCAGTCGATGCCAGTGCCGATCCTGGCTGGCACCTTGAGCCCGTACGTCGCCGAGGCGATGGCCGAGGAAGACGACAAAGACAAATAAGCATTCGTTACTCAAGCTCGCGATCGTGCTGGTGGCTTACAACTGATCCATGAACAGCCGTCCGACCGCGGCCGGCCAGATGGAGGGGACCCCATGTCTCGCAGAGACCACAGCCAGCAGCTACCGCCGATCGCAGCCCGGGCGCTCATCCTGTCGCCTCCGGCTACGCCGGGAGCCGAGTTCCTGGTCAAGACCGCGATGATGATCGTGCTCCCGGACGGGACCTCCTTCATGGCCACCCCGTCCTGGAAGCACAGCTGGTACTACGGCGTGCTGAGACTGGGCGCGTGGGTCCCGGTCCTGGTATCGCCAGGCGATCCGGACAACGCCGAGCTGGACGATAGCCACGTGCCCGATCCCAGGGAGATCGCCGCCGCGATCGGCGAGGCACTCGGCGGCCCGCCCGCGAACCCCTGCCCCTACGACGAGTGGCGGGTCAAGCTGGCCTTGGACTACGCCGAGCGCCTGATCAAAGAAGGAGTATTCAACGCCGAGCAGGCGGAAGCCATCAGGCAGCGAATCGGTGCCGGCATCTGATCTCCCGCAGCGATGAGTCTGCTGGCCTTCTCAGCTCGACGAGCTGCTCGTCCGCGAGAAGGCTCATACCAGGGAAGGCGATGCGATCGCGGCCGCCCGCCGATGGCTGCCCATGGTCGAGGTCGACGCCTCGACCCACCTGATCGGCGAAGGGGGCAAGGTCACGCTGCTCCAGACCTTCGAAGGCCGCCACCAGCTCGTCGCCTACTTCCGCATGTGGCACACCGGCCAGCCCGCGCAGCATCAGTGCGAGGGCTGCACGTTCTTCAACGGCCAGGTCCGCGAACTCTGGCCGACCGCGGCTTCGGCGCGTGGATCTGCTACCTCCGCCAGGGCGAGCGCGTATTCGAGACCTACTGGACTACCGGCCGCGCCGCCGAAGCGATGGCGCCCGCATACTCGCTGCTCGACCTGACCGTCTACGGCCGCCAAGATCCGTGGGAGGACTCCCCGATCGGCTGGCCCTGGCACTTCGAAACCAACGGCGACCA
Organism: Streptosporangiaceae bacterium; assembly: GCA_036501205.1. Classification (GTDB taxonomy): domain Bacteria; phylum Actinomycetota; class Actinomycetes; order Streptosporangiales; family Streptosporangiaceae; genus Chersky-822. The sequence continues at coordinate 7,240 of DASYAT010000182.1, read as the reverse complement.
GTTCCGTGCCAACGGCCGGCCCACCGCCCAGTGGTCACGCCTAGCCGCCGGCCGCTCCGACGACCTGACAACTGCCGATTATTAGAAACGCATTGCGCGGCCCTGCATCACGTCCGCCGAGCCGGATCCAGTCAGCCGACCCGAAGAGCTGCGCCAGCCGATCATCGAGCCGGGCCGACTGCGGCTGCCGGCTAGCTGTCTTTGCGGGCCAGGCCGCCGGTCAGCGTCATGACGTCGCTGGAGTTCGTGACGCTCTCGTGGTCTGGCCGCCAGTTCCACACATCGACCAGGCCGGGGTCGATAACCGTGAAGTCGCCGAAGAACGCGCCGATCTGTTCGTTGTCCCTGACCGGGGCGGTCGGCGGCATCTTCTTCCTGGCCTCGCCGAGCTCGCGCGCTGCTTCGGACAGGGGAGTGGTTCCCTCCACCTGACCGGGCCTGAACCGGATGTGCGAGACGGCCAGGAAACTGCCGGGGGCCAAGGCCTCTCGCAGCACCGCCACGCTCCGCCCAGGGTCGAACTCGTCGGGAACGAAATGCAAGATGGCAATCAAGAGGATGGCGACGGGCTTGCTGAAGTCGAGCATTCCCTTGAGCTCGGCGTCTTGCAGGATCTCCTCCGGCCGGATCACGTTGCCGAGGATGGCCGCCGTATGCGACGTCGCGAGCAGTGCCCGTGAATGGGTGACCACGACGGGATCGTTATCTACGTAGACGACCTGCGGATTCGCGGTGACCCGCTCCGCGACCTGGTGGACGCTGTCCATGGTCGGCAAGCCGGACCCGATGTCGAGAAATTGGCTGACGCCCGCGGCCGCGCAGAACCGGACGACCCGGCCTAGGAACTTGCGGTTCTCGCGGGCGAACCAGGGCAGTTGCGGCACCGCCCGGATCGATCGCTCGGCGGCCTCGCGGTCAACCGCGAAGTTGTCCTTGCCGCCGAGCATGTAGTCGTACATGCGCGCCACGCTAGGAACGGACGCGTCAACCGAGGAGGTCGGCCTGCTCGCGTCTTCCGTCATGCCTGTCGAGATTAGCGCATTCCGCAGTCCCGCTGGTCACAAGCCACGCACCTGCGCCCAGATCGGGCACGCCGCCGACGTGCATGATCATCTTTAGGTCGCCCCGCGAACATTAAAAGGCGAGGATCGCCTGTTACGCCGATCCTCGCCTTCGGCCTTACTGGGGCTAATCGCACCCATAACACCCATAACCTGCTGAAACGGTCGAATTCTCCGTTACGGACTCCGCCCAGAAAGGCAGTCCACTCGTCCGGCGTGAACCGAAGAAAGGGTTCTTCGGTGTTCTTGCTGTCCCGAACGCCGATGCCGCCACCGGGCAGGCTCGCAACCTCGACACAGTTGCTGTTCGCGAAGCTGAGTGAACTCTTGACCCAGCCCGAATCTGGTGCCTGATGGCCGTCGAGCATTAGATTGCTCACGTCCTTTACCTCGCAGAATGTCGGATGGTTAATGACCAGAAAACATGCGAATACGCAGGGGCAACCACGAATACGCGTGGGTACTCTATCAGCTAGTTAGGTCGTTCCGCTGAGCATCTGACCAATACGACTCGGCTGTCTCGAGTACCAGCGCTCTAGAGGCTGCCGGGTCAAGCGACGCGTCTCTGAGCATTTGAAATGCGATCCGATGGAGGTAAGTTTCTCGTTCACCTTCTACGGAGAAGTCAGTTTTCAAATGCTCGGCGCTTACCACATCCTGCAAAATAGCGTCGCTGTCTTGCCCAAAACGAAATATTACAAACGACTCCGAGAATACGGTATGTAGCGCTTCGAGTGGGAGGATGCGAAGCGTCACGTTCGGCTGGTCACCGACCTCTATCAGCCTCTTTAGCTGTTCCTGCATCACTGTGCGATCGCCGACCCGACGCCTGAGAACGGACTCGTCGAGCACTATGGTCAGGTCGACCGGCGGTTCTCTGGTAAGAACCTGCTGGCGTTGCATCCGTACTTTTACTAGGCGTTCGATCATGCCGGGCGCGATTGGCTCAATCTGGTTGTAGCTGCGAACTATGTGCCTGGCGTACGCTTCGGTTTGCAATAGACCGGATACGACCTCGACATGCCAGATATCAATCGACGTAGCTTCGTGCTCGAGGCCGATGAACTGCTGGTAATCGGTCGTTATAAAGTCGGTGTACTCTTCCCACCAGCCCTTTTGCGAGGCGTCGCGGGCAAGATTGAGCAGAAGAACGCGGCGAGAGCCTGATACCTCGTAATAATCGAGCAGCTTCTCGACTTCCCTGAGCTTCAGGCCAGTCCTGGCTAGCTCATACCTGCTGATCTTGGACGGCGACCAGCGAAGGGCGGCGGCAACGGTGTCGCCGCTCTTGCCCTTGCTCTCCCGGATGGCGCGCAGTTCAGCGGCGAGTCGGCGTCGCCGCACCGTGGGGCTTCCCGGCATTGTCATCCGGTGTCCCTCCTCTTCCTAAGTACCGCGCGAGCGGAACTAGTGCGACCGTCGCAGTGTTCAAAGCCTTTGACGCCAGTGTGGCGTGTCACAAGGAAGCTTGATAGAAATTTCACTGCATGTCACCCTGAGATCCAGCGTAACTGAATCGGTTCGAAAAGTAGGAACTGTAAAGTTCGACGCGCGCTGCCCGAGTTGAGCCGGGATCGGTTCGATGAGGCGCAGGAATGGGCCCGGTGGTCAAGTCACCCGTGGTGTGCGCGTGGCCAGGCGCCGGTTGATGGTGGCTCGACCGGCGATGGGCCGACCGCCTGCGGGCGGATCTTCGGCGCTTCGTGACGCGCCTGAGCCGGACTAAGAGCCGGCGAATGGCGGCGGTGACTCCCAGGCGAGCCGGTCGGTGCCGGCCGGACCTAGGCGGCCTGACCGGTCCGGCTGACGGGTCGTCGCCAGCGATGTGAGGCTGCGGCTCCGAGTCACCGGCCGGAGGGCGATGTCGGCCCGGCGAATGCGCGGACCGTGATCCCCGGAACGAGTGGGCGGGCCGGGTAGGCCGCTTCTGGCGCAAGGACCGCTCCTGCGGCGAGGGCCCGACGACTGTAGCTGGCGGTTCGGCGCTGCTGCTCATTGGCTGCTGCTCACGGCACTGCTTCTGGCGCTGCTGCCTGGTGGCACCGCTGCTGGTGGCGCTGCGTCGGCACGGTATTCGATGGTGCGCGTCTTGTGAGGTGCCGGCCAGTGGGCGATATCTACCGTAGATCGGTATTTATCACTCGCTGGCCATGGCAACCCTGCGACCGGGACCAAGCGGCTAGTCAGACCTTAGAGGACGAACTGACCGGACTCCTGATACCCGCACATCTACCGCTGCGGATTGGTTAGATCTGCGTTACTTCAAGTTATAGGGAGCGCTACTTTAGACGTGGTAATACATGTTCGGGTTGGCCGTTGTCGCTGGCACGTGGACGGCTGCCTGAGGCGTCGCTACTGCCATAACGGTGGTGGCTACCGCTGGGCCGGCAATGCCGAAAGCTACGATGGCGGGAATAAGGATGGCTCGCCCGATACGCATGGTTCCTCCAAGGCGGTTCCCCGAGGTCAGCGACGTGGTCGCCCCGTCTGCTAGACCGGCAGGGAGTATTAAGGTCTTGCCGTGCTAATCCCCGGCCCAAGCCAATTTCATGTCCCCAAACCGGTATTTTTAATAACTAAAATCTCCGTAACAAGCATCTCTGACATATTGAAAGCAATATGCGTGATGGCGTGCGGTGAAAATGATCGGGGAAGTGCAATGAAAGGTGCCAGGAAACTTTCACTGAGCCATGCAAAGGGGCCTTGATAAGGCATTTCTTGCCGGAGGAAGACGTTAGATGGGGACCTAACCACCCAAAGCGGCTTGTTCCCCTAATGCTCTGGTAGTAAAGTTCGCTCCGTGCCCACCGTGACCCCGGCCGGTGCGCTAATCGGCCGCGACAGCGAGCTAGCGATGTTGACTAGCCGCGTACGGGACTTGGGCAAGGGCCTTGGCGGCTTGGTACTCATCGAGGGTGAGCCAGGCATCGGCAAGTCGTCGCTGGTGAGAGCGGCGATCGCTGAGGCTGATGTGAGCTGTGAGGTGTTCTGGGGCGCCGGTGATGAATTGGGGCAGGCATTACCGCTTTTGCCGCTTCTTGAGGGATTGCGGGTAAGGGAACCTTCCGACAATCCCCGCCGGAACTCGATCGTCCGGTTGCTGCGCGGCGAGATCCCCGCCGATCGTGGCGCCGATGTCTCCGGTGCGCTGGCCGAGCAGTTGCTGGCGCTGGTAACCGAGCAGTGCGAGGTCCGGCCGACCGTCCTGGTCATCGATGACCTGCAGTGGGCGGATCAGGCCAGCGTCGCGTTGTGGGGTCGGCTGGCGAGATCGACCCGGCAGATACGGTTGCTGCTGATCGGGACGATGCGGCCGGTGCCGCAACGAGAGGACCTGCTGGCACTGCGGCGGGCGGTGGGCGACGCGGCCCGGGTGCAGTTGACTAGAATCGCCGATCAGGCCGTGGCCGAGCTGGTAGCCGCGCTGGTAGGCGGCGATCCCGATGAGAACCTGCTGCACCTAGCGGATGGTGCGGGCGGTAACCCCTTGTATCTCACCGAGCTAGTCGGCGCGCTGGCGCGAAGCTCGAGCGTGACGATCACGGACCTGGGATCCGCCGAGCTAGTGGACGGCCCGGCTCCGCAGTCGCTGTCGGCGGCCATTGCCGATCGGCTCGGCTTCGTGTCTGCTCCGACCCGTGAAGTGCTACGCGCGGCCGCGCTGCTCGGCGTCGACTTCGCCGTGCCGGACCTGGCGATCGTGCTCGGCAAGCCAGTGGCCGGATTGGTCCCCGCGTTGGAAGAGGCGCGCCTGGGCGGAGTGCTAGCCGCGTCTGGTTCCAACCTCGGGTTCAGGCATCCGCTGATCCGCGCGGCGCTCTACGAGGAGATACCGGTGCCGGTACGAGCGGCCTGGCACCGCGATGCGGGGCGGGCGCTCGCCGAGGCCGGAGCCCAGGCCCACCGGGTCGCCCGGCAGTTGCTCTGGGCCGTCGATGTCGGCGGGAACGCTAACGCTCCGGTCGACGCCTGGATTCTCAAGTGGCTGGCAGGCGCGGCCGAGTTGCTGGTCGGCCAGGCTCCGGCCGTCGCGGCCGACTTGCTGCGCCAGGCGGCCGGTAGCTGCCTGGTCGGATCTGACCAGCACGTGAGCCTGGTGGCGAGACTGGCCGACGCGCTCCACCGGGTTGGGGATCACGCCGAGGCCGAACAAGCGGCCACTGACGCGCTTGGCCATGCGACCGATCCTGATCGGATCGTCGACCTGCACTGGACGCTGACGCAGTGCCGGATGCTGTTTGGCCGGTCCGATGAGGCACTGGGCGCGCTCGACCTCGCGTTGGCCTCCCCCGCCGTCTCGGCCAGGCACCGGGCCCGGCTGCTGGTGCTGGCCGCGAGGACGCACACCAACCTCGGGCAGGTGGAGACAGCCGAGCGGGTGGCCGACACCGCCCTCGAGGCGGCGACCGAGACGGGCGACAGCTGGGCCATGGGCTGGGCGTTGCACGTGCTGAGTATCTGCAAGGGCATGCAGGGCCAGATGACCGATGCGCTGCCGCTGTTCGACCGGGCGCTGGCGGTCACGCAGGCCGAGCCGGCCCTGACCGACTTGCGGATGCTGTTGCAGATCAACAAGGCGGTCACGCTCGGCAACCTGGATCGGCACGACGAGGCCGTCACGGCCGCCAGGCAAGCCCACGGCCTAGCCGACTATGTCGGCTCGGCCGTGCGCCTGGCCCAGGCCCGCAGCGCGCTCGGCCAGTTGCTGTTCGCGGCCGGGCGCTGGGACGACGCGCTGACCGAGGTGCTGGTCCTGCACGAAGACCAGAAGGAGCCGGCCGCGATCTGCTGCGACCTGGGTGTCGCTGCAGCGATCTGCTTCCATCGCGGTGAGATCGACGACGCTCGTGCGCATCTGGCGGCCGCGACCCCGCACGCGGAGCGGTTCGGCAACCGGTTGGTCGGTTCGCTAGCCCTGGCCAGGAGCTTGGCCAGGGAACACGATGAGGAACCGGCCAGCGCGCTCGCCGAACTCACGGCCGGGTTCGCTGACATGGTCGAAGACTTCGATGAGATCGAGGATCTGCTCGCCGATGCCGTCCGGCTCGCCATGGCGGCCGATGATCTGGATACGGCCAAGACGCTGGCGGGGCACGCCAGCGCCCTGGGCGCCGGGTCAGAGGTCCCGCATCGGCAGGCGAACTCGCTGTATTGTCATGGCCTGATTGATCACGATGCGGCCGGGCTGCTCGAGGCAGCCGAACGATACAGCGCGGCCGGCCGCCCGCTCGCCCGCGCGAAGGCGCTTGAGGCGGCGGCCGGGGAATTCATTAGTGCGAGTGAACGCGAAGCAGCCAGAGCGGCGTTCACCAGCGCCGTCGAGGTGTACAGCTCGATCGGCGCCGTCGCGGACGTTGCCAGTTTGCAGTCTAGGTTCCGTGCTCACGGCATCCGCCGTGGCCCTCACTCGAAACATAGACAAGCACGAACTGGTTGGGAGAGCCTGACGCCAACAGAGATGAAGATCGCCGCTCTGGTCGAGGCCGGGATGTCCAACCCGGAAATTGGTAACAAGATGTTCCTGTCGCCGCGGACCGTGGCGACCCATGTCTCGCACATCTTGAAGAAGCTCGGCGTGCACTCGCGGACGGACATCGCCCGCGAGGCGGCGCTGCGCACGGCTACGGCGAAATAACCGCCGCAGCTCAGTCGGGAGCATCAGCTCGCTCGCAGCGGCCCCGGAAAAATCCAGGGCGCGCGGCGGGGTGGGCCGCGCGCCCTGGAGGCCGCGGGGGGCGGCCATCCGGTGGGACGTTCGACCCTGCAGGAGCACGCACCTGGCGTCCTCCCGCAGGGTAGCTTGGGTGGCTTCCACTATCTGGTGTGGTGGCCGAAGCCGTAGCCCGGCGGGCGGCGATAGTCGATGTTGGTCAGGTCGGCCTGGAACGCGAGCGTGAAGTAAACCGCCTTGCCCGCGCTGGTCCGGTACCAGCCCCAATCGGTCGACAGCGTGGTGACCAGCATGAGACCTCTGCCGGTCTCGTCATCGGTGGAAGCGTTCATCGGCACCGGCATAGACGGCGACGTGTCGTGCACATCTATGCGCAACTGGTCCCAGGTGCAGCTGATGACGAGCATGACTGTCTCGCCAACCTCGTGCTTGATCGCGTTTGTCACTAGCTCGCTGGTGAGCAGTTCGGCGTCAAGCGGCTCGACTGGGACATCCCAGGTGTAGATGT
>DASYAT010000181.1:0-24291 GCA_036501205.1 Streptosporangiaceae bacterium | reverse complement strand
GGCGGCACCAGCCTCGCCTCCCCGCTGTTCGCTGGTGTTATTGCCGACACCGACACGGCTGCCAGCAGCTCGCTCGGCTTCCTCAACCCAGAGCTGTACAAGGCCTGGAGTGACACGCCGACCGCGTTCACTGACATCGTGCCGCCGTCCAACCCGCATTCGGCTTCAGTGATCAGGGTCGACTTCGCGAACACGGTCGACAACAGCAATGGCTACATTGTCAGCCTTCGTGCGATCAACTACGCGGGCCCAGAGACCTACTGTGACGGAACGGGCAACTGCGCCACGCGCAACGTGACCCTGACCACCGCGCCAGGTTTCGACGGCCTCACCGGACTTGGAACGATCAGCTCCAAGTTCATCGCTACCTTGTCGAAGTTCTAGCCTCGAAGTTTCTAGTCGTCTGAGCTGAAGGCCCCGGGACGGAGTCCCGGGGCCTTTCACATGCGGCGCTACACTCGACCGATGATGATCGGGCCGGACGTACGCGGGAAGTTGCTTCCCGAGCCGGCCCCGCGCGTCTTTCACCTGCTGGCCAAGCCGACCGGCGCGATCTGCAACCTGGACTGCACCTACTGCTTTTTCCTGTCTAAGGAGCTGCTTTATCCGGGCAGCCGGTTCCGGATGGCGGAGGAGTTGCTTGAGCGGTATCTGAGTCAGCTGATCGAGGCCCAGGCGGGCGCGCGCGAGGTGATTGTCGCCTGGCAGGGCGGCGAACCCACGCTGATGGGCCTGGAGTTCTTCCGCCGCTCGGTGGACCTGGCCGAGAGCTACCGGCGCAAAGGCCAGAAGATCGTCCACACAATCCAGACCAACGGCACGCTGATCGATGACGAGTGGGGAGCTTTCTTCTCAGAAAATGGTTTTCTGGTTGGCTTGTCGATCGACGGGCCGGCCGAGCTGCATGATGCTTACCGGGTCGACAAGGGCGGGAAGGGCAGTTTCGACCGGGTGATGGCCGGGCTGGCCGCGTTGCGGCGGCACGGAGTGGACTGGAACGCGCTGTGCACGGTGCACGCGGCCAATCAGGATCATGGTCGGGAGATCTACCGGTTCCTGCGGGACGACTGCGGCGCGCGGTACATGCAGTTCATCCCGATCGTCGAGCGGGCCACCGAAGAACTGCTGCCGGCTGCCAATGAGGGCTGGGGCGAGCGGGCCAGGGACCGGCCGCTCTATGTGCAGGACGGCGGCCTGGTCACCGAGCGGTCAGTGTCGGCTGGCGGTTACGGCCGGTTCCTGATCGATATCTTCGAGGACTGGGTGCGGCGGGACGTCGGTGAGGTCTACGTCCAGATGTTCGATGTCGCGCTGGCCAACTGGTTCGGGCAGGCACCCGGTCTCTGCGTGCACTCGGAGACCTGCGGGCTCGCGCTCGCGCTCGAGCACAACGGTGATGTCTACTCCTGCGACCACTACGTCGAGCCCGCTTACCGGCTCGGCAATATCGCTGAGTCCCGGCTGCTCGACCTGGTCGAACTGCCGAAGCAGCGGGAGTTCGGCCTGGCGAAGCGGGACAGCCTGCCCCAGTACTGCCTGGACTGCGAGGTCAGGTTCGCCTGTCATGGCGGGTGCCCCAAGGACCGGTTCGCGGTGACCCCGGACGGCGAGCTTGGGCTGCATTATCTGTGCCCGAGCTACAAGGCGTTCTTCGGCCACATCGGGCCGGTCATGCGCCAGATGTGCGACCTGCTCAAGGCCGACCGGGCGCCATCGGAACTGGTGCGTCGATTCGCTGCCGCCGACGCCCGGCGAAGTCGTAACGACCCGTGTACTTGCGGTTCAGGCCGCAAGTGGAAGACGTGTCACCTGGTTTAACTTGACCGGGCTTGAGCAGGGACGAGTCTCAAACACAGCAGCGGCATATCGGACTGCCAGTTAGGATTCGACTGAGTTCAGCGGTCTCGTGGCCGCTACGCGCCTGATCAGGCGTTCGTCTTGCTACGGGGCCGGCCAGTCCGTGATCACTGATAGTTATGCCGAATCGGGCGGCCGGGAGAACGGCGGAAGGGCTGAATCATGCGTCAACGCCGAGGACGCCGCGAGCGCAGCGCGCAACCGGATCCCAGCGAACCTGGTGCGGGTCAGCAGCCTGCCCCGGACGGGCCTACGACCGCGCCCCAGCCAGCCGTCGACGCCCAGTTCGGTCCGCAGCCGGACCCGTACGGTGCGCAGACGCAGCTTCCCGGTGGCCAGTACCGGGCCCCGTTCGAGCCGCCGGCAGGCGGTCCCTCCGATAGCTACGCTCAGCCGGGCCTTTACCCTCAGGCTGGCGTCTACCCCCAGCCTGATGGCCATCAGCCAGATAACCGTCAGCCAGATAACCGCCAGCCTGATGGTCGTCAGCCGGATAGCCGTCAGCCGAACTACGGCCAGAACCAGGGCCAAGGCCAGGACCCGAACTACGGTTACGGGCCGCCGCAAGGTTACGGGCCGCCTGCCGGTTACAACACCGGAGGCGGGGGCCAACTCGAGCCCGACTGGCCCTACAACCGGCAGGGTCTTACCTCCCAGCCGAGAGACGCGGCGCAGCCCACGGAGGCGGCGCAGCCCAGGGACGCAGGGCCGCCCAGGGGAGCGGCGCAACCCAGGGACGCGGCGCCGAGGGAGGCAGGGCCGCCTAGGGAGGCAGGGCCGCCCAGGGGAGCGGCGCAGCCCAGGGACGCGGGGCCGCCCAGGGACGCGGGGCCGCCCAGCCTGGACTGGTCGCGCGATCGCACTGGCTACAGCCAGCCGGTCTCTCACGACCCAGGTCAGCCAGCCGATCCTGATTGGCCCTATGAGCAGTCGGCTTCCGGGCAGCCTGGTCATGGGTACGGTCAGGGATCCGCAGCGACGCAGGCGAGCGGCCCGCAGTGGTTCAACGACCTGCAGCAGCAGCCGCCGTCGCAACCCACGCGGGCCAGCGCACCGGCGCCGTCCGCTCCTGGTTCCGGGCCGGTCCAGCAGCAGGCCGGTGACTCCCGGCTGCCGGGCGACCAGCCTCAGGCGCTGGTGCCGCCGGTAGCGCTGCCTGCTCCTCCGCAACGACCCGGGCAGGGGCCGACCGTACTGCGACAGCAGCCGGGGATCGATCCGAACGACCCGCTTGGGCTAGGAATACGTGGCGCGACCGGGCTGACTCAACGCCGGTCAGCTCAGCGCGAGCAACGCCCCGGTCTGCTGGGTCCGACGGTCGCCGGAGCGGCCGCGCAGTCCCAGCCCATCCAGCCCGGCCCTGGTCAGTCCGGCCCTGGTCAGCCCGCGTCCGGTCAGTTTGGTTCTGGTCAGCCCGCGCCTGGTCAGTCCGCGCCTGGCCAGTTTGGTTCTGGTCAGTCCGCGCCTGGTCAGCCCGCGCCTGGCCAGGTTGGTTCTGGTCAGTCTGGCTCGGGTCAGTCCGGGCCTGGTCAGCCCATGTCCGGCCAGTTTGGTCTCGGCCAGCCTGGGCCGGCCTCGGCTTTCCCAGGCCAGCCTGGTCGGGCCGGTGGCCCGGCCGCTGACCAGACGGTGGTGCGGCAGCCGGGACCCCCGAGTGATCAGTTTGGCTGGTACGGCGACGGCGGCCCGCAGAATCCTGGTCCGGCGGGGCCTGGTGCCGCTTTCCCTGGTCCGGCATTCTCCGGTCCAGCATTCTCTGGTCCGGCCGCGCCTGGCCTTGATTCGGCAGCGGCTGGTCCAGTCGGCCCTGGCCCAATGGGGTCTGGCCCGATGGGACCGGCTCCGAGTGCGATGCCGGCGCCGTCGGCTGATCCGCCCGTGGTTGAGCCGACGACCCAGCCCATCCGCCGGCGTCGGCGGCGGCGCCGGATTCTGATCGCGGTCTCGATCGTCTTGGTGCTGGTGCTCGCGGCTGGGGGCTACGGCGGCTGGTACTACTTCCTGCGCACGATCGGCACGCCGCAACTGACCGCGACCAGCTATGTGAACGCCTGGAACGCCGGGAACTACTCCGAGATGGCCAAGGTCAGCATGCACGTCCCGAGCGGCGGACTCGGCGGACCGCTGGAGGTCGTCAAGACTGACCTCGGCGTCAAGGCCATGACCGTGACCCTCGGCAAGGTGACGACCACCGGCGGGACGGCCAAGGCGGCGTTCACCGTGACCGACAAGCTCGCCAGCGGCCACGTCTGGACCTACACCGACCAGCTCGCGCTGCTGAAGAAGGACCGGCACTGGTGGGTCAACTGGAGCACGTCCGCGATTTACCCGGGACTGCAGCCGGGCCAGCGGTTCACGCTGAGCGCTGTCTGGCCTTCGCGGGCGCAGGTCATGTCATCGGACGGGATGGTGCTGAGTTCCCCGAGCGCGATCGCGGCCTCGGGCTCGCTCGCCCTGCTGGTCGGGTACCAGGGAAATGCCACCGCCAAGGAAGCTAAGGCGCTCGGCAAGCCCTACAAGAAGGGCGATGTGATTGGCCTGTCCGGGCTTGAGCAGACCTACCAGAAACGGCTGGCAGGAAAACCCGCGCAGATCGTCAAGATCGTCGGTCCTGGCCACAAGATCGATTCCACCGCGATGCGGTTCGCCGCCATCAAGGGCCGGCCGGTCATAACCAGCATCAACATGAGCGTCCAGGCGGCGGCCTCGCAGGCGGTGTCGACGGCCAAGACCAGCAAGCCGATCGACATGGTGGCGATCCAGCCGTCGACCGGCAAGATCCTCGCCGTGGTTGAACGGCCCGGCGGTTTCGACCGGGCGCTGGAAGGCATCTTCCCGCCCGGCTCGACGTTCAAGATCGTCACGGCGTCGGCCCTGGTCAAGGGCGGGCTGACCTCGTCTAGCACCGTCGACTGCCCGAGCAAGGTGACGATCGACGGACGGACGTTCCACAACGACGCCAACGAGCATCTCGGCTCGACCAGCCTGCTGAACGCGTTCGCGATTTCGTGCAACACCACCTTCGCCCTGCTGGCGACCGAGAAGCTGAGCGGACCCACCCTCGGGGCAATGGCGAAGAACTTCGGCTACAACGCCAAGCCTGACCTCGGCATCCCGGCCACGCTCGGATCCTTTAAGACGCCGACGGATCCCGTCGATCTGGCCGCCGACGCGTTCGGCCAGGGACTTGACCTGGTCAATCCGCTCAGTCAGGCCAGCGAGGCGGGAGCGATCGACGCCGGCGTCTGGCGGCCGCCGGTGCTGGTGACCAGCCCGTTCGTGCATCAGAAGGCCAAGCCGCACGTGATCAGCTCGGCGATCCTGACGGCGCTGCGGCCGATGATGCGGGCCGTCGTTACCAGCGGCACCGCGGCCGGAGTCGGGTTCGGGGACGGGGTGTACGGCAAGACCGGGACGGCCGAATTCGGTACCGGCCCGCATCCGAAGTCGCACGGCTGGTTCATCGGCTATCGCGGGGACGTGGCGTTCGCGGTGCTGGTCGAGGGCGGCGGGTTCGGCGCCGACAGCGCTGGCCCGGTCGCGAACGCGTTCCTGCATCGAATTTAAATAGGTGAATTTCAGGTTGGCTGCAACTAAATGATGGTGTCCGGCGTGAAAACAGTGTGGCCGCGTCTGACGAATCGCCGGCATCGCAGATCGATACTGCCTTTGAAGAGTTCATGCGGGCTAGGTCCGCTCATCTGCTGAGGCTGGCTTTGCTGTTGACTGGCTGGAACGCGGCCGTCGCTGAAGACCTGACTCAGACCGCGCTCGAGCGCATCTACCGGCGCCGCCGGCTTCTCTTCGGCCGGCCAGATGCGCGCAACTCGATCGAGCCGTACGCGCGCCGGGTGCTGGTGAACGCGGCGATCGACTGGCGGCGCGGGCTGCATCGGCGACCGGAGTTGCCGCTGGACTGTGCGATCGACGTGGCGCAACCCTCGGCCGGCCGCATCGCCGATCAGATCGCCGACCGGGATCTGCTGCTGCGGGCGCTCGCCTCCGTGCCGCAGCGGCAGCGCGCCGTGCTGGTGCTGCGCTACTGGGAAGACCTGTCCGACGCCGAGATCGCGCTGACGCTCAACTGCGGAGTCGGGACAGTAAGGAGCCAGGCCTCGCGCGGTCTGGCCAAGCTCCGTGAGCTCACCCAGTCAGCGCCGCCGCCAGCCGGAGCCGAAGTTAGCCAGCCGTATGACCTGGGGGGACGACCTCCGGGAGCTTCTCGCAGTGCCCGGGTGATGCTGGGTGACTAACCTTGAAAGCAGGCTAAAGGACGCTATGCGAGCGTCCGTCGCTACCGTCGAGCCGACGTTCACCGCGGCCGACGTGCGTCGGCGGCACGACACCCGCGTCAGGCGGCTGGCCTCGATGTGCGTGGCGGTTGCTATGGCGATGGCTGTGCTCGCGTTCTTTCTGCCCAAGTCGCTCGGACGGGTCGACGCGGTGTCGATGACCGTCGAGCCACTGGCCGGTCAGCTCACCAGCTACATCGATCCGGCCTACGGCTGGACCATGACCTATAACCGCGCGCTGGTGGAACGCCGCGCGGCCGTCGGCAGCCAGCCCGACCTGGTCGAGAATGTCCGGTTCACCAATTTCAGGCCGAAGCTGGGCGTCACCGTCACCTCGCCTTCCGCCTCGGGGAACGAGAGTCTGAGCCAGGGCTGGCTGCGTCAGTTCCCCGCTAGCGGCGTCGCCCTTGAAGTCTGGACCGTGGCCTCGACCCAGGTGCGGCCGCCCGCGCATGACACCGCGTTCCCGTTGCAGGTAGCTAAGTTCACCTCGGTGCGCAAGCTCGCCGGCGGCAGCGAACCCACGCCGCTGTACCAGAAATTCTACGGCGACGGTCTTCAGTTCGAGGCGGCCGTCTGGATCGGCTGGCGGGCCAGCACCGCGAGCGCGCAGGCGATCTGGGCGGCCGTACGGTCGGTACGGTTCCCGTCGTTGCGTACCAGCACGATCTGGCAGAACCGGTTCTACGTGCTCGGCCCGGCGAAGCGCTACCGGGTCGACTCGGTGACGTTGTTCCCGTCCAGTTCCCTGCCGCGCGGCGCGCTGAGCCGGACGGGGTTCTACCTGGTGCACTCGCCAAGCGAGTTCTACGTCGTTCAGCTGCAAGTGATGGTCGCCGGATCGCACATGCTCTATCTGGTCCGCTATGACGCGCGAAGACGCCAGTTCTTCTCGCCGGGGACCGGCCTGCGCTGGGACCCGATCGGCAGCCCGGCCGATCCGATCGCGGCTCCGCTGCTCCAGGTCACGCCCGCGACGGTAAGCCAGGATGGCCACGTCCTCTACGCCCCTGACCTCGGCTCTTACTCGTCGGCCCCGCCGCAGATCGAATCCGTCAGTTAGCGGCACACTGGACAAACTGGCGGATCCGCCGAAGAATCGCCCGGGGGTCCCGAGGGTCGTCCCCCGGGAGCAGGCAGCAGCGGGGATCAGGAGAGAGGAACGGGGCTCGTGACAGTGCAGGCGCCGCGTGAGGCGCGGCAGCGTAAGCAGGACACACTCGCTAGATTCCGTGCCGACGACGATGCCTGGGTGGCGACGGCCGGGAAACCTGGCTCGGCCTATATGGTGCCGCTGTCGTTCTTGTGGGACGGCGAGGCGTTCATTCTGGCGACTCCGGAATCCAGCCTGACCGCGAAGAACCTTCAGGCCTGGGGCAAGGCCAGGCTGGCGTTCGGCCCCACTAGAGATGTCGTGATCGTGGACGGAAACGTCGAGTCGTTCACGCTGGAGACCGTGCCGGCCAATCTCGCCGCCGCGTTCGCCGCCCGGCAGTGGGACCCGCGCGAGCTGGACGAACGGTACGCGTACTTCCGGGTCACCCCGCACCGGATTCAGGCCTGGCGGGAGGAGAACGAGCTGGCCGGCCGGCTGCTCATGAAGGACGGTCGCTGGCTCGCTTAGACCGGCCCGCCGGGCGGGTGCGCGACCGAGTCCAGCTGGGACTGGGTCAGGAAGAGCGCCTCCCGCAGGTCCGCGCCGGTGAGGTCGGCGCCGCGCAGGTCCGCGCCGGTGAAGTCGGCTAGCCGCAGGTCGGCGTCGCGCAACCGGGCACCGATCAGCTGCGCGCCCCGCAGGCTGGCCCGGCGCAGGTCCTTGCCGGTCAGGTCACGGCCGATCAGGTTAGCGCCGCGCAGGTCGGGGCCGAGCGGCCCGGTTCGGGACCGGACGAGTTCGCTGGCGCGCAGCAGCAGCGGATTGACCTGGTCTCGCAGGGCTCCGACGTCGACCGTCGCCAGTTCGGCCGGCCCGAGGCCAGTGTGTTCGACGGTTTGCGTCAAGGCCGAGGTCAGCTCGCCGACCAGCGGCCCGCCAGGCCGCAGATCACAAGCCGCTCGCAGGTACCAGGCCAGCTCGTGCAGCTGGCGCATGACGCCGAAGGCGGCGAACATCGGCCCGGCGAGCTCCGGCGCCTGCCGCCAGTCCCGCCCGCCGAACGTGCCCTGCGCCACGTGCTGGCCGGCCCCGAAACAGTCGTAGGCGGCGCAGCCGCCGAAGCCCTTCTTGCGCAGCCGGTCGTGGATCGAGCAGTCGAAGCCCGTCGGCGTCAGGTTCGGGCACGGCTGACCGGCTGGCTTGTCGATCGCGAAGTCCGCCGACCTGGTGATCGCCGGCACCACGCAGCACAGGCTGAAGCAACGTCCGCAGTCAGCCCGCAACTCGAGCGAGCTTGCCGCCGGATCCAAGCCGGCCGCGAAGCTTTCTCCCATTAAAGGCTTCTCCTGTTTTTGATTTTTGGCGATGAGCTAGCGTCCGAGACATGACTAATGCCGATGCAACCGCGTACTGGACCGACCGGCTTGCCGAGCATGCCAAGGCGACCCGCGTTCGGGGAGCAACGCTCGGCCTCTGGGTCGACGGGCAGCAGCACCTAGCCGCGACCGGCGTACTCAGCACCGCGACCGGCGTGCCGGTCACCACGGACTCGCTGTTCCAGATCGGGTCGATCACCAAGCCGTGGACCGCCACGATGATCATGCAGCTCATCGACGAAGGCAAGCTCTCGCTCGACACGACCGTAGCGCAGGTGCTCCCAGGGCTGCGCCGGCTGGGCGATGGCGACACCGCTGAGCTGGTCACGATCCGGCACCTTCTCACCCACACCAGCGGGCTGGACGGCGATATCTTCACCGACACCGGCCGGGGCGGCGATTGCGTCCAGCGCTACGTCGAAGATCTGCTGCCCGACGCCGCCCAGGCCTTCCCGGTCGGCGCCGCCTACTCGTATTGCAACAGCGGCTTCGTCCTGCTCGGCCGGATCATCGAGGTGCTCGACGGCCGCGAGTGGGACGTGAGCCTGCGTAAGCGGCTGATCGAGCCGCTCGGGCTGACCCAGACCGTCACGCTGCCCGAGGAGGCGATCCTGTACCGGGCCGCGGTCGGGCACCGGGAGCGTCCGCGCGACGAAGAGCCGGTACCGGAATGGGGCCTGGCCCGTGCGTGCGGGCCGGCCGGACTCATCACGGCCAGCGCGGCCGATGTGATGACATTCGCGCGGATGCACCTGGCCGACGGCCTGGCCGACGACGGTACCCGGGTGCTCAGCGCGGCCGCGGCGATCTCGATGCGCCAGCCGCTGGTGCGGATGCCGGGCATCGGGAAAGGCGTGACCGACGTCGGTCTGAGCTGGCGGCTGGCTGACTGGGAAGGGCGGCGGATGTACGGCCACGATGGTTCCACCATCGGGCAGAATGCCTTCCTGCGCATCGACCCGCAATCACGGGTGATCGCCTGCCTGCTGACCAATGCCTCGGACGGGTTTGAGTTGTACGGGCGGGTGTTCTCCGAGATCTTCGAGCAGTACAGCAGCGTGCGGGTGCCCGACGAGCCGGGGCCGGCCTCTGGGGTCGTGCTCGCCGAGAGCGAGCTTTCCCGGCATGTCGGGCGGTACGAGCGTTCGTCCCGGCGGATGGACTTCTCGGTGCGCGGCGGCCGGCTGCATTGCGTCTTGCTGACGACCGGTCCGCTGGCCGAAAGCCGGGACGCCGAGCCAGAGGAACTCGACCTCTATCCCGCCGACGCTTCCGGGGACAACTTCGTGTGCCGGTCGTTCGATGACCAGCCGTGGTCGCCGGTCACGTTCGGGACGCTTGATGACGGGACGCCGTATTGCTTCATCGGCCGGGTGACGCTGAAGGTCGAATAGCTCGATTTCTGGGCCGGTCCCGGTCGGCGGGTCGGACCGGGTGGTCGGCCGCTGCGGTCAGGTGGGTCGGCTACAGCGGCTACGGGTCAGCGTTGTTGTACCGCGACGCGGGCTAGGACAACGCTGACCCGCAGCGGTCGTTGGTAGGTGCGCGTGCGGGTCAGTAATGTCGCCGGGCCGAGGGGGCTACGACGTGCACGGGTCAACAATGTCGTGAGCGCGCGAGGTCTACAGCATTGTCGGCCCGCAGGTGTTGCTGGGGGTGCGCGCGCGGGTCAACAATGTCGTCCGGCCCGGGGAGTCCCGGGGAGTCAACGTTGCTGTGAGTCAGGCCGGTTTTCTGGCTAGGAACAGGTTGGCTGGCTTGCGGCCGGGCAGGCTCGTTGCCGGTCCGGCCGGCTGCGGGCCCGGGTCCGGCTGCGGGCCCGGGTCCGGCTGCAGGCCGGCCGAGGTGATCTGGATTCGCCAGGTCTCGCGGCTGAACGCGCTTAGCCGGTGCGACTCGGAGATGACCTTCTCGTCGCCGGCTGCCGTGCGCAGGAGGAACTCGTAGTCGGCCTGGATCCAGTCATCGTCCGGATCGGGGTCCCAGGTCCGCTCGCTGAACGTCGCCGTCCGGCCGGCCTCGTCCACGCCTCCGCCTCCGCCCCCGGTGAACTCCTCGAACGTCTCTTTGACGTGGTCTGGGACGAACAGGACGATCCCGCCCGGTCGGCAGTGCGCCGCCGCCGTCTCGACGGCCAGCCGCAGGTCGTTGGTGCCGATGATGTAGTCGATCGCGTCGTGCACCAGCACGGCGTCGAACGTCCGGCCGAGCCGGAGGGAGCGCATGTCGCCTTGGATATGCGGTGCCTGCGGAACGAGTCGCCGGGAGACGGCCAGCATGTCGGCGGAGATGTCGACCAGTGTCAGGTCGAACCTGTCTTTCAGGTGAACGGCGACGTGACCGCCGCCGCTGCCCAGATCGAGCACCTCGGGTCTGGGCGCGGCCGTCGGGACCAGGTCTGACTGGAGAGCGCGTTCTAGGACGGCCGCTAGGTACGCCGCTTCGGCGGAGTACTCCCTGGGCGGCGAGATCAGCGGCCACCAGTCCGCGAGATCAGCGTAAATCCGGTAGTCACCGTCGGGGCCAGCCATGCTCGCCATCGTATTTGGCCGTCGCTCCTTGCTGGCTCAAGCTGAACTCGATGGTTGAGGGGCGATTGCGGGGGAAGGGAGGCGGGACGGACTCACCATCGGAGGTTCCCAATGTCCGGCAAGAAGCGAACCGAGGCCTGGGACCGCACGGTCAAGGCGGCAGATCAGCTGAAGCCGATCGCGGACCAGATGAAGCCGCTCGCCAAGAGCACGGGTCAGGCCACCCGGCGGGGGATCCTGCGTTCTCGCGCCTGGGCGGCGCCGCGACTGGAGCGCACCGGGAAGGCACTGGAAGAGACGGTCGCCCCGAAGGTTTCGGCGGCGCTGTCCTCGGCGGCCGAGCGGATCGACCCGGCGAAGTCACGCCGGTGGCGCTGGAAGCTGCCGGTCGGCCTGATGGCGGCGGCCGCAGCGGCCGCTAGCGCGGCAGCGGCTGTATTCAAGAGCCGGGCCAAGGCCGAAGCCCAGACCCAGACGACGGCGCATGACGCCACCGAGCCGGTCACCGCCGTCAACGACGCCGACCTGGCCAGCAACCCCGCAACCAAGTCGAACCAGGCCTCGTAAGCCGCCGGGCCAGTCCAGGTCGCTCTGCCCAGCGACCTGGGCTGGCAGGCCCGGCCCGGCCGTGCTTTGGTCTGCTCGGCTACTCGTTAACGAATTGGGTTAGGGACAGGTTGTTGCCGTCTGGGTCGGTGAACCAGGCGACCTTGTCGCCGCCCGGCGTGGTCCAGACTCCGCGGGCGTCCTGATCCATGCCGTCGTATCTGGTGAACTCGACGCCCGCGTCCGCTAGCGCGGCCATGACCTGCTCGATGTCGGTGACCCGCCAGCCGAGCACCGTGTAGCCAGGACGCGCCACCTCGGCTGCCGCCGTCACCCTGAGCATGGTGCCGTTCGCGTCGAACACGCACGCGAACTGGTTCTGCTCGACCAGCCGCAGCCCGAGTTTGCCCTCGTAGAACGATCGCGCCCGGCCCAGGTCGGTAGCTGCGGCGAACGCGACGATCTCACTTGAACCGAGCATGGGTCTCCCTGGGTTCTGAACTAGACGATCGGGCGGATGCCGGCCGCGTGGCGGCGGGCCAGGTCGCGGTAGACCTGCGGGTTGGTCTGGACCCACTCCTTGGCGCCGCCGCTGACCTGACCGGCGACCTTGGCCGGCACGCCGACGGCCAGCATGCCGTCGGGGATCGTCAGGTTTGGCGGCACGACCGCGCCGGCCGCGACGACGGCGCGCTTGCCGACGGTCACGCCGTCGAGGACGGTCGCCCCGTTGCCGATCAGTGCTTCTTCGCCGATCACCACGCCGTGCACGACGCAGAGGTGGCCGATCGTCGCGCCAGGACCGACCTCGGTCACCGGGTCGGACCCGCCGTGCAGCACGGAACCGTCCTGGACGTTGGCTCCGCGTCGCACGATGATCGGCCCGAAATCGGCTCGGAGTACGGCCCCGTACCAGATTGACGCGTCGTCTTCGATCGTCACGTCGCCGACGATCGTGGCCGTCGGGGCGATCCAGGCGGAGGGGCTGATCGTGGGGGAGCGACCTTCGAACTCGAACAGCGGCATCCGCTCATCATCCACCTAGGGTCCCGCTCAGCCAGTGCCGCCCCGGCTCGGTGTCAGGACGGGATGCGATGCTGGGCAGATGACGATAACGGCCAAGGCGGAACATGTCGGCAGCTTGCTGCGGCCCGGCTACCTCCGGGACGCGAGAGCTGGCTATGAGCGGGGCGAGCTGGCGCCGGCCGGGCTCAAGGCGGCGGAGGACCGGGCCGTGCGCGAGGTCGTGGCGATGCAGGAGGAGGTCGGCCTTGGGGTCGTGACCGACGGCGAGATGCGGCGCGAGTCGTTTCAGTCCGAGCTGACCGCTGCCTGCGATGGCTTCACCGGGGTTGGCCTGGACGCCTGGTTGTGGGGCGCCTGGCAATCTGACTCGGTGGGGGACGCCACGATCGAGCGGCCGGCCGATCTCGCGGTCATCGCTCCGCTGCGTAAGCGCAGGAACCTCGCCGCCGAGGAGTTCACGTTCCTGCGCGGTTGCACCACCAGGCAACCCAAGGTGACGCTTCCGAGCCCGACGCTGTTCGCCAACCTGTGGTCACCAACGGCATCGACCGACGCCTATCCGACCCTGGACGCGTTCATGGCGGACGTCGTCGACGTGCTGCGCGATGAGGTCCGCGAACTGGTCCGGCTCGGCTGCGGGTACATCCAGCTCGACGCGCCGCATTATCCGATGCTGATCGATCCGCAGTGGCGGGCATTCTATGAGGCGCGCGGCTGGCCGCTGGAGCGGTGGCTCACCTACGGTGTCGAACTCGACAACGCCGTGATCGACGCGGGGCGTCCGGCCACGTTCGGATTCCACCTGTGCCGGGGCAATCAGCTCAGCCGCTGGCTGGTCGCCGGCGAGTACGACCCGATCGCGGGTCCGATCTTCGGCGGCGTGCGCGCGGACCGGCTGCTCCTCGAGTACGACGACGAGCGGTCGGGCAGCTTCGATGCGCTGCGCCTGGTGCCGGACGACAAGACCGTCGTGCTCGGCCTGGTCACCACTAAGACCTCGCAGCTGGAGAGCGCCGCCGAGCTCGAGGCCAGGCTGACCCAGGCCACCGCACTGATCGACAAGGAGCGTCTGGCGATCAGCCCGCAGTGCGGTTTCGCGACCTCGGTCGAGGGCAACGCGATCACCGAGGACGCCGAGCGCGCCAAGCTGGCGTTGCTCGTCCAGGTCGCCGGCGACTTCCTTGGCGGCTGATCCTCTAGCCAGCGGGCGGTGCGGCTTGTCAGGAACACCGCGCCGGACGCAGGCCGTCGAAGATGACCGCGAGGGTGCGATCTTGCAGGTCTAGGTCCCATCCCGCATGGACCGCGCCCTGGCATGCGCTGATGAGCAACGCGATCACCGTGTCAAGGCGCACGTCGTGGCGTACGCCGCCCGCCTTCTGAGCCTGAACGAGCAACGTCTCGATACTGTGCCGAAGCGTCTGAACCGAGTCGGGGATTGGCACGTCGATTCCCGCGTGCGCCAGCAGTTCGACCACGGTTCTCTTCGCTGCCGCCTGGCTGACCAGGCTGGCGAAGAAGGTGAAGAGCCCGGCAGCCGGGTCTTCCTGCGCGGCCAGCTCACTCGCCTGGTCGGCCAGCCGCGCCAGCAGGTCTTTCATGATCGCCTGGAGCAGGGCCTGCTTGGTTGGAAAGTGACGGAACACCGTGCCGATGGCCACTTCCGCCTCTGCCGCGACCTGCTCAGTAGACCCGGATGATCCCTGCTCGGCGAAAACCTTCTCGGCGGCAGCCAGAATCCTGGCCCGGTTGCGGCGCGCGTCCGCCCGCATGGGCACGCCTCCGTGAGGCTTTGACAAAGTGAGTCACCACTCACAATAATGAGAACCTGAGTTTCCACTCATGTTAGCTGAGCACGGATGGAGCATTCCATGACCTCGGCCAGTCCAGCTACCCCGCACCAAGTCTTCGCGCGCATGCAGTGCGCCTGGCTCGCCCAAAAAGGCTTCGAAGCCGACCAGCTCGCTGACGACGTGGTTATCGAAGGGCCTTTCGCCCCGCCCGGTCACCCGCGCCGTGTCGAGGGGCGTGACCGGGTCCTGGCTCACTACGGACCACAGTGGGCAGTCTTCCCTGCCCGCTTCGACGAGGTCCGCAACGTCGTGATCCACGACACGGCCAACCCTGAGGTCATAGTGGTCGAGTACGAGCTAGCCGGAACCGTCCTGGCCACCGGTCGCCAGGCTAGCGCCCCATTTATCGGCATCCTGCGCGCACGCGACGGCAAGATCGTCCTGTGGCGCGAATACCAGAACGTCCTGGCCATAGCGCACGCTCTAGGCCAGCTTCCCGCTCTGCTGGAAGACGCCGCCCGCCAACCTGATACGGGCTGCGAGTCGCTTAACGGCTGACGGCCCAACCTCGGCTGAAATATCGGTGGCGCGGGCCAGCCACATCATGAGATCGTGCTCGTTGCACGGGTAACCCCGCCGACAGCTAGTCGGCCGAGCGAAGGAGGGCTGCTGACGATGAATGTTTCGCGCTGCACGCTGCCCTTCCACATCGCTCGCAAGAGGAGTTCCACCAGTGCCAAGCTCCGCGTACCACCGCCGCTCTAAGTGGCGCATTGACGACGAAGCAACTTTCGACAAGCGAGATCGCCACAAGGTCAGGCTCGCGCCAGAGGACGCCCGCGACTCGACTGACGGCGTCATCGACGGCGATCGCTGGTCCACCTGGGACCAGTCCTCTCCGACCGAACGCGGCCCGCTGCCATACCCGGACTGGCTTGTCACCGACCTAGCCGCGACCGACACCGAACTCGGGGTGCTGAAGACCGGCAAGGAAGCCGACGTGTTCCTGCTCCGCCGGGGCGTGCCAGGAACCGGCAACTCGTGCCTGCTGGCCGCGAAGAGGTACCGGTCGGCCGAGCACAGGCAGTTCCACCGCGACAGCGAGTACCTGGACGGGCGCCGGGTCCGAGAATCCAGGGTTAACCGGGCGATGGCGGCCAGGAGCGCGGTCGGCAAGGCAATGATCGCCGAGCAGTGGGCCGTGGCCGAGTTCGCCGCGCTCTGCCAGCTGCATTCGGCCGGAGTGCCGGTGCCGTACCCGGTGCAGATCCTCGGCACCGAGATCCTGCTTGAGTTCATCGGCAACGATGACGGCACCGCCGCTCCCAGGCTGGCCGAGCTGCGCCCGACCGGCACCGAGCTTGTCGACCTGTGGGAACAGCTCACGCGGGCCCTGCGGCTGCTGGTCGGCCTCGGCTTGGTGCACGGCGACCTGTCGGCCTACAACCTGCTGGTACACGAGGGCCGGCTGGTCATGATCGACTTGCCGCAGGTGCTCGACGTGATCGCGCATCCGCGCGGAGCTGAGTTCCTTGAGCGGGACGTGGCCAACGTGTCGCACTGGTTCAGCGCCCGCGGCCTGGCCGAAGCAGCCGGCACGGTCACCATCCACCCCGACGATCTGCTGCCTGACCTGCGCTACGAGGCCCGCCTGGACTAGGCGGAAGTTCGGGCGGCGGAAAAGCGTTGGTCAACCTGGCGTGCCGGTAGCGATCATTGTTCCCGGTGCCCGACTTGCCATGGAGACTGCCAACGTGACTTCCTCACCCGCCGAGCCGCGATCGAGCGCGCCCGGTTCCGCGACGGCGCGGGAGTTGCGTGGCCGGCTGCCCGAGTTGATGCTGCACGACCAGCGGCGGCTCGGCCGAAGGATCGAGCAGACCGGCTCGCTGCGGAACCCGCAGCGGCGCGACGCGACCCTGCAGGCGATCGCGGCTGAGATCGGGCAGGCCGAAGACCGGATCGCGGCCCGCCGCCGATCCGTCCCGGTGATCACCTATCCGGCCGAGCTGCCCGTCAGCCAGCGCAAAGACGAGATCGCCAAGGCGATCCGCGACCACCAGGTCGTGATCGTCGCAGGTGAGACCGGGTCGGGCAAGACCACGCAGATCCCGAAGATCTGCCTTGAACTGGGAAGGGGCGTCGCCGGCCAGATCGGCCATACCCAGCCGCGCCGACTGGCCGCGCGATCGGTCGCCGAGCGGATCGCCCATGAGCTCGGCACCGAGCTGGGCAGCACGATCGGCTACAAGGTGCGGTTCACCGACGCCTCCAGTGACAACACGCTGGTCAAGCTCATGACGGACGGGATCCTGCTCGCCGAGCTGGCCCGCGACCAGCGGCTGCTGCGCTACGACACCCTGATCATCGACGAGGCGCACGAGCGCAGCCTGAACATCGACTTCATCCTGGGCTACCTGCACCGGCTGCTGCCGAGCCGTCCGGACCTGAAGGTGATCATCACCTCGGCCACGATCGACCCCGATCGGTTCGCGGCCCACTTCAGCCAAGGCGAATCGACCACCCCCGTCATCGAAGTGTCCGGGCGCACCTACCCGGTCGAGGTCAGGTACCGGCCGCTCTTGATTGACTCCGGCGAGACTGGGCCCGGCGGGGGTGAGGCTGGCGAGCAAGAGCCGCGCGACCAGGTCCAGGCGATCCTGGACGGAGTCGACGAGCTGTGCGCGGAAGGACCGGGCGACATCCTGGTCTTCCTCAGCGGCGAGCGAGAGATCCGCGACACCGCCGACGCGCTGGCGGGATTCAAGCACTGGCCGGGCGACGAGCTTGAGATCGTGCCGTTGTACGCCCGGCTCTCGGCCGCCGAGCAGTACCGGGTCTTCGCGCCGCATGCGGGCCGTCGCGTCGTCTTGGCCACGAACGTCGCCGAGACTTCGCTCACCGTGCCTGGCATCAAGTACGTGATCGACCCAGGGACCGCGCGCATCTCCCGGTACAGCAACCGGACGAAGGTGCAGCGGCTGCCGATCGAGCCGATCTCGCAGGCGTCGGCCAACCAGCGCAAGGGCCGGTGCGGCCGCACGAGCGACGGCATCTGCATAAGGCTCTACAGCGAGGCCGACTACGAATCCCGGCCCGAGTTCACCGATCCGGAGATCCTGCGCACCAACCTGGCATCGGTCATCTTGCGCATGGCCGATCTGGACCTCGGCGAGGTCGCGAGCTTCCCGTTCATCGACCCGCCAGAGACGCGCAACATCACCGACGGCATCCGCTTGCTCGAAGAACTCGGTGCCGTCCAGCCAGCCGCGGCAACAAGCCCGAAGCTGACCGAGATCGGCCGCCAGCTAGCCCGCCTCCCGGTCGACCCGCGCCTGGGCCGGATGATCCTGCACTCAGGCAAGCTCGGCTGCGCCCGCGAGGTCATGGTGATCACCGCCGCGCTGTCGATTCAGGACCCGAAGGAACGTCCGGCCGATGCCAGGGAAGCGGCCGACGCCAAGCACGCCCGGTTTGCCGAGCCGGGGTCCGACTTCCTGACGCTGGTGAACTTGTGGGACTACCTGCGGGAGAAACAGCGCGAGTTGTCCGGGTCCGCGTTCCGCCGGATGTGCCGGTCTGAGTATCTGCACTACTTGCGGGTCAGGGAGTGGCAGGACGTGCACGGCCAGCTCAGCCAGGCCGCCAGGGATCTGGGCATCAACGCTGGACCGGCCCCAATCCAGGCCGGCCAACCCAAGAAACAGCCGCCCAAGCAACCGGACCGCTCAGAACAAACCGCGCACGTAGCGCAGCTACTCGCCAAGCCCGGCACCGAGCCGGAGCCCCGGTTCGACCAGGAACTGGCCGACCGCGTGCACCAGGCCCTGCTGGTCGGCCTGCTCACGCAGATCGGAATGCGGGAGGAGACCGGCCAGCAAGGCGGACGCCCGACCGGCCCGAGACGACGCGGGCCGGCCGAGTACGCCGGAGCCCGCGCAATGCGTTTCGCCATATTTCCTGACTCCGGACTAGCGCGGAAACCACCCCGCTGGGTCATGGCGGCCGAACTCGTCGAGACATCGCGCCTGTGGGCGCGAGTGACAGCCAGGATCGAGCCCGAGTGGGTCGAGCCGCTGGCCGGGCACCTGGTCAACCGCGGCTACAGCGAGCCGCACTGGGACGCCAAGCGCGGCTCCGCGATGGCCCTGGAGCGAGTGACCCTGTACGGCCTCCCGCTGGTGGCCGCCCGGCCGGTCACGCTCGGGCGGATCGACCCCGTGCTGGCCCGCGAGCTGTTTATTTCCCACGCGCTGGTAGAGGGCGAATGGCAGACCCACCATAAGTTCTTCCACGCCAATCGCCAGCTTCTGGCGGACGCCGAAGAGCTAGAACGCAGAGCCAGAAGGCGCGGCATCGTCGCTGACGACACCGCGCTGTTCGCTTTCTACGACCGGCGGATCCCGGCCGACATCACCTCAGCCCGGCACTTCGACTCGTGGTGGAAGAAAGCCAGGCCCGGCGACCCCGACCTGCTCAACATGTCGCCGGCCGATCTGGTCAGCCCGTCCGCCGAGGAGGTCAGCCCGGACGATTATCCGGACCAGTGGGGCGAGCTGCCGCTGACGTATGAGTTCGCGCCGGGCGAGCCCGAGGACGGCGTCGCCGCCGATATCCCGCTGGCCAGCCTCAATCAGGTCACCTCGGAAGAGTTCTCCTGGCAGGTGCCCGGCCTCCGCGAAGAGCTGGTCACCGAGCTGATCAGGTCCCTGCCGAAGCGGCTGCGCACGATGTTCGTCCCGGCCCCTGACGTGGCCCGCGAGATCCTCGCGCGGCTCAACCCAGGCCACGGTGACTTGGTCACTGCGGTGGCGGCCGAGCTAACCCGGATGAGCGGCCAGCCGGTCACGACAGCCGATCTGGATCTAGCCAAGCTGCCGGCGCACCTGCGGGTCAAGTTCCGGGTCACCGACGCGGACAAGGTGCTCGCCGAAAGCCACGACCTGGACGCGCTCCGTCGAGACCTCCGGCCCATGCTGCACGCCCGCCTCGCCGACGCGGCGTCCGACCTGACCAGAACCGGCCTGCGGAGCTGGGACTTCGACTCCCTGCCCAGAGAGTTCGCGCGCGGTCAGGTCCGGGCCTACCCAGCGCTCAAGGACGCGGGCGACACCGTCAGCATCGAGCTGTTCGAAACCAGGGCGCAAGCAGCGCAGGCCATGCGCATCGGCAATCGCAAGCTCATCCTCATCGAGGTGCCGTCCGGGGCGAGGTCCGTCGCAAGCCGCCTGCCGACCAACGCCAAGCTTGCGATGAGCCGCCACCCCTACCCAAGCGCCAGCGCGGAGATCGACGACTGCGGTGCGGCCGCCGCCGACGAGATCATCGCCGAGAACGGCGGTCCGGCCTGGGACGCCGACGCGTTCGCCAAGCTGCTCGACGCGGCCAGGACGTCGCTGCGAATCAAGACCGCCGACGTGGTCAGCGCGGCCGCCCGCGTGCTGGGGGAGGCTCACCCAGTCGAAGCGCGCCTTGACCAGCTGACCAACCCGGCGATGGCCGAGTCCGCCGACGACATGCGCGCACAACTGGCCGGGCTGATCTATCCGGGATTCATCTCCGACATCGGGGCCCGACGCCTCCCCGACCTACCCCGCTACCTGCGCGGAATCGCCCACCGGCTAGACAAGGCGCCGGCGTCCGTCGGCCGCGACCTCGACCGGATGGACGCCATCCATCGAGTCAGCGACGACTACGACCAGCTGCTCGCCGAGCTCGGGCCCGCCGCCAGGTACCGAGACGATGTGAAGGCGATCCGCTGGATGATCGAGGAGTTGCGGATGAGCCTGTTCGCCCAGCCGCTAGGAGCCGCTATCCCGGTCTCCGAGCAGCGGGTACTGGCCGCCTTGCTGCGACTCCGCTAAATGCAATTCTCTTTCTAGGAAGAAATCCTGCGGTGGTCTTTAGCTAGCTGACATTGCTGACCTTGTTCCGGGCCGATCAAGCCACGGTGCCGGTCGCCGCACCACACCGGAGTCACATACGCATCAATCGAGACACCGGCCACAGGCCCGGTCTCGATGATCGTTCTCGCTTTCGGATGAATGTGCGTATTCATCCGGGATCCGAGGGATGAATGCGCATATTCATCTGGTTGGGCCAGCTTCCGTTCGAACCTCAACGTCACCTCAGGCCACATTTGCATCAGGAGTCGGGGATCCTTAGGACGGCGGTCATGCGGGCGCCCGAGCTGAGGTCGCGTGAGCGGTGCCGGGACACGGCCGTGGGAGTTCTCGCGCTCGCAGGGGGGTTCGTGACAGGATCAAGATCTTGATCTCGATTTGCGGAGACTCCGATGCGCGCGGCAGGGAAAGCGCGGGCCGGGCGAGCGGAGGCGGCATGCGGCTGCGGGTGTAGCGACGGGCCGGGTGAGAGCGGAGGCGGTCGGGCGGAGGCGGGTGCAGCGACGGACCGGGTGAGAGCAGAGGCGGTCGGGCGGAGGCGGGTGCAGCGGCCGGCCGGGCGAGCGAGGCGGCAGGCGGCTGCAGGGAGGTGGATGAGGTGCTGGAGATCAGGCGGCTGCATCTGGCGAGTCTGACCGTTGGTACTGGGGAGCGGTGGCCGGTGCATGGGTTCGTGGTGACGCATGCTAACGGCGCGGTGCTGGTGGATACCGGGGTCGGCGGTCCGCCTGATGCGCTGGCTGAGTGGCGGGTGGTGAACCGCACGGTGGCCGAGGCGCTGGCGGACATCGACATGACGCCTGGTGATATCGACCTGGTGATCAACACGCATCTGCACTTCGATCATTGTGGCCAGAACGCGGTCTTCAAGCACGCGGCGTGCTGGGTCCAGCGGGGCGAGTTGGCTCGGGCCAAAGTGGAGGAACCAGATCTGTACGACTGGTTCGGCTTCATGGACGCTAGGTTCGAGTTGCTCGACGGCGACACCGAGGTGCTGCCTGGCCTGCGGGTGATCACTACGCCCGGTCACACCTCCGGGCACCAGTCGGTGCTGGTGCAGACCGCTGACGATAGCTTCGATGTGCTGATCGGCGATGCCGTGTACACGACGGCGCAGTACAGCGGGCCGCCCGACGAGGACCTGCCGCCCGGGCAGGCGGCCGATCCGGTTTCCTGGCGCGACTCGCTTCAGCGGGTCCGTGGCCTGGGCGCGGCTCAGGTGCACTTCTGCCACGACACCCAGGTCCTGCACGGCTGAGTTCCCGCACGGCTGAGTTCCTGAATGGCTGAACGGAGGTTCCCAGTGCCGAGCATGCGGTACGGGCCCGATGTGCTCTCCGGGCCGAAGCGAGGCCAGCGGCGTGAGTTGCCGCAGGTTCCGGCTGAGCTGGGGCTGGTCGTCGAGGACGCGACCGGTGAGTTCTGCGGTGCGGTGGTCGGCTGGGAGAAAGACGCGGTCGCGCTGGAGGACCGGCACGGCAAGCGTCGGATGTTCCCGTGGGGTCCGGCGCCGTTCCTGCTCGAAGGCCAGCCCGTGATACTGGTCAAGCCCGTCCAGCCGGGCGGCCCGTCCGGACCGTCGGCTCGGACCGCGTCCGGGTCGATCGCCGCGCCGTCGAGCCGGGCCAAGGTGGCCAAGGCGAGCAGGATCTACGTGGAGGGCCGGCACGACGCCGAGCTGGTGGAGCGCATCTGGGGCGATGACCTGCGCGATGTCGGCGTGGTCGTGGAGTACCTGGGCGGGATCGACGACCTGCCCGCGATTGTCCGGGAGTTCGGTCCGCAGCCTGGGCGTCGCCTCGGCGTGCTGGTTGACCATCTGGTCACCGGGTCGAAGGAGTCGCAGATCGCGGCCAAGGTCAGCTCGCCCCACGTGCTGATTGTCGGCCACCCGTATATCGACGTTTGGGCGGCGGTCAAGCCGGAGGTGCTCGGCTTTGACCAGTGGCCCGACGTGCCGCGCGGTATCCCGTGGAAAGAAGGAGTGCTGGCGGCGATTGGCTGGCCCGTGGACGGGCCGGCCGGGTGGAAGCGCATCCTGAGCGCGGTCAGCAGCTTCACTGACCTTGAGCCCGCGTTCCTCGGCCGGGTCGAGGAACTCATCGATTTCGTCACCGAGCCGGAACTGTAACCCGCCGCGCGGGCCGGTCAGCAGCTCAGCCGCACAGTTAAGCGGCGGCAGGTCGATGGCCTGCCGCCGCTGGGTGTCCCTGAGTGGTGACTCAGTTTGTTACTGCCCAGGCGGGGGTGGCGGGCTGGGGAGGCTTACGCAGCTTGGAGCGGGGGCCGCGGTTAGCTTGGCGCCGCTCAGGCCGGTGCGCGTGTTGCCGTCCGTGCTGCTCACATGCGCCACCACGAAGATGTCCCCGTCCGGGATGCCCTGGGCGTTAGCCGTGAAAGAGCCGTCGCTTGAGCTGCTTCCCTCGATGGTCATGGGACCGTTGGGCGGCACTGGGGGCGGCGCTAGCGAGGACAGGCTCGGGCAGTTGGGTCCGACCGGTACCACGACTATCTGGTTGTCGCCGAGCTGACGCAGCCTTGCGTTCGCTCCGGCTATCCCCGAGTCCTTGTAGACCGCGAGGGTGACCGTGCCGTTGGGGTGCGCGGTCACGGCGAACGCGGGTGACCCGCCGGAGGTCGCGATAACTCCAGCCGTGGCCGCGACGGCCAGTCCGGCCACACCGGATGCCAGCAGCACCGGGCGCCTCGCTGGGTGCCGCTTAACAGCGGTAGGGATGCTGGTCCTGGCCAGCGTCGGTCCGTGTTCGGCCATCAGGTCATCGAAGAGCTGGTCTGCGAACTTTGTCATTTCCTGGCACTCCCAATCTGGTTCCTGAATGTGCTGTCTGCTGTGGTCTTGCGCAGCCGGGTCCTGGCTCGCAACAGCCGCATCCGGGCCGTGCCGGGCGGGAGACCAAGCGCCGCTGCGGCCTCCTTCGGCGCCAGCCCGGCGATGTCCACCAGCTCGATCACCGCGCGGTCGCGCTCGGGAAGCTCGGCGAGCGCCGCGATCAGATCGCGCCCGGCTCGCTCAGCATCGATCCGCTCGAGCAACTCCTCGACCTGGTCGTCGTCTAGGTCGCGCCGGCCGGCCAGTCGCTCCAGCCGGTGCTGGTGCCGGCTGAAGGACTCGCAGTGCGAGGCGTACACATGCCCGGCGACACCGAACACCCAGGCCCGCACGGTTCCCTTGTGCGGATCGAAGGAGCCGAAACCGGTGATCACCTCGACGAACGTGTCAGCGGTGAGGTCCGCGACCAGATTCGGGTCGTCGGTGCGTCGGGCGAAGTACGCCGTGACCGCATCGACGTTCGCGCGGTAGATCCGCTCGAACTCGCCGGCCGCGCCCACACCGGCGGAGTGCCCACCGGCTCCGGCCCCTACCCGGGTTACTGCTGTTTCATTGGTCACGTATCTAGTTGCCGTTCGGCCGCGATCGCGTCACACCTGGAACGAGCCGGGTCCCTGACCTCCCCGCCATGGACCCGGCACGCAAGCCAGACCTGAGTTGCTCACGATCTTGGCTCTGGGACTGACTCGAGGCCTTGACCGGCACGTTCACCGACCGCGAGGACCAGATTCTGTGCACTAACCCGAGCCGCCGGCCGGGTGGTCTGGCGGCCTGGCGGGCGCGAGACTAGCGGACTTACCATTCACTGGCGGTGACTTACCATCCGTTGCGATGACTTCCCATCCATTGGACCTGAAATTTGCCCGGTTTAGGACTATTCGCGCCATGGCAACCGCCGGTAAGTCGCCGCAACGGATGGTAGGTGCGATCCAACGGATGGTAGGTGCGGTCCGACGGATGGTAGGTGCGGTCCGACGGATGGTAGGTGCGGTCCGACGGATGGTAGGTGCGGTCCGACGG
>DASYAT010000180.1:0-2057 GCA_036501205.1 Streptosporangiaceae bacterium | reverse complement strand
CGCTGCCGTTCTGGGTCGGCCCGCGGGTGCTCAACCGCCCGCACAGCATCACCGCCGACGCCCAGATCCCCGAAAGCGGAGCCGAAGGCGTCCTGATCTGCCAGGGCAGCAACGCCGGCGGCTGGACGTTCTACATCCAGGACAGCCGGCTGCACTACGCCCACAACTACGTCG
This sequence comes from Streptosporangiaceae bacterium, assembly GCA_036501205.1. Taxonomy (GTDB): domain Bacteria; phylum Actinomycetota; class Actinomycetes; order Streptosporangiales; family Streptosporangiaceae; genus Chersky-822. The sequence continues at coordinate 1,883 of DASYAT010000180.1, read as the reverse complement.
GCCGCGCGGTCTACCGCGTATCAGGCCCCGGCCCGCTTCCGGCCGGCCGGCATCAGCTCCGCTTCGAGTTCGAGCCCACCGGGAAACCCGACTTCGCGCAGGGCAAGGGCACCCCGGGCCTGGCCCAGCTGTACGTCGACGGCCAGCTCATCGCCAACAGCGAGTTCCCCGTCACCACGCCTATCGCCTTCAACCCCGGCGGGCTCACCTGCGGCGCCAACCCCGGCTCCGCGATCACCGAGGACTACCAAGCCCCCTTCCCGTTCACCGGCACACTGCACACCGTCACCGTCGACCTGTCCGGCGACCTCATCACCGACACCGACAGCGAGATGCGAATGGCCATGTCCCGCCAGTAGCACCGTCTGGAATGAGGCAGGCCGCGGATCTCGGGAAGGGAACCGCACCATGCTGATTGCGCTGCTCGCGGTTCGGTGGTGCCCAATGAAGTAGCGAAGTCGGCGCTCCTGTGCTCAGCGATGATTTTCAGCTCCGCCAGGCAGATCGCGACTACTGCAGCCGCCGCCGGGACGCGTGGGCGCCGTGGCTGATCATCTTCGGCCCGGTCGCGAGCGGGCCGGCCTGGGTCGCCGGGGTGCTGATCTTGCGGACATCCCCGACCTGGAGCCGGCCCGACAAGCAGATCGCCACCTTCGTGCCCCCGCCGGCTTGGTGGCTCTTTTCTTCGGCCTCGTGGCCACATTGCGCGGCAGCTGGCTGTCCGGGGCACGTTCCCGCCCTGCACGCGTCGGCTGGTTGCACGACCCGCGGGGTCACCCTCCCGCTCGGAGTCGCCATACTGCTGGTCGTAGCCGGTATCGCCGCTCACTCGCAGCCGCCGATCCACCTGATGAGGACGCGTCGTCAGCAACACTTCACCTTCGCCTGACCAGCCCGCCGAGTTGTCAGCCAAGATTAGCCCCACCGTGATCTGGGCGACGAGACGAAAAAGAGGCGGGGGTACCTCCTGCGGCGGGGTAGGCCGCATTATCCGATCGCCGGCTCTTTGAGGTTCCGTCGCCCTCTGAAATCCTGGCGCGGCATGCTCATCTCCCCCGAACCGATCGCCCGTTCGCTAACACGCCGGTGCGCAGAACCGGGCAATCTGAGCGCGGCCGACAGCGGAGCTGCGACGCTCAGCATCGGCACGGAATCGGCGCTCGGCGCGCGCCGGACGGCTGGATTGACAATCGCTGCCGTCGATGGCGCCATCCAAAAGCGTGCATACGCATGCGAGGAGGCGATGCCCGCTCATCGGCATGAGCGGGCGTTCGCAGTGGGCTTCGTGCGCCGCACATCGCCCAACTCTGCGCTGTCTGCGGGCGGATCCATCGTGTAGCAACTGCCGCACATAGCGGCGGCAGTGTGCGCGTCGCTGCAGCGAGGGCCGATTACGTTGCGGAACGGGGTCCGTTCCGCAACTTGGTCGCGGCAGGCTGCGGCCTGCACCGCTGCGTCCCGAACAACCAGCTACCGGAAGGGTTACTTATTCGAGTCACCGGTTATGGCAGGTTTCGTCTGTGTCGCCTGCACCGCATTCATGCCTGGCAGCAACTGGCGCACCTGCGCGAGGTGGCTGGCGATGCTGTCCTTCTGCCTGGTGAGGTCGTCGACCTCGCGGTGGGTAGCAGCGCGGCGGCGTCCGGCATCGGCGTTGACCTCGGCGAGCAACTGCTCGGCCTGGGTCTTGGCCTGGCCGGCGATCTGGTCGGCGTTCTTTTCTGCGTTGCCGACCAGCTGCGTGGCGTGCTGGTCGGCGTCCCGGCGAGCCTGGTCGGCCTGGGCGCTGGCCTTCGCTGCCCGCTGCTCCGCGGTTGAGGCGCGCTGCTCGGCTGTGAACACGAGTTCCTGCCTCGCAGACTGGGCGGCTGCGAGCCGTTCGG
>DASYAT010000179.1:0-19319 GCA_036501205.1 Streptosporangiaceae bacterium | reverse complement strand
TGCGACTGCGTAAGAACCGGACGGAGACCGGCTCACCCGCGCCGCCCGCCCTGGAACCGCGCGACCCGGGGCTCAAGGACCTGCCGCTGTCGTTCGGCCAGGAGCAGCTCTGGTTCCTCGACCGCTTCGCCCCCGGCCAGGCGATGTACAACATCCCGATCGCGATCGGCCTCGACGGTGCGCTGGACGTTGGCGCGCTCCAGTTCGCGCTGGACGCCCTCGCCAAGCGGCACGAGACCCTGCGCACCAGGCTGGTCACCAGCAACGGCCGCCCAGTGCAGCTCATCGACCCGCCCCGCCCGATCCCGATAGCGATCACCGACCTAACCCACACCGCCGACCTGACCCGCACCGCCGGCCTGCCGACCGAGCCGCCGGAGGCCCGAGTCCGCGAGCTCATCGACACCGAGGCCCTGCGCCCGTTCGACCTGGCGACCGGGCCATTGGTGAGGGTCAGCCTGATCAGGCTCGGGAGCCTACGACATGTACTCCTCGCAATTTTTCACCATGCAATTTTCGATGGCTGGTCAGCCACCGTCTTCCTGCGCGAACTCGCGGCCCTGTACCGCCAGTGTTCTTCCGGCGAACCCGCCGCCCTGGCCGACCTCCCAATCCAGTTCGCCGACTACGCCCTCTGGGAACGCACCCGCCTAGTCGACACCCAAGCCAACGGCCACCAACCCGACAGCGCACGACCCGGCGGCGCACGACCCGACAGCGCACGACCCGACAGCGGTCGCCGAGACACGTCGACTCAGTACTGGCGCGAGGTCATGGACGGCTTCGAGACCGTCCGGATCCCGGCCGACCGGCCCCGCCCGCTGGTCGAGGACTGGGCAGGCGGACTGGCCGTCCGGATGACCGGCCCGGACCTGCTGGCCGGCCTGCGCGAGCTGAGCCGCCGCCAGAAGACGACCCTGTTCGTGACGCTGATGGCCGGACTGCAAGCCCTCCTTCACCGGTACACCGGCCAAACCGATCTGGTGGTGGGCACGGTGAGCGCGAACCGGGCCCGGCCAGAACTGACGTCGCTGATCGGCTTCCTGGTGAACACGCTACCGATCCGCACTGACATTTCCGGAGACCCGTCGTTCGCCGAGCTGATGGCGCGGGTCAAGCAGGTCACGACCGGCGCGTACGCCCACCAGGACCTGCCGTTCGGCAAGATGGTCGAGACGCTGTCGGTGCCCAGGGATCCCGGCCGGGCGCCGGTTTTCCAGATCGCGCTGGCCTACGCCGAGCGCGACGCCGCGCCGGTCGAGGCCGCCGGAGTGCGGTTTACTTTGACCGACCTGGTGGCGGGCATCAATTCGGCCAAGTTCGACCTGAGTTTTCTCGCCGAGGCCCGGCCGGGCGGACTGTGGTTCGAGTGCTCCTATAAGACGTCGCTGTTCGACGAAGGCAGGATCACCCGGCTGCTCGCGCATCTGGAGTTGCTGCTGCGCGGAGCGGTCGCCGATCCGGCGGCGCGGCTATCGGAACTGCCGTTGCTGACCGAGGGCGAGCTCCGCCAGGAGCTGATCGACTGGAACGACTCGGCCAGGCCCTATCCGGTGGGCTGTGTGCACGAGCTGATCGAGGCCCAGGCCCGGCGGACGCCGGATGCGGTCGCGGCCGAGTTCGGCCCGTCGCAGCTCAGCTACGCCGAACTCGATGCGCGGGCCAATGAGATCGCCTGGCGGCTGCGCGAGCAAGGAGTCGGTCCCGAGTCGCTGGTCGGGGTCTGCATGCTGACCGGACTGACTCGGCTGGCCGCGTTCATCGGGATCTGGAAGGCGGGCGGCGGCTACGTCCCCCTGGATTCCGGCCTTCCTGCTGACCGGCTGAGCTACATGATCGCCGACACTGGCATGGCCTTGATCGTGGCCGACGCGGTCGGTGCGGCGGCACTACCGGATTCGGCGGCGGCAGTCCTCCGCCTGGACGACGGCCAGTTCGACGACTCCGGCGCGGCGGCCGGACCACCGCCCGAGGCCGGCGTGACCCCGGCCAATGTCGCCTACGTGATCTATACGTCGGGATCGACCGGCCAGCCGAAAGGCGTCATGGTCGAGCACCGGCACGCGGTCAACTTCATCCACGGCACGATTGAGCCATGGCAGATCGGGCCGTCGGACGTGGTGCTTCAGTTCTCGGCGTTCACGTTCGACGTATCGATCATGGACACCTATGTGCCGCTCGCCTGCGGTGCCCGCGTCGTGCTCGCCGACGCCGAGACCCTGCACACCCCGCGCCGCCTGATCGCGCTAATGCGCGACCGAGCGGTCACCTGCGTGTTCATGACACCGTCGGTGGCCAATCTGCTCGGCGAAGGACCGTTCCCGCATCTGCGCGTGCTGCTGTGCGGTGGCGAGCAACTGCCGACCGAACTGGCCCTGCGCTGGCGCGGCCGACCCGGTGTGCACTTCATTAACGGCTACGGCCCGACCGAGGCCACCGTAATCGCTACCTATCAAGAGCAGTTTCCCCGGTCGCCGCTGCCGCCGTCGATCGGCCTGCCGTCCGCCAACTACACGGCCTACCTGCTCGACGACCACCTGAACCCAGTTCCAGCCGGCGTCATCGGCGAACTGCATCTAGGCGGCGCGAGCATAGCCCGCGGCTACCTGAACCTTCCCGAGCTAACCGCGGCCCGCTTCATCAAGGACCCCTTCGCACCCGACGGCGCCGCTCTCGATGAGGCCGGTGCCGATCGCCCCGGTATCGATTCCCCCGGTGTTGATCGCGGCCGTCCGGATGGCGGGCGCCTGTATAAGACCGGTGACCTGTGCTACCGGCGTCCGGACGGGTCGATCGTGTTCGTCGGACGCGCGGACCATCAGGTCAAGCTCAGGGGCCTGCGTATCGAACTCGGCGAGATCGAGACCACGCTGACCGCCCACCCGCAGATAGACATGGCCGTCGTGACAGTCATCACCAGCCCGTCCGGCGACCAGGACCTCACGGCCTACCTAGGCCCGACCGCCGACCAGATCCCGGACCTGACCGCGATCCGGGCCCACCTAGCCTCCAAACTGCCCGCCTACATGATCCCGGCCCATTTCATAACCCTGGCCGAATTCCCGCTCAACGCCAGCGGCAAGGTCAACCGCCGCGCTCTGCCCGCACCCGTCACCCCGGCGACCGCCAACGCCACCGGGCTAGCCGACGCCTCCGACCCAGCCAGCGCCGCCGGCCCGGCCAGCGCCTCCAGCCCAGCCAGCGGCACAGGCCCAGCCAATGCCGCCGGCCAGGCCGCCATCACCTCGGACCTGCCCGCCAGTCCAACCGAGGCCGTCCTAACCCGCCTCTTCGGCAGCGTGCTCAACTGCCCGCCTGTCAGTCCAGTCGCCAACTTCTTCGACAGCGGCGGCAACTCACTCCAGGTGATGCGCCTGATTGACCTCATCGCCAGCGAAACCCAGGCCGACCTGACCCCCGCCGCAGTCTTCCTGCACCCAACCCCACGCCAGCTAGCCTCCAACGTAGACACCGCGACCCGCCTGCACGACGAAACCGGCCCACGCGACGCAGCCGACCAGGACGACCCGGCCGGTCTAACTCGCCTATCTGCTGCCGCCGGTCACCCGCCGCTCATCCTTATCCATGCAATCGGCGGAACCATCTTCGACTACACCAAGCTGGCCGCCGATCTAGCCGACACCTATACCGTCTACGGCCTCGAAGCCCCGGGCCTGACCTCGCCAGGTGCCACGCCCGCGTCGCTCTCCGGCCTCGTCGACCGCTATCTCGACATCATCAGGACCGGGTTCCCCGATGGTCCGTACTGGCTCGGCGGCTGGTCGATGGGCGGCGTGGTCGCCTACGAACTCGCTCGCCGACTTGAGAAGGACGGATTCCAAGTCCGTCTGCTCGCCCTGCTCGATGCTCCTTTCGCTGCGCCCCATGATCGCGCCCGAGACGAGGACACCCTGGCCGGCCAGTTCCTCGCTGACGCCACCCTAAGCCTGGGCTCTGACAGTCAGTCCCGCCCCGATCCGGCGATCACGCCGGCCGCCGAACAACTCGTTTGGCTGGCAACGCACCTCCTCGAAACCACGAGCGACGACGCCGACCCCACAGCCGCCAACTCCAGTGCCGTGACCGATCTCGCCGCGCAGCTCAGGCTCAGGTTCGACGTGTTCGGTGCGCACTGGCAGATGCTGACCGGTTACCAGCCAGAGCCATCGCCGGCCGTGCAAGCCCCGACGGTGATCATCAGCGCCAATGATTCTCCGAACGCGGCGTCCAGGGAGCTCTGGCCCCAGGTGCTCGCCGGCCCGGTCACGACGCTCCCGGTCGACGGCGATCACTACACCTTCTTGCACCCGCCGACGGTCGCCAAGGTCGCCAGATCAATCAAGCAAGCTAGCGAGCCGACCCAGCCTGCCGCGCCTGCCACGGAAAATCTACAATCTACACTGTAGGTTTGGCTAGAATCTACAGTGTAGATTTGTAGTGCCATGGGAGGGCTCATGACCGACGGTGAACTGGTCCGGATTGCCGACGTCGAACGCGAACTGGGGTTGTCGCCGACCCGGATACGCCAGTTGGCTGACGCTGGCGTGATTCCGAGTACGCGTACCGCGGGCGGCCACCGACTCTTCGATCTGGACGCCGTGCGCGCTGCGATCGCGCGGAGGTCCCTGCCGACCGAGAGCACAACCGTGACTATCGAGGAACCGGCCTGGCGCCACGAACTGACTCTCCTGGGCCTATCGGAGAGTGATGTCTGGCAACGAGTTAAGCGCGACCTCGAAATACCGTCCCAAACCCGGGCCGGACGAATAATGGTCTACACGTTCACCGAGATGCTGAACAACGCTATCGATCATTCTGAGAGCGACACCGTCGTGATCAGCATCTGGATCACTGAGGCGCAGTGGTCCTTCGAGATCAGAGACCTCGGAGTTGGTGTCTTCACGAAACTTGAGGACGGGCTGCGGCTCGGCAGCGAACTCGAAGCCGTGCAGGAACTGTCCAAGGGCAAGCGGACCACGAATCCGAAATTCCACACCGGAGAAGGTATTTTCTTCACTTCGAAGCTCGTGGACTTCTTCCGGCTCACGTCTTCTGGCGTGCGCTGGACCGTTGACAATCTCCGCGAGGATCAGGCTCTCGGGAGCGTCCCCCGCGAGCCCGGCACCACGGTCGAGTGTCGGATCGATCCGAACACTGACCGTTCTACGACCGAGATCTTCCGTCAGTTTTCCGAGGAGCACGAGTTCGTACGGACTCGGCTGGTCGTCAAGTTGTTCGAGATCGGGACGCCGTTTGTGTCGCGCAGTGAAGCTCGCCGGTTGCTCGACGGGCTGGACGAGGATTTTGAGATCGTCGAAGTCGACTTCAACGGCGTAACGGACGTAGGCCAGGGCTTCGTCGACGAACTGCTACGCGTCTGGCCATCGATTCACCCGGGCAAGGCGGTCATACCGATCAACATGAACGAAGCCGTCGAGTTCATGGTGAACCGTGCCCGGCGTCGGTGAGACCGCCGCCGCTTGCGTCTCAGAACATCAAAGCAACGGTGGCCAACCACGCCTACGGCCGCCGAGCCGCCCGGAGGTAAGGATGCCCGCATGCTGACCGACAACCAGCGCGCCGCGTTAGCCGCCCGCCTGCGCCAGGGCCGCGCCACCGCCTCAGAAACCATCCCGCCGCGCCCGCCCGATCAGCAGCACATCCCGCTCTCGTTCGCGCAAGAACAGCTCTGGTTCCTCGACCAGCTCGCCCCAGGCCGCCCGACTTACAACATCCCGCAGGCGCTGCGCCTGTCCGGCCCCCTCGACCCGTCCGCACTGAGCGCGGCGTTCTCGGCCCTGACCGCCCGGCACGAATCCCTCCGCACCAGGCTGACAGCCAGCGACCCGGGCAAACCGGGCGACCCGACCCAGCTCATCGACCCGCCAGCCCCGCTGACCCTGGAACTCACCGACCTGTCAGGAAACCAGGACCGCACCGCCAGGTTGCGTGAACTGGCCAGAGCCGAGTCGATCCGGCCGTTCAACCTGTCCGGCGGCGGATCATTACTCCGGGTCCGCCTATTCCGGGTCGCCGCCGATGACCATGTGCTGCTAGTCGTCATTCATCACGTGATCTTCGATGGCTGGTCAGCCCAAGTCCTGCTCCGCGACCTGGCCGCGCTCTACCGCCAGCAGATCACTGGTGACCCATCCGGCCTAGGCGATCTGCCAATCCAGTTCCCCGACTACGCCCTCTGGGAACGCACCGACGCCGCCGCCCGCACCAGTCCCTCGACCTCGCCCGAGCCCAATCCGGCCCTGACCGAGCTGGAGCAATACTGGCGCGACACCCTCACCCACGCACCGACCGTCGACTTCCCCGCCGAACGCCCCCGGCCGATCATCGATGACGACAACGGCGCACTCGCCGAGTACCTGATCGACACCCAACTGCTCAGCCGGCTGCGAGCCCTCAGCCAGCGCACCGGATCGACGCTGTTCGTCGTCCTCCTCTCCGCAATCCAGGCACTCCTGCACCGCTACACGAATCAAACCGATCTGGTCGTAGGCACGGTGACGGCGAATCGGCGCCGGCCAGAGCTCACCTCTCTCATCGGCTTCCTCGTCAACACGCTACCGATCCGTACCGACATTTCCGGTGACCCGCCATTCACCGAGCTGATCGAACGCGTGCGGCAGGCGACAATCGGCGCCTACGCCCACCAGGACCTGCCGTTCGCCCAAATCGTTGCCGCCAGCCGAACACCACGCGACCCCAGCCGCACACCGCTATTCCAGATCGCGATGACCTACGCCGAACGCGACCAGGCCCCGATCCCCGCAGCCGGAGTGAACTTCAGGCTCTCCGACCTCATCGTCGGCATCACCGCAGCCAAGTTCGACCTTGACTTCACGATCGAATCCCGAGCCAGCGGCCTCTGGATCGAGTGCAGCTACAAGACGTCCCTCTTCGACGAATCAAGAATCACGCGGCTGCTCGAACATCTATCAACACTCCTCGGCGGCGCGGCCAGCGATCCAGCCAAACGCCTGTCCGAACTACCGCTCCTGACCCCAGACGAGCTAGCCCGCGAGCTAACCATCTGGAACCAAGCCGCCACCCCAACCCCGCCCGGCTGCGTCCACGAAGCATTCGAACGCCAGGCAGCCAGCACCCCCAACGCGATAGCAGTCGAATTCGGCGCCGAACGCGTCAGCTACGCCAATCTCAACCGCCATGCCGATCAGATAGCAGAGCAACTGCCCTCAGCCGACGTCCGCCCAGACGTCCCAGTCGGCGTCGCCTTGTCGCCCGGACCCCGCCGCCTGGCCGCCCTCATCGGCATCTGGAAAGCGGGTGCCCCCTACCTGCCACTCGACCCCGCCCTGCCGCCGGACCGGCTGACCTTCATGATCACCGACGCGAACGCGTCCGTCATAGTCACCGACGAGGCGAGCTCCGCCAGCCTCCCGCCAACCAGCGCCCAAGTAGTCAATCTCGACGCCGGACCGCCCGCCGACCGCGCCAGTTCCCGACCGCACCCGACAACAGCCGCCCCAGCCAACCTCGCTTACGTGATCTACACCTCGGGCTCGACCGGCCCGCCGAAAGGCGTCGCCGTAGAACATCGCCAGGCAATCAGCTACCTCGCCAGCGCAATTGACCGATTCCAGGTCGGCCCGACCGACTCGGTCCTGCAGTTCTCATCCCTCAGCTTCGACGCATCGGTCCAGGAGATGTTCATGCCCCTCCTGGCGGGTGGCCGGGTAGTGCTCGCCACCCCCGATACCCTGCACTCCCCGCACCGGCTGATCGCTCTAATGACCGAGCGCGCCATAACAATCGCCGTGCTAACCCCGTCGGTAATAGCCCTGCTCGGCGACCACGAACTCCCCGACCTGCGCCTGCTCCTGTCCGGCGGCGAGCAGCTTCCCTCCGACCTAGCCATCCGCTGGCGACGCCAGAACCTGAGGTTCTTCAACGACTACGGCCCCACGGAAACCACAGTCAGCGCGGTCTGCCACGAGCTAACCGCCTCAACACCGCAACCGCCCCCGATCGGACTCCCGCTCCCTCACTGCCGCGCCTACGTGCTCGATCAGAACCTGAACCCGGTCCCAGCCGGCGTCATCGCAGAGCTGCACATCGGCGGGACCGGCGTGGCCCGCGGTTACCTGAATCGCCCTGGCTTAACGGCGCAGCGATTCATCCCCGACCCGTTCCGCCGCGGCGGCGGCCGCCTCTACCGGACCGGTGACCGGTGCTACCGCCGCTCCGACGGCACGATCGTGTACGCCGGTCGCGCCGACCAGCAGGTCAAGCTCCGCGGCCTGCGGATCGAGCTCGGCGAAATCGAGTCGGCTATCGCCGCTAACGCGCAAGTTCGCCAATCCGTGGTCACGGTCTTTAACGACCACGGGGGAGAAAGCTTGCTGGTGGCTTATATCTGTCCGGAAGATGGCGTCGACCTCGACCTAGCCGAGCTGCGCAGGCAGTTGTCAGCCACGCTGCCCGGCTACATGCTGCCCGCGCGCTTGATCACGCTGGCCAAGTTTCCGCTGACCGTCAGCGGCAAAGTCGACCGCCAGGCCCTCCCGGCGCCGGCCTTCCGGCCGACCCCAGGCCGTGGGGAACCGCCCGCAACCGAAGCAGAAGCAGTCCTGACCGAACTGTTCGCGTCCGTACTCAACCGCCCGCTAGTCGGCCCGGCCGATAACTTCTTCGCCAGCGGCGGCAACTCACTGCAAGTCATGCGACTAGTCGATCTCATCGCCAAGCGAACCGGGCATGACCTGACCCCAGCGACCGTGTTGCTGAACCCAACCCCGCGCGACCTCGCCAGCCACCTGAACGCCAACCCCTCCAGCCCGGTGAGCCCGACCAGCGCCGCGAGCCCGACCAACGCGGCCAGCTTGGTCCCGCTGACCGCCGACCTCGGCCGCCCTTCCCTGATCCTGATCCATGCCATCGGCGGAACCATCTTTGACTACGCCAACCTCGCGGCGGACCTGACCGGCACGTTCACCGTCTACGGACTCCAAGCCGCCGGCCTAGCCCGATCTCGCCCAGTTCCGCCGACCACCATCGATGACCTAGTCACCCAGTACACCGACCTGCTCCGAGCCGGTCCAGGCGACAAGAGCTACAGCCTGGGGGGCTGGTCCATGGGCGCGGTCCTCGCCTACGAAGTCGCCCGCCGACTCGAAGCGGAGGCCGCACGCGTCCCGCTCGTAGTCTTGCTTGACCCTCCTTACTCCGTTCCGCGCAGCGCCGGACTCCGAGCGCAATTCACCGCTCAGTTCGTCGCCGACGCTGCGGCCAGCCTCGGATACTCCGCCGGAGACCTCCCTGATCCGCAGACATCCAGCACAGCCGATCAACTCTCCTGGCTCGCCAACCTAGCCGATGCCTCTGACACTCAGTCGAACACGCAGCTTGCCCGCCGACTCGATATCTTCGCCGCCCACAGCCGGCTGCTGAGCGGCTATCAGCCGGAGGCAGCCAGCGCGATTCGCGCGTCAGTAGTGCTGGTCAGCGCGAACCACTCGCTCAACGCCCCAGCTAGCCCCGACTGGCTCCGCCATTTCGACGGCCCAGTGCACCGGGTGGTACTGGACAGCGACCACTATGAGTTCCTGCGACCCCCGCTCAGCATCGAACTCGCCGCGTCTATCTGCGAGTGGCACCAGACTGAGCAAGGCGAAAGGAGCCCAAGCGATGCCGTTGCAAAACCGGGTCCAGCCGACCGGTGAGATCACCTCCGATCCAGCCAGAGGCATGCTGATGGGCAACCGCGGCAGCATTCACCGGCTCGACCGGACTCTCGGCGTAACCCGCTGGCGCACCAAGATGTGGATCTCCTGCGTTCTCGACTGGTACGGCCGCAAGCGTGACGTGATGCCGCCGGGCCGGTGGACAGCGTTGTTCTTCCTCGACGAGGCCACCGCGCTCGCGGCCGGCCACCGGCCCTGCGGCTACTGCCGGCGCGCCGATCACCGCTGGTTCGGCGCGAGCTGGCAGGCCGCGCAGAATCTGGCCGTCCGCCCGTACGCCTGGGAAATGGATGTCGCCCTGCACACCGAACGCGTCGTCCCCCGTACCCGGGCAAAAATCACCCGCCCGGCCATCTTCGGCGAACTCCCCGACGGCGCCATGGTCAGCCACCTCGGCGAGCCAGCCCTGGTGTCCGCCGGCCACCTGCTGCCCTGGTCTTTCGCCGGCTACCGAACGCCGCTGCCAGTCAGTCCCGACACGAAGGTCGACCTGCTCACTCCCCCGTCAATCGTCGGCGCACTGACCGCCGGATACCGCCCGCTGGTGCATCCGACCGCCGGAACCACCTCAATGCGCCCGTTCGAGGAACTTCGCAAATAATCCCTTCTCGCGCGTAACAACCGTTGCTCGGCGTAACCTGCTGAGGTCATAGCGTGCGGAAGGAGCGGCCGTGGATCGGATCGTCTGCTCGTGGTGCCAGTACCAGGATGACGCCACCCGAACGACCTGCTCGACGTGCGGAGCACCGCTCGACGTCGCCAATACCGTCTCCAGAGCCGGCTGGCGGGCTGCGCCCAGGCTCCGCGAGATGACCGAGTTCCGGATCGGGGACACCAATAGCACCTGCCAGGTCTCCGGCGAGGTCGTCCCGGTGGCCGAATTCGCCCTCACCGAGCACGACCAAGTGTTCTTCGAGCAGCACACTGTGCTCTGGAAGGAGCGACTGGTCTCGCTGCACGGGCAAGCGCTCGCCACCAAGAACAAGCGGCGAATCGCCGGGATGCCCTACGCCGTCGTCCAGGCCAGGGGCCCGGGACGCATCGCCCTTACCAGGGACGCCTCGGGCGAACTGGTCGTTCTCCCGCTGCACCCCGGCATGGAACTCGACGTGCGGGGCCACTCCTTCATCGCCGCGTCGATAGACGTGCACTATGACTTCATCAGGATCACCGGACTGGCCAACGTGCTGCACGGCGGCAGCGGCATGTACATCGACCGGTTCGTCGCCCAGCACTTGCCAGGCCTGCTGATCCTGCATGGAAACGGCAACGTGTTCGATCGGCATCTGGCCCAGGGCGAGTCGATCCAGGTCGAGCCGGGCGGCTTCCTCTACAAGGAACCCTCGGTCACGATGAACACGATCAAGGTGCCGCTCGGCGGCGGCTTCGGCCACCGGAACGCCTACATGGCCGAACTGGCCGGTCCCGGCCGGGTGGGAATCCAGTCGATGTACGTCCACCACCACACGGACTAGATTGGCAAACACTGAGTGCGGTCTGCGGACAGCAGTCCGCAGACCGCACGGAGATCGGAGCCGAAGATGAGCGACTACGTCTGCCCTTACTGCAGGCTCGGCTCCGACGCCAGCGCGCCGGCCTGTCCGAATTGCGGAGCCCCGGTCGATGTCCGCGAGATCCGAGACAAGTCCGGGTGGGTCGAGCAACCGCCGATCAAAGACCAGGCTCGCATCCAGTTCGGCCGGTCCCAATGCCAGATCTCCGGTAATTACGTGCCGGTCGCGGAAATGAGCCTGGCCCAGGGCGACAGTGTCTACTTCTCGCACCATGTGCTGCTGTGGACCGAACCAGGCACCCAGCTCGCCGCCCGGCAGATGGCCAAGGGCTGGGACCGGCGGCGAGCCGGCATGCCGCTGGTGATGATGGAGGCAAGCGGACCAGGACGGATCGCCTTCTCCGACGACGATCCGGGCGAGGTCATCGCCGTTCCGCTGGAAGCCGGGCGCTCGCTCGATGTCGTCGAACATCATTTCCTGGTCGCGACGAGCGCCGTCACCTACGACTGGATCCGCTCCGGCATCTGGTTCACGCTCGGCACCGGCAACGAAAAGGAGTGGTTCCACCCGCTCGGCACGTTTATGGACAGGTTCACGGCCAACGAGCACGGGCTGCTCCTGCTTCATGCCAGGGGCAACGCCTTTATCCGGGATCTTGACGACGGAGAGCGGATCTACGTCGCCGCCAGGGCGCTGATCTACAAAGACCGGTCCGTGTCGATGAATGTCCACCTGGAACGACCCTCTTCGGTCAACCATCACTGGCGGCTGATCCAGATGGTGCGCCTGGTCGGACCGGGCCGGATCGCGATCCAGTCCAAGTACGGCTTCGAGCCTGAAGAGCACTGGGCCTGGAATGACATCGGCCCGCATGGCACCTGGAGCAACTGGAACAGCCAGCCGTCTAAGTGGCGCCCGAGGGTCGAGGACCGGGAACCATAAGGGGCATCTCGGTCGGCACGGCCGACTAGGCTCCCTAAATGTGATTCCGGCACCAGACATCCCCGGGCACACCGTAACCGGCGTGCTCGGTTCGGGCGGCTTCGCCACCGTGTACCAGACCTGGCAGGTAGCGGTCGGCCGGGAAACGGCCGTCAAAGTCGACAGCCGGGTCCTGCACACCGAGCGCGACCAGCGGCGCTTCTTCCGCGAAGTCACCTCTGCGGGGCGGCTGTCTGGCCACCCGCACGTAGTCGACGTCTACGACGCCGGAACCCTGCGCGACGGCCGGCCCTTCCTGGTGATGGAGTTGTGCCCGGACGGCTCGCTCAACGACGAACTAAAGCGCACCGGGCCGATGAACCCGGAACTGGTCTGCCGGATCGGGTCCAGCCTGGCCGACGCGCTCGCGGCGGCGCACTCGTCCGGGATCCTGCACCGGGACATCAAGCCGGCCAACATCCTGATCAACCGGTATGGCGTCGTCGGCCTCTCGGACTTCGGCCTGGCCTCGATCATCGCCGCCAGCGGAGAACAGTCGGTCAGCCGCGACGCGCTAACTCCCGCCTACGCGCCGCCCGAGAGCTTCCATGAGGCCGAGCCCACCCCGGTGGCCGACATCTACTCGCTCGCTGCCACCCTGTATGCCCTGATGGCGGGTCGGCCCCCGCGCTTCCCGGCCGATTCCAAGTCACCGGGCATGGCCACCATCCTCGCCCTGCACGGCCAGCCGGTCGCCGACATCCCGGGCGTGCCACCTGCGATGCTGGCTATCTTGCGCCAGTGCCTGGAAGCCGACCCGGCCCGGCGGCTGCCAAGCGCCGCCGCCTTGCGCGACGAACTAGGCGGACTAATCGGCCAGCCCGCCCGCGGCTCCGGCCGGGTGACCTCCACCCCTCCGTCGGTCATGCCCCTAGCCGACTCAGCTCCCCCGCCCCAGGACACCCGCTCCGGCTACCCAGCACCCACTGGCGCCGCGCCGAGCGGCCCGTACACCACCTGGGATCCGACGACGGCGAGACTAGGACCCGGGGCCGGGCCCGCCGCTTTCACCCCTGGCCTGACCGGGCCGCTTCAGGGAACACAGCAGCCTGACAGCACCTGGGGACCTACCGGCGGGCGAGCGTCCGGCACCGGGCGGCCGCCCGGTGCCGGACGACTTTTCTCGACAAGCTTGCACGGCTGGCGGCTCACTGCGCTGGCTAGTGCCGTGGGCGGCGGCCTCGCTCTGATCGCGGTGGCCGCCATTCTCGTCGGCAACCATTTTCTGTCCCCGAGCGGGGCTGGCTCGTTCGGCATCGCGAGCACGACCGCTAACTGCCCGGCGACCCACGTACCCGGCGCGGGCGCCCAGTGCCCGGCATCGTCGGAATGCTGGGCCGGCACCGTCAACATCGAAGGCAGTATCACCATGAGTGCGCTTCCGTGCGCCGGACCGCACTCCTGGCAGACCTACGCGATCGGGATCATGCCCGCCAGTTCGGCCACCTTCAATTCCTACGCCCTGCAGAACGACCCGACCGTGCGGTCCGTCTGCTCAGCGACGGTGATGCTGAAGTCGAGGGTCGGTCAGGCGAAGCAGATCCCGCGACATAAATGGGAGATCCAGGTAGTGCCGCCGGATGAAGCCGCCTTCGACAGCGGCGTCCGTACCTACCGCTGTATCGCAGGCATCCACTTGCACACCTCCTTCACCAGCCAGTTCGACTCCTGAGACTCAGCCCGCCTCACCCCGAGCGAACCCTGTCGCCCGCTCGATCAGCATCGGCATCAGCTGCTGCCGCCAGGTATCGAGGCTGATCATCCCGCTGGACATCCCGCCATGGGCGTAGCGCTCCCGGTAGACCGTCGAAGACGAGTCGGCGACCAGGTCAACTCCGGCCAGTTCGGCAAACGCCGCGTGCAACAGCCGGCCAGCTTCCTCTGGCGTATCCGGCAGCTCGGTCCCGGCCAACTGCTCGCTCATCGCACGCCAGAGAAAGGGATCCCCCCGCAGCCCCCACCGCGCAGGCTCAGGCTGAAACAACGCTGATACCTTCATGAGCTTCCTCCTGCCGGCCAATAGCGGATCGGCTGGACGGCCGCCACCAGACCGCCCAGCCGATCGTCTCAAGTTCGGCGGTCAGGCGCCCAGCACGACCAGCTTGCCGCCGGCCTGACCTGACTCCATCACCCGATGCGCCTCGGCGATCTCCTCGAACCCGAACACCCGCGCGGGCTTGGCCTGGTACGCGCCAGCCTCAACATTGGCCAATATTTCCGCAAACGGAATCGCCGAGATCGGGAACGCCGGGGTTCCCAACTCGAAGCTGCCAAAGAAGCTGAACTGCACGCCGCTCGGCAGGTCGAAGGCCGGCAGGAAGTCGGCAACCGGACCGAGCCCGCCGAGGAACCCGGCCTGGCACACCCGGCCATTGACGGCGACCGCCTGCACCGAGTCCCTCATTACGCTGTTGCCGACCAGGTCGAGTACCCGATCGGCGCCGCCAGGCACCAGCTCGCGAATCTTCCCCGCGATGCTCCCGTCATCGATGACGACGTCACTGGCGCCGAGCGAGCGCAGCAGAGCGGTGCGGCTCTCGCTCCTGGTGGTAGCGATCACGCGAGCGCCGAGCTCGCGGCCGATGTTGATCGCCGCCTGGCCGAGCGCCGACGTCCCGCCTCGCACCAGCAGCGTCTGGCCTGCCCGAAGCTCGAGGTTGCTCACCCTCACCCGGCTCCGTAATGACGATCGCGCGCATCCTGCCCGTCCTTCCAGCCAACCGATCCCCGGCCAGCATTATGTAACGATCACTCAACAACCTCAGAGCGACGATAACAGAACGACCGCTCAACAACTAGAGCAGGGCTCAGATCGATCAAATCCGGCATTCGCGACGTATCCGGAGTGAGTCCAACAGATGAATGCGCACATTCATACCTCGAAAACCGGATGAAACCGCATATTCATCTGTTTTCGAATGGATCATGGCCGCAAGGCTCTGAAACTTACGAGTCCATCGGTACCTGTGTTGCTGGAGGGCCAAAGTCGCTGGCGCAGTCAGCAGGCGCCGGCCCTGGCCGCGCTTTACGCGGGCGCGGTCAGGTCGGCGAAGGCGGAAGCGACGATCGATTCGAGAACCGCCCGGCCCGGGTTGGTCTTGCCGACGACCATCAGCCCCATCCCGGTCGCCATCAACTGTGCCGCCTTGGCCGACGGATCCACCTGACCGGCGACCTCACCGCGATCCTGCGCGTTCCGCAGCGCTCGCGAGGCGGCTCGTTCCAGCCGGCGCATGTGTTCGCGGACGATCTCACCGATCTCGGAATCCTGCGCGGCCAGTTCCACGGTCGAGTTGACCATGAGGCAGCCCACCCGCCCCTCGGGAGTGGTCAGGTCATCAACCAGCCCGTCAAAGTACGCGCGCAACTCAACCAGGCCAGCCCCGGCCTCCTCCAGCGCACCCATCTTCTCGGGCACGACGAGCCTTGAGTACCGGTCAAGCGCCTGAAGGAACAGTCCCCGCTTCCCGCCAGGGAACGCGTTGTACAAGCTGCCCGGCTGCACGCCCGTCGCCTCGACCAGGTCATCGACCGAGGTATCGCGATAGCCGCGTCCCCAGAATTCGCGCATCGACCGGTCGACCACCTGATCAGGGTCGAACTTCCGGGGCCTAGCCATGCGAACGAGGATAACGCAACGACCACTCAAAAACGCCCGACCGCCGGCCAGCCGCCAGCCAGCCGCACAGTTTCGACTCGCGACATATCTTGATTAACGAGTTGCCGCATGGTACTTTCCTGGCAGTGGCAGCGCATCTCCTGCCCGCTCCGAGCTACCGACCGGCCCGCGACGCCTGGTAGCGAAGAGGACAAGGGTCTATGACTCGGGTGCAGCCAACATCGTCTGGTCAACCACCTGGGCGAGCAGGCGCGGGCGGACTCGCCGGGAAGTGATGACCGTGACTAACGACAAGGCCCACAAGACCGCCATCCGCCAGCGCATGGCCGATACCGGCGAGCCCTACAACGTCGCCAGAAGGCGCACCGACGAAGGCTCAGAACAGCCTCAATCCGACAATGAGGCACCCCCCGACGACCACGCTCCGGCGAACGGCGATGGCACCAACACGGCCAGCGAAGCCAAGAGCGAAACCTACGAGCAGCACTACCTCCGCGAAGCCCTCGAAGCCGCCGAATCGGCCTCGGCCGCAGCAGCCGCGGAGGCAGCCGAGGCAGCCGAGGCAGCCGAGGCAGCAGTCGCCGCGGCCGAGCAGGCCGCCGACCGCCTCACCGACGACATCGACGCCAACGACGATGTCGACCTGGACGCGAAACGTGCCCTCGCCCAGGCCCGCCGTCTCCACGAACAACTCCGACGGGCGGCCGACCGGGCCCGCCAGCAGGCTGATGATGCGGAAGAGGCAGCGTCGCAAGCGGAAGAACGAGCCGAACTCGCTCAGGAGGCGGCCGACCTCGCCGAGGACTGGGCGGACGAAGACGAGCAGCGGCAAGCTCAGGAGCGCGCCGACGCCATTCAACATGCGGCCGGCCGAGCTCGCGAGCGAGCCGGACTAGCCGAGGAGGCGGCGGAGGAGGCACAGTCCCAGGCCGACCGCGTCGAGGAATGGGCCGACGAAGCCTACGACCTGTTCGTCGGCTCCCAGTCCCGGCCAGAACCGCCCGGCCGGCCACCGCGCCCGCCCCGTCCGCCGCGCCCACCCCGCCCGCCTAGAATGCCCCGCTGGCCATTCCCGTAAATAGAACCGAGCCCTAATTCGAGCACCGAGGCCTGCCGACGGCACCACCGTCGGCAGGCCTCGGTCCGCCTTAAGCTGGACTCCTGCAGCAACAGCCCCCGCGAATTGCCCCGAGGCCACGAAACCAAATGCCAACTACCGTCGCACCCATGCGGCTAACCCCGCACGGTTCGCTGCCCGTCATCGCCGTACTGGTGAACGACCACGGACCGTTCGATTTCATCGTCGACACCGGAGCCAGCCACCTCGTCATCGGCCAGGACCTGGCGACCGAGCTGGATCTGCCGGCCGGCGACGGCAACCTGCCGGGCCTGGGCGCGGGCGGATCGATCGCGCCGGCCCGTACCGCCCTGCGCGAACTCCGAGTCGGCCACGTGGTGCTGCGCGATGCCGAGGCCGCCGTCATGGATCTGGCCTCCGTCAGCCAGACCGCGGAGACGCCGATCAGCGGCATCCTCGGCTACCCCTTCTTCGCCGACCGCGTGATCACGATCGACTATCCAGCTCGCGAGCTCCGCCTGACGTGAGGACAAGCAAAGTCCTTTTAGGAAGAAAGCTGTCCGGTGGTTCGTTTCCCGGCCGGAATGCTCACCTCGCTGACCTGACTGTGAACCTCGCGGTACTACCACGCGTCATCTTCACGTGCGCGCAATCACCGTCGTCCCGCTCGTCATGGCCTGCGCAGCTGCGATGCTCTCGGCCAGCCCGGTCCTAGCCAAGCCGACGCCCTCAGCCGAGACGTCAGCCGTCACGTCGATCACGATCGATGGCAAGCAGCCGGGCGCCTATTTCAACGGCGTCGGGGCGATTAGCGGCGGCGGCGGCATCGCCCGGCTGCTCATCGACTATCCGGCCGAACAGCAGAACCAGATCCTCAACTACCTGTTCGGCCCGGGCGGCGCCGACCTGCAGGTACTGAAGCTCGAGATCGGCGGTGACGCGGCCCAGTCGGACGGCGCTG
The DNA here is from genome assembly GCA_036501205.1 of Streptosporangiaceae bacterium. Classification (GTDB taxonomy): domain Bacteria; phylum Actinomycetota; class Actinomycetes; order Streptosporangiales; family Streptosporangiaceae; genus Chersky-822. Next base: position 1,450 of record DASYAT010000179.1, on the reverse strand, counting down.
AGCCCTCAGCCGAACGCAGCGCGGGCCAGGTCGACTGCAACTCCGGCTACGACTGGTGGCTGGCCGAACAGGCGGTCGCGCGCGATCCGCACATCACGTTGATGGGCCTGCAGTGGTCGGCCCCCGGCTGGATCGGCAAGTCGATCTGGGATTCCGCCGACATCAAGTACGTCATCGAGTGGCTGAACTGCGCAGGGTCGCACGGCCTCAAGATCGGTTACATGGGCGGCTGGGACGAGCACGGCTACGTCAAGTCCTGGTACGAGCAACTGCGGGCCGCACTCGACGCCAACGGCTTCGCGTCGGTCAGGATCATCGCCGCCGACAGCTTCCCCGGCATCCGGTACATCCCGGCCCGCACCTGGGCCGTCGCCGCGGCGGCGGCCGCCGACCAGAAGTTCAAGGCCTCGCTGTCCGCGCTCGGGGCGCACGACACCTGCGGCGGGCCGACCAACGGTTACGTCTGCGAGGTCACGCCGACCGCCCGCAAGCTGGGCCTGCCGCTGTGGGAAAGCGAACTCGGCGCGCTGCGCGGCAGCAACGCGCCGATCAACCTGGCCCGCAGCATCAACAACGGGTTCATCGAGGCGCACATGACGGGGTTCATGACCTGGCCGATGATGGCCGCGATGGCGCCAGGCCTGCTGAATTCCGATCGCGGCCTGATCATCGCCGACCAGCCGCAGAGTGGCTGGTACCAGGTCGACCCGATTACCTGGGCGATCGCCCAGACGACGCAGTTCACCGCGCCCGGCTGGCACCACGCGTCCGGCGCGAACGGCGACATCGGCCCGTCCGGCAATTACAACTCTTACCTGTCCCCTGATCACAGCGACTGGAGCCTGGTCGCCGAGAACACCGGGAACCACGTGAACCAGAAGATCGCCCCGCAGACGATCACCGTGCACCTCACCGGCGGCCTGAAGACCACAGGAATCTCGGTCTGGGCTTCCAACCTGGCCTCGCCCGACCCCGCCCACTGGTTCGTGCAGCGACCCAACGTGCCTGTCTCGCACGGCACCTTCTCTTACCGGCTCCAGCCCGGCTACATCGTGAGCTTTACCTCGGCGACCGGGCAGTCCCACCAGGAGGCCACGCCGCCCGCCAGCAGGCCGATGACGCTCCCCTACACCGCGACGCCGGACCCCAGCAACGAGTCGTGGGGGCTGGATACCCAGGAAGGCGCCTTTCTCTACGAGCCCTGCCTCGGCGGGGTGACCGGCAACTGCATCGAGCAGCAGGCCGATCAGACCCCGATCTTCTGGGAGAAGCCGTTGTTCGGAAACCCGACGCCGTACGCGATCGTCGGCGACCCGGGCTGGTCGGATTACACGGTGTCGTCGAGCGTGCTGTTCACCGCCACCGGCGGATCGACCGGGTTGATCAGCCGGTTCAGCGATCAGGGCAATGATCCGAAGCACTTTGACGGATATCAATTCGATCTCCGCGG
>DASYAT010000178.1:0-19101 GCA_036501205.1 Streptosporangiaceae bacterium | reverse complement strand
CCCGCCCTCGACCATCTCCCGCGCCGCCGAGACCCTGTCCCCGTAGAACCCGCTGCAATTGGCGATCCGCAGAATGTCGTCCTGTCCGGTCCCGCTCATCGACTCACCAGCCCTCGCCGCATCACTGAGTCCCCGGTGCCGTGTCGGCCTGCGCGGTTACCCAGGCCGGGTCGCGTTTGGCGGCGAAGGCGGCCATGCCCTCGCGGGCCTCCTGCGAGGCGAAGAACCTGGCCGACAGCTCGGACATGCTGGCCAGCCCGTCGGCGAAGGAGCCGGCCGCCCCGTCGCGCAGCACGCCTTTGGTAGCGGCCATCGCGTTCGGGCCGCCGCGCCGCAGCATGTCCGCGTAGCGGCTGACCTCAGCGTCGAGGTCTTCGACCGTGACCGCTCTGGTCAGCAATCCGATCTCGACCGCCCGGGTGGCGTGGAACACCTCGCCGGTCAGGAAGAACTCGGCGGCCGCCCGCGACGGCATCCGGCGCAGGCAAGGCACCGAGATCACGGCCGGCACCACCCCGATCCGCACCTCAGAGAACGCGAACGAAGCGTGTTCAGCCGCGATCGCGATATCGCAGGCGGCGATCAGTCCGAGCCCGCCGGCCCGGGCCGCTCCGTTGACCCGCGCGATGACCGGCTTCGGGCTATCCCAGAGCAACTGGACGACTTGGGCCATGATTGGTGCGGCGGCGGCGGGGCTCGCCTTGGCTTCCTTGAGGTCGGCCCCGGCGCAGAAGACCTTGCCCGCGCCGGTAAGGACGACAACCCGGACGGCCGGGTCGGCCGTCGCCGTCTCGAGCGCCGCGTGCAGTTGACTGAGCAGCGCGGTCGACAGCGCGTTGGCGTTGTGCGGAGAGTCCAGGGTGATAGTCAGCGTGCAGTCGACGAGTTCGGTGCGAACTAGTTGAGGTGACGCGGCCTCGGTCACGGCTACTCCCTGCGGCTCGGCTTGATCAGGATTCAACCAGACAGTCTGATTCTGACTGCGCAGCACCCGCAGCATCGCTGACCCGCGACGGTTGTTCGCAACCTGGACCGGGCGACATCGTTGACCCGGAAGCGCTCACCCGGCAACGCCGGCGGGCCGACGATGCGGTTCACCCCGAGCCAGCCACAGCATCGCTGACCCGACACCGTTGCGGCAGCCAGCAGCCCGCAGTCCCCCTCTGATGCGGTTGCTTCCCGGGAAGACACCGCATCGGTGCCCCTCCGATGCTGCGGCCATTCCCCGGAAAGGCGGGACTCGCCCAGGTCTAAGTCCGGAATCCGGCAGCTGACCCCTGAGTTAGGCCGGGCTGGCGCGGTCGGCTCAACCGGAGAATATGCCGGTTCTATCCGGTCGCGGGCCGTTCGGATGGGAATGGGTGCGCGGACTGGAAGCCACTTGCCATCCGTTGCACGGCACTTACCATTCGTTAGCGCCACTTCCCATCCGTTTCCCCGTATCGAATCGGGGCATTCCCGGCAAAATACAAGGGTAATGCAGGGTAAGTGCTCGCAATGGATGGTAAGTCGCCGCTAATGAATGGTAAGTGCCGCTCCCGGCAGCGGCACGCAAACCGTGCGGATCCCGGCCTTAGTGCGCGGCTGAGCGAGCGGTGCCTGACATGATCCCAGGTCAGCGCCCCTGCGACTACAACCGAAAGCCAGGCATGTCCTAACTCGGGTCCGATGCTGCGGTCATGCCTAGAAAGGCAGGACTCGCCCGGCTCTAAGTCCGGAATCCGGCAGCTGACCGAACGATGGCCCGGCCTGGCTGTAAACGGTTTGTTCAGGAGACCGGGGGCGGATCAGCGACGATCGCGAGCACGTCGCCAGCGTTTACCTGGGTGCCCTGGCTGACCCGCAGGTCGGCCAGGATGCCGCTGGTCGGAGCCAGGATCTGATGCTCCATCTTCATCGCCTCGATCACCATCACGAGCTGGCCAGCTGTCACGGGGTCGCCGACGATTGCCGCGATCTTGGTCACGTTGCCTGGCATCGGCGCGATCAGAGAGCCTGTTTCGGCGACTCGTTCAGGTGCGGGTAGCCGGTCGATGAGCGAGAGTTTGACCGACCCCAGCGGTGAGTCGACCCAGAAGTCCTGACCGGCCCGCGTGATGCCGAACCGGTACCGCACCCCCGCCGTCTCCAGCCACACCTGGTCGGGTTCGATCGCGTGCGTCACTGCACCGGGGTCGTCGAACGTGATCTGGGTTCCGAGCCAGCGGTAGCTGGTGTCGATCCGGCCGCACGGGCCAGCGAAAGAGGTGCGCTGAGGTTGGCTGGGCACGTTCCGCCAGCCGCCGGGGATGCTCGCTGCGAATTTGGCGTCGCTCCGGTTTCCCGCCGCGACGGCGGCAGCAGCGGCCGCCGCCGACAACTCGCAGACCTGCTCGGACGGCACGAGCCCGGCGTAGTCGTAGCCGTCCAGCAGCGAGGTGTCCGCCCGGCCGGCGGAGAACTCGGGATGACGCAGCACGTCGATCAGCAGGTCGCGGTTGGTTACTGGACCGGCGATCGTCGCGGCCGCCAGTCCGGACGACAGCCGTCGAATCGCGCCCGCCCTGGTCGGCGCCCAGCTGATCACCTTGGCAAGCATCGCGTCGTAATGAGCGGAAACGACGCTGCCGGGCACGATGCCAGCGTCGACGCGCAGTATTGCCTGGGGGGACGACGCGCCGGAACCCGCCTGGGGGGACGACGCGCCGGAACCCGCCTGGGGCGGCAGCCCAAACTCGCAGTCTGTCTCTGGCACGGTGAAGGCGATTACCTCGCCGCCAGCTGGACGGAATCCTTCGGCCGGGTCCTCGGCGTACAACCTGGCCTCGATCGCGTGCCCGGCCGCCGGCGGCGGCTGGGCACGCAGCGGCTCGCCCTGGGCAATCGCCAGTTGGAGCGCCACCAGATCGAGGTCGTGCACGCACTCGGTGACCGGGTGCTCCACCTGCAGCCTGGTGTTGAACTCCAGAAAGTAGAACTCGTCGTCAGCCACCAGGAACTCGACCGTGCCCGCGTTCACGTAGCCGACCGCCTTGGCTAGCGCGGTCGCGGCGTCCTGCAGTCGCTTCCTCAGCTCAGGACTCACGGCCGGCGACGGTGTCTCCTCGATCACCTTGGCGTAGCGGCGCTGGACGGAACAGTCGCGTTCGGTGAGCGCCCAGACCGTGCCAAGCGTGTCGGCCAGCACCTGAACCTCGATGTGCCTGGCCCCGATCAACAGCGGCTCGCAAAATACGGTGCCGTCCCCGAACGCCGCCTGTGCCTCACGGCTAGCCGACTCGATCGCCGCATCCAGTTCGTCGGCCGAGTAGACAGCCCGCATACCCCGGCCTCCGCCCCCGGCCGACGCCTTGACCAGGACGGGAAACCTAGTGACCGACCCGGGATCGAGTTCGCTCAGAATCGGCACACCGGCTTCCGCAGCCCGTTTCCGCGCCAGAATCTTCAGCGCCATCGCCTGCATAGCCGGAGGCGTCGGCCCGACCCAAGTCAGCCCGGCGTCCAGCACCTGCTGGGCGAACCGAGGGTCCTCGGCTAGAAACCCGTAACCGGGATGCACCGCATCGGCCCCGGCGGCGAGCGCGGCTTCGACGAGCGCGGTGCCGTTGAGGTAAGTCTGCGCCGAACTGGCCCCGGGCAGCCGAACGGCCAGGTCAGCCTCGGCGACGTGCGGAGAATCAGTGTCCGGATCAGAGAAGACGGCCACAGTGGCGATCCCGGCCTGCCTACAGGTGCGGAAAATCCGACGGGCGATCTCGCCCCGGTTGGCAACAAGCAGTCGGTGGATCTCAGCCACGGCGCTCACATCCGGATAGGCGGTCGGCGGCCTCGCCTGGGCCGGCGCCCGGCAGGCGGTCGGTGTCGATCACGGCGCTCGCCCGGATAGCGCGGCCGGTGATCTCGCCTGGGCCGGCGCCCGGCAGACGGTCGGTGTCGGGCACGGGCCTCACATCCGGAAGACGCCGAAGCGGCCGGCGGCGGCTGGTTCGGCCGGGTGGGCGGCGCCGCTGTCGATGACGGCTAGGCACAGCCCGAGTACGGACCGGGTGTCGCGCGGGTCGATTACGCCGTCGTCGTAGAGTCGCCCGGAGAGGAAGAACGCCTGCGACTCCGCCTCGATCTGCTCCTCGACGGCTGCTCGCATCGCGGCGTCGGCGGCCTCGTCGAAGGTCTGGCCGCGCGCGGCCGCCGACTGGCGGCCCACGATCGACAACACACCGGCCAGCTGGGCCGGCCCCATCACCGCGGATTTGGCGCTCGGCCAGCTGAACAGGAACTTAGGGTCGTAGGCCCGCCCGCACATGCCGTAGTTTCCGGCTCCATAGGACGCGCCCAGCACGACGGTCAGGTGCGGCACCCGGCTGTTCGAGACCGCGTTGATCATCATCGCGCCGTGCTTGATGATGCCGGCCTGCTCGTAGCTGGCGCCGACCATGTAGCCGGTCGTGTTCTGCAAGAACAGTAGCGGCACGCCGATCTGGTTCGCCAGCTGGATGAACTGCGCCGCCTTCTGCGACTCCGCGCTGAACAGCACGCCGCGCGCGTTCGCCAGGATGCCGATCGGGTAGCCGTGCAGGCTGGCCCAGCCGGTCACCAGGCTGGTCCCGTACAGCGGCTTGAACTCGTCGAACTCCGAGCCGTCGACAATCCTGGCGATGACCTCGCGCGGGTCAAACGGCACCTTAAGGTCCTCGGGCACGATGCCGAGCAGTTCCTCGGAATCGTAAAGGGGCTCGGCCGGGGCGGCCGACGGGCCGGTCTGCCCGCCACTTGGCGGACGCCAGTTCAGCCTGGCGACTATCGATCGGCCGATCCGCAGCGCGTCGTGCTCGGTCTCGGCCAGATAGTCGGCCAGCCCGGACTGGCGCGCGTGCATGCTCGCCCCGCCCAGCGACTCGTCGTCAGACTCCTCGCCGGTCGCCATCTTGACCAGCGGGGGACCGGCCAGGAACACCTTGGACCGCTGCTCGATCATCACCACGTAATCGCTCATGCCCGGCACATAGGCGCCGCCGGCCGTCGAGTTGCCGAAGACCAGCGCGATCGTTGGGATCCCGGCCGCCGACATCCTGGTCAGGTCTCGGAAGATCTGCCCGCCCGGGATGAAGATCTCCTTTTGGGTCGGCAGGTCGGCGCCCCCCGACTCGACCAGGTTGACCAGCGGCAGCCGGTTCTCGATCGCGATCTGCATCCCCCGCAGCGACTTGCGCAGCGACCAGGGGTTGGTCGAACCGCCCCGCACCGTCGGATCACTGGCACTGATCAGGCAAGGCGTGTCCTCAATGATCCCGATGGCGTTAACCCCGCTGCCGCCGACAGGGAACCCAGTCCCGTAGCCAGCCAGCGGCGACAACTCAAGCAGCGGCGAATCCGGGTCAACCAGCAGCTCGACCCGTTCCCGCACCGTCAGCTTGCCCCGATCCAGATGCCGCTGGACGTACTTAGGTCCGCCCCCGCCCAGCGCCTTGGCCTGCTCGCCCGCCAGCTCGCCAAGCTTGCCCAGCATCGCCTCCCGCCGAGCCAGATACTGCGCACCTCCAACGTCAAGCCCACTGCCAAGAACCGTCACATCGGAACCATATCTCCGCCGCTCCGCCTGCGTCCGTCACGCTGACTGACCGCGCCCGTCGCTCAATCGACTAGACCCATATAGGCCAGCAGGTTCTGTTCAAGCAATTCAACCTGGGCCGCATACAACCGACCGCAATAGTCCCTCAGTTCAGATTTCGCAAGGGGCTGAGTCAGCGTTACTCGAGCCCAGCACTTCTTCGGGAGGTTGCCTTGGCCTTTGTTCAGTTCGACGCAGTACTCCGTAGTGCGCTGGGCGCTAGTCGAGGTTGGAACGACCAGCACAACAGGCCACCCATGGTTTGAGCTGGTCGCGTCTCCGCTCACGATGATTACAAACCGTTGGGATGCTTTCGGCGCTCGTCCTCTGATGGCATTCTGAGATGTCCATCCTCGACCATGAAAACGCCGCCCTTGCGTGGCGGCATATTCACTCGTCGTCACCGAGCGCAATTGCGTTAGCTCGCCGCCGTAGATCTCGAAGTTCGTCGTACTCCCGGGCGATCGCCTCTGCGGAGCCGGCACCAGCGTTGTCGGCTAGCGCGCGGTCGGCAGCCGGGCCCACCTGCGTCAACCCAGGACGCCCAGAACGTGAACTGCCTGCTTTTAAGGGCTGTCGGGGCCATCCCGACAGGCGGTAAGCGCGCACGGTCACCTCTCTTATTTCTAGTGATCTGCCCGGTCTAGGCGGGCCATCTATCGGCCGTCCGCTTACGTACTTCGGTCGGCATCGGACCAAACTCGGCCTCTAGCTCTGCGGACAATTCGTCCAGCAGGTCCGCCCGGAGTCGCTGCTCCACGGCTGCCGCGATGTATCTATCGAACATCGCGGCGCCTGCGTACTCGCTGACGGTTGTCACGAGGTCATCTGGCAGTGACACGCTTACGTTGATGCAGGTGCACTCGTAGGTCACTTAGCGCTCCTGGCCTTGGTGAGTTGTCTTAGATGCTCACCACCGTCACGCGCTCCTTGGCTGGGCGGCTTGGTTCGTGCGTGAGCTTGGTCATGTCGTCGGCGTCGCTTGTCAGCAGGGTGACTGGTCGGGGCTGGGTCATCGCTACGGTGGCGAGCAGTGCGTCTAGGGCGCAGCGGTGGCCGGACAGGCCAGTGCGGTCCAGTAGTTCGCCCGCGGCCCTTGCCTGCTCGGCGTCTACCGCGATCACCCTGACCCGGCGCAGTACGTGGTGCATTTGCGCGTCGCGGGGACCGCCTCGGAGAACCTCGGTCAGAGTGGTCGCGGCGGTGACGAGGCTGGCCTCTCGTGCGTAGGCGTTCTTGGCTCGGGCCAAGGCGCGAGGGTCGCCTTCAGCCAGCTTGACCAGGCCTTCGGCGTCGAGGACGAGCGTCCCGCCTATTCCGTCTCGAAGTCTGGCCATTCGCGCGCCGCCTCATCCAGAAGTTCCTGCGGCACCGGGCCATGAGCTGCCTCTAGCTCCTCAATCAGGTCGCCGAGCAGATCGTGCCGGATCTCGCGGTCGACTGCTTCGGTTACGTAGCGGCTGAAGCCGCCGGCGCCGGTGCGGGCCCGGACGGCCTCAGCGAGTGCTTCTGGCATGGACACGCTCACCTTTCTCACCCGGCCGCCGCGCAGTCGGGAGCTCTCGTCGACGAAGACGGTGGCTGGGAGCACCGAGATGACGCATTTGACGACCTGATCGCGCGGGACCGAGCCGAGTGCCTGCTTGAGCGCTTGCTCAAGGGCGCTTAGCTGAGGCACGGCGTCGGGTTCTGGGTTTTCTGCGCTCACGTGATGATGCTACCAGTGGTAGCAAGAAATGCGAGCGCATTCACCTGTGTCATGATGCTCGGGTGATCGACGAGGTGCTGGCTGATCAGGTTGCCTACTACCGTCGCCGGGCGGGCGAGTACGACGTGACGGCGTACGAGGACGTCGCGGCGACTCGGGCGCTTATCGCGCGGTTGGTCGCCGAGATGCGGCCGACCGGGAGCGTGCTGGAGATCGCGAGCGGGACCGGCTTGTGGACGGAGGCGCTGGCGGACTGGGCTGACACCCTCACGGCCATTGACGCGGCGCCCGAAATGGTGGCGGTTGCTCGTGACCGCGTGCGGTCGGAAGGCGTCAGCTTCGAGGTTGCGGACGTGTTCTCGTGGGATCCAGGAATCCGGTTCGACGTGATCTTCTTCTCGGCGTGGCTCTCGCATGTGCCGGCCAGCCGGTTCGACGGGTTCTGGCAGTTGCTACGGGGACTGCTGGTCGTCGGCGGCCGAGTGCTGTTCATCGACGAGCACGTCGATGAACGCGGGAAAGAGGCCTACGTGCCAGAGCAGGATGAAGTCGTCGAGCGGCGGTTGACCGACGGAAGCACGTTCCGCGTCATCAAGAACTTCGTTGAGCCAGCGGAACTGGAACTTCGGCTGCGCCGGATCGGCTGGGATTGCTCGATCCGGCGGGTCGACAGCCGCTTGGTCTGCGGGGAGGCTCGTCCCGGGGCGTTACCTGGCGGTTCGGATAAGAGTGGGCGGGTGCGGTGGGGGTGACTTCCCATTCGTTGGACCGCACTTCCCATTCGTTAGCGTCACTTACCATTCGTTTCCTTGCCGCATAACGGTCATTCCGGGCAGAATTACGAGGGTAATGCACGGTAAGTCGCCGCAATGGATGGGAAGTCGCCGGCAACGGATGGTAAGTGCGCCGCTCCCGGGGAGCGGATTGCCTGGCAGCGGCTGGGCATAGTTCACTCCGGCTGCGCCGGATCGGCTGGGATTGCTCGATCCGGCGGGTCGACAGCCGCTTGGTCTATGGGGAGGCTCGTCCCCGGGTGTTACCTGATGACGGATTCGAGTTGGTCTAGGGACCAGTCGAGGTCTTCCTGGGAGATCATCAGGGGCGGGGCGAGCCTGATCGTGCTGCCATGGGTGTCCTTGGCCAGGACGCCGGCTTCCATCAGGCGTTCAGAGACCTCGCGGCCGTTCAGTTCCGTGAACTCGACGCCGGCCCACAGGCCGCGGCCGCGTACCTCGCGGACGACGCTGGCTGGGAGGGCGTTGAGCCGGTCGTGCATGTGGGTGCCGAGCTTGGCCGACCGCTCCTGGAACTCACCGGTGCCCAGCATGGCGAGCACTTCGCGGGCGATGGCGCAGGCTAGGGGGTTGCCGCCGAAGGTTGAGCCGTGCTGGCCGGGCTTGAATACGCCAAGCACGGCTGAGGACGAGACCACCGCTGAGATCGGCACGATGCCGCCGCCGAGCGCCTTGCCGAGGATGTACATGTCGGGGACCACGTCTTCGTGCTCGCAGGCGAACGTGGTGCCGGTACGGCCCAGACCGGACTGGATCTCGTCGGCGATCATCAGGGCGCCCCACTGAGTGCAGAGTTCGCGCACCTGGCGGAGGAAGCCGGCGGGCGGGACGACCACCCCGGCCTCGCCCTGGATCGGCTCGACGAGAACGCCGACTACCTTTTCGTCCATCGCGGCCGCGAGGGCCTCGGCGTCGCCGTAGGGGACGATGCGGAATCCAGGGGTGTACGGGCCGTAGGAGTCTCTGGCGTCCGGATCGGTTGAGAAGCTCACGATCGTGATCGTGCGGCCGTGGAAGTTGCCGTCGAAGGCGATGATCACGGCCTCATTGGCCGGGACGCCCTTGACCTCGTAGCCCCATTTGCGGGCCGTCTTGATCGCGGTCTCGACGCCTTCGGCGCCGGTGTTCATCGGCAGGACCATCTCCATGCCGGCCATCGCGGCGAGTTCGGCGCAGAACGGTCCGAACTGGTCGTGCTGGAACGCCCGGCTGACCAGGGTGACCCGCTCCAGCTGGCGCTGGGCGGCCGCGACCAGGCGCGGGTGCCGGTGGCCGAAGTTGATCGCCGAGTAGGCGGCGAGCAGGTCGAGGTACCGGCGGCCTTCCACGTCGGTCACCCAGGCACCTTCGGCCTGCGTGATCACGACCGGCAGCGGGTGATAGTTATGCGCGCTGTGCAGTGCCGCCTGGGCGCTGAGCTGCTCCGTGGTTAGGTGCGTGGTCGTCACGAGTACCCCCGTTACCTGAGTTCCAAGGTGCAGCACTTGGGGCCGCCACCCGACTTCTTGAACTCCGACAGATCAACCGGTACTACGCTGAAACCGGCAGCGCTGATCTGATCGGCGAGCCCGCGCGCTTGTGCGGGCATCACCACATTGCGGTCGTCGCTGATCGCGTTGAGGCCGAGTGCCTCCGCGTCATCGTCCTTGGCTTCGATTAGCTCACCGAAGTGCGCGATGAGCGCGTCCTGGCTGGCCTCGTCGAAAGCGGCCGGGTAATAGGCGGCGGTGTTCTCGTCGAGCACGACCATGGCGGTGTCCAGGTGATAGAACTTCGGATCCACCAGCTTGACGCTGATCACGGGGAAGCCGTAAAGATCTTCGAGTTCCTGCTTGATGTCCGGGTCGGTGCGGAAGCCGTGACCGGCGATGATCGCCCGACCGGTGTAGACGATGTCACCTTCGCCTTCGTTCATCCGCTTCGGCTCGGCTACCTGGTAGCCCGCGCGCCGGAACCAGTCCATGTAGGCGATCGCCTCTTGATGGCGCTCGGCGTGCTTGAAGCTGGCGCCCAGCACCTTGCCGTCGATCACGGTCGCGCCGTTGGCCGCGAAGACCATGTCGGGCAGGCCGGGCTCGGGGTCGATGATGCGCACGGTGTGGCCCAGATCGGTGTAAGCCCGCTTCAGCTGCTCCCATTGGTGCCGCGCCAGAGCGAGATCGACCGGGTCGTCCGGGTTCATCCACGGGTTGATCGCGTACTGCACCGTGAAGTGCTCCGGCGGGCACATCAGATAGGTCCTGACGTGCGTGGATACGCGGTGCGGAGTGCCGTTCGGCGTCATCGCGCCCTCCAGGTTGCAGGTGATCACCAGCCTAAAAGCGCACAGGCGCAACGGACCCACCTGGCTCATGCGCATCACCAACGATTTGTTGCGTTGATATGCCCCACGGCAGCGTTATCTTGCAGGCAAGCCGGGGCCGACCGGTTGTTTTACCGTCTCTTTGCTACGAGGTGACCGCTATGCGGCCAGTTCGGCCAGGCGGGCGGTGGCGGCGCTGATCCGTTCGTCGGTCGCGGTGAGGGCGACTCGGACGTGGCGGGTGCCGGCCGTGCCGTAGAAGGCGCCGGGGGAGACCAGGATGCCGAGCTCGGCGAGGGTGCTGACCGACTCCCAGCAATCACTGTGGTCTGGGTGACTGGCCCACAAGTACAGCCCGGCCTGGGATCCGGAGATGAGGAAGCCGGCGCGTTCGAGCGCGGGGCGGAGTTGGTCGCGGCGCCGGGTGTACCTGGCGTGCTGCTCCTGCGCGTGGCCGTCGTCGACCAATGCCGCCGTCATCGCCGCCTGGACCGGGGCCGGGACGATCATGCCCGCGTGCTTGCGAGCCTCGAGCAACTCGGCGACCAGGTTCGGGTCACCGGTGACGAAGCCGGCCCGGTAGCCGGCCAGGTTAGAACGCTTGGACAGGGAGTAGACGGCGAGCAGGCCGTCGTGGGACCCGCCGCTGACCTGCGGGTGCAGGATCGACACCGGTTTGGTGCCGTAGGCCAGGTCGATGTAGCACTCGTCGCTGGCGAGTACCACGCCCGACTGTCGGGCCCAGGCCGCGAGTTCGCTGAGGCGATGCGGCGGGGTGATCCGGCCGGTCGGGTTGGATGGCGAGTTCACCCAGACGAGGCTGGCCTGCGGTACCTGGGCGTCGCTTGCGGCGCGTACCGCAAATCTTTCCCCCTGAAAGATCTTTTCTGGTTCATCGGTCGGGACCGACGTCGCGCCCGCCATCCGCGCGCCTATGTCATAGGTCGGATAGGCAAGCTCGGGGAAGCAGACCGCATCGCCTGGCCCGCAGCCGAGCAGGGTGGGCAGCCAGGCGATCAGCTCTTTGGAGCCGATTGAGGGCAGGATCGCGTCGGGGTTTACTTCGACGCCATGCCGGCGGGCGAGCCAGGCGGCCGCGGCTGCCTGCAGTTCGTTAGTGCCCTTGGTCTGCGGATATCCGGGGGAGTTGCTGGCGGCCGTTAGCGCGTTGCGTATCACCTCGGGTACCGGGTCGACCGGCGTGCCGATGGACAGATCCACGATGCCACCTGGGTGCTTAGCCGCGATCGCCTTCGCCGGCGCGAGCGAGTCCCAGGGGAAGACGGGCAGGCGCGAAGACAGCGAGGTCCTGGCGACTGGCGTCGAGGTGGGCGGCGTCAGTGTTCTGTTTCCTGTGGCGGCAGCGCCGCTACAGTCGGGTGGTCCTTGCCAATCTTGCCGGTCTTCGAGGCGCCGCCTGGCGACCCCAGGTCCTCGAAGAAGTCGACGTTGACCTTGTAGTAGTCCTTCCACTGCGAAGGCACGTCGTCCTCGTAGTAGATGGCTTCAACTGGACAGACCGGTTCGCAAGCTCCGCAATCAACACACTCGTCTGGGTGGATGTAGAGCATGCGCTCGCCCTCGTAGATGCAATCCACAGGGCACTCGTCGATGCACGCCCGGTCAAGCACGTCGACGCAAGGCAGGGCGATGATGTACGTCACACCGAACTCCTCTTCCAACCGCGGCCAGGTGCCGGCCTATGGCACCGGATTCAGTATCGCGGAATCGGACCAGTATCGCGAAGCTGACCCCCAAGCGTGGGCACTGCCCCCCGGGGTGCTCGCAGAGACCGCAGGCTATCAGCCGAACGCGACGGTTAGTCGGGCTGAGGGCCAGTGACGGCTGGGACGGGCCTTAACCCAGCCGCGATGTCCGTTCGCGGCCGTCCAGCGGTAGCCGGCGAAGCGGACTTCGCTGATCCGGTAGTTGTCGGCGTGGGTGACTAGCCAGGTCGCTACTGACCAGCCGATGGCATGGTCGCGCACCCGGACGGTCATGATCGGGTCGCCGACATGGCCGGTCAGCAGGTGCCCGTAGGCGGCCTTGAGGTCGTGTTTGGCCGATGCCAGGCGGCGGTTTCTGGCGGCGGGCCCTTTGTGGCTGGCGCCGTCGTCATTGGCGACGGTGTCGCCGTACCAGCAATAGACGCTGCGGCCCTGCCAGCCGGCGAAGCCCGCGGCCATCACCTGGCCCTGGCCTGCGTACTGGCTGTAGGCCGAGCCGTCGGCGCTGTGCTGGACATCCTGGGCCGCCTGGTAGATCGCCAGCTTCTGGTAGCCGGGGATCGCGACTAGCGCCTCGAAGAACCGGGTGGTCGCGTAGATCGGGTTCAGCAGCTCGGCCCTGGTACCCCAGCCCTGGGACGGCCGCTGCTGGAAGATGCCGACCGAGTCGCGGTCGCCATAGGGCAGGTTCTCCAGGTCGGACTCCTGGAGCGCGGTCGCGTAGGCGATCGTGACCGCGCGCGCGGGCAGCCGGCGACGGCTCGCTACGCCGGCGATGGTGGCGGCGATGCCGGCCTGGCCGGTTGTGAGCGGGACGTTGTAATCGGTCGAGGACGCGAGGCAGCCGCTGCCGACCTCGGGCGCGGGCGGGTGATTGTGCGAGTTGGACAGCGCCAGGGCGGCGACCACGAGCGCGACGACGAAGACGGCTCCTGCTCCGACCTGGCTCGAGCGAGCTGTGGCCACGCATCAGAAGGTACCTGGTGGTGGAGACTTCGGCTGGCTGGCTGACGCTAGGCTCGCTCGGTATGAAGGACATTGATGTCAGCGTGGGCTCCGTGGGCTCCGATATCAGTGGGGGCTCGCTTAACAGTGGGAGCTCGCTGCCGGCCGAGATCGACGAGCTCTGGGAGAACCGCAGTGGGCTTACGCCCGAGGATGCGGCGGCCAGGAAGCTGATTACCGCTGCGGTCGACCTGATCGATACGGGTGCCGTGCGGGTGGCCAGGATCGACCCGCGCACTGACCAGGTTGTCGTCGATGATCGGGCCAAGCGGGCTATCTTGCTGGCTTTCCGGGCCATGCCGATGGAGGAGTCGCAGGTCGGCGAGTTTCGCTACCACGACCGGGTGCCGCTGACTTCTCATTTGGAGGGGGTCAGAGCCGTCGCAGGCTCGATCGTGCGCTGGGGTGCCTACGTTGCGCCCGGTGCCGTGCTCATGCCCTCGTTCGTCAACATCGGGGCGTACGTCGACTCGGGCACGATGGTGGACACCTGGGCGACGGTGGGTTCGTGTGCCCAGATCGGGAAGAACGTGCACTTGTCCGGTGGAGTCGGGATCGGGGGCGTGCTCGAGCCGCCCGCCGCCCGGCCGGTGATCATCGAGGATGAGGTGCTCATCGGCTCGCGTTCGATGATCGTGGATGGTGCTCGGGTCAGGACCGGGGCGGTCGTGGGGGCCGGGACCATTCTGACGCCGACCACCCATGTAATCGATGTGGAGTCCGGCGAGGAACTGCCTCGGGGCGAGATTCCGGCCTGGTCGGTGTGCGTAAGCGGTACCCGCAACCGGAAATATCCGGGCGGCGAATTCGGCATGCCGTGCGTGCTCGTGCTCAAGCGGCTGACCGAAGGCAACCGGCACGACAAGGCGTCGCTCAACGATGTGCTCAGGGACCACGGGGTAAACGCCTGAACTAGGGCGGGACGCCGGGGCGGAAGTATCGGGCATTGGCGCGGCCGTGACACGATTGCGGTGTGTACCTCGTTATCCTGCTGGCCGCAGCAGCGATTCTCGGTGGGGTCGTGGTCGTGGCCATGGGCCGCGGCGGCGAGATGGCGCTGTTCGATCGCGACCTGGCGGTGAAGACCACCAGGCTTCAGTCGCCTGGCGAGGTGGCGACCTTGAGGCTGCCGTTCGGGCTGGTCGGCTATCAGACCCGGGCGACCGGGGATGCGCTGATCGCGGCTGCGAACTTGCTGGCCGAGCGCGACGCCGAGATCGTGGCGCTGCGTCGTGAGATCTGGCGGCTGGGAGGCGATCACCAGATGGTCGTGTCGCAGGTGCCTGAGCCGGATTTCGCGGCGCCGGGCTTGGCGGTGCCTGGCTGGGCGGCGCCTGGCTTCGAGGCGCCTGGCTTTGCGGATCGGGAGGTCGGCGCCTCTTCCTACTCCTCGACCTCCCTGGCGGCCTGGTACGACTCCATCGCCCAGTCGGGCTTGCGAGAAGATGAGGAGCCTGCCGAGGCGGCGGCCGGGGCGAGCGATCTCGGCCAAGACCGGATCGATGGGCCTGATGAGACCCGCCAGCTGGACGAGACCAGTCGGCTGGACGAGACCAGCCGGCATGACCAGAACGGTCGGCCATGAGTGAGGGCAGCGCAGCCGTCGCCGGAGCGGACGGGCAGTCACGCTGCCCCTGGGGTCTTGCCCCGCCCGACATTCTCGCCTACCACGATGAAGAGTGGGGCAAGCCGGTCACCGACGATGTCGGGATCTTCGAACGGCTAAGCCTCGAAGGCTTTCAGTCCGGCTTGTCCTGGCTGACTATCTTGCGCAAGCGGGAGAATTTCAGGGCCGCGTTCGGCAACTTCGACCCGGCGGTGATTGCCGATTTCGGTCCCGCCGACGTGGAGCGACTGCTCACCGACAAGGGGATCGTCCGCAACCGGGCGAAGATCGAAGCCGTGATCAACAACGCTCGCGCGGCGCTTGACCTGCCTGCTGGCCTAGCGGCCGTGGTGTGGGGTTTCGCTGATGGTCAGGCACCGGCACCGCGGACTACGGCCGAAATACAGTCGTGGACGCCAGCTTCCAAGGCACTGTCGGTGCAGTTGCGTAAGCATGGTTTCCGCTTCACAGGTCCGGTGACCGCATATGCCGCGATGCAAGCGTGCGGGATCGTGGATGATCACCTGGCCGATTGCTTCCGCCGGAACGCGTACGCGGTGTAACGTCCGCCCGATATGCTACTGAACATCGCTTTAGTAGTTTGGCCTGGCCAAGCTCGGCCTGGTGAGGCGCCAGTGGACTCCGATCGGCGGAACGTAAATGACATCGGGAGACCAGACAACGGCAGGGCGCAAGCCAACGATTCGGCAGCTCGGGATCGATCTGGCCGATCTTGACTGGCAGCGGTCAGGGGTAGGGGCCGGCTCGCTCGAAGTGGCCTTCGTCGGCGATGGGGGAGGCCGGCGAGACGGTGCCGAGGCAGATTGGATCCTGCTCAGGGTTGCCGACGATCCGGGCGATCGGGTCCTCGTCTATGACCGGACCGAATGGGCGTGCTTCCTGGATGGCGTGGAGCGTGGTGAATTTGGCTAGCCAGGGCGCCAGTCCGGAAGAGTCCCGCTGGTTGCCTTCTGCCTAGCCTCTGCGGCCTCTGGCGGTCGGACTGCCCGGACTGACCTGACTGCCTGCTTTGGCACAGCTCGTAGAAATAGAGTATGAAATGAGTGATATGGCGATCTTGGCGTGGTCGGAGTGGCAACCGGCGCCCTGGCCCCGGATCGTGGTACATCGCATGACTATGGACTGCATAACGATTGAGGGTGGTATTTGTGAATCACAACTTAAGTGAGACTATGGTAGCCGTAGTGGACGTCGAGGAGGCCGTCGGTGAGCGATGACGCCTACGGCGCGACCATCGCGAAGCTGCTGCTCGCACGCAAGCTGACCGATCTTCGCGTCGAGGCTGGCTATACGGCCAACCACGTATGCGACATGTTGAACTGGGGTCGCGGCAAGGTTGGCCGTTTTGAGGCTAATCAGTGGAAACGCCCGGAGATGAGCGACATCAGAGATCTGTTGCGCTTTTACCAGGCGGACGAGGCCTGCGCCAGGGAGATCGAGGATCTGGCCATGCAGGCCAGGGTCCGGCCATGGTGGCGTGACTACCAGGACATCTTCGACAACGAGTTTCCTGGCTTCGAGGCTGACGCGACCAGGATCAGGGTCTTCACGCCCCTGGTCATCCCTGGCTTGCTTCAGACGGCTGACTACATTGACGCGCTCATGCGGTCCAGCGGGAAACCGCCCGTCTGGCGTCGCCGGGCCACGGAAGCCAGGTTGCGGCGTCAGCAGATCCTGGACCGCGAGCATGAGCCCGGGTGCAACCTCGAGGCGGTGATCGCTGAGGCTTCCTTGCTCTACCGGTGGGGCAGCCGATCCGAGCGCCGTGATCAGTTGCTGTATCTGGTGGAGATCGGCGAACGGTCCAACGTCCGGTTGCACCTGCAGCGGTTCGCTGACGGGCCGCCGCCAGGCATGTTCTCGGCCGTGCAGATCTTCGACTACGCCGGGGCCGAGATGAGCTTGGTCTTTACCGAAACCGATCACGGGATCCAGGAGGTCAGCGATGCCGAGTACGTAAGCAGCTATATCGAGGCGTTCGACCGGGCCGTGGACGCGGCGCTAGAGCCGCGGGATACGGCCCAGTATCTGAAGCAGCTCGCAGAGCGACTGGAGTGACCGAATGACTGACCTGTCTCGAGCCATCTGGCGTAAAGCCAAAGCAAGCTATGCGAACGGCGGCTGCGTGGAGGTAGCCGCCAATCTTGGCGACGTGATCGCCGTCAGGGACAGCACTCGTCCCGACGATGGCGCCCATGTGGTCACAAGATCGGCGTTCAATGCCATGCTCGCCGATCTGAAAGCTGGCCGCTACGACATCTAGCGGTACGCGGTCCCGGCGGTCCGGCGCGGGCGGCCGGGACCGGTAAGCGAAATCCCCCCGAGGAGGGAGCCTCGGGGGGATTCCTCTTGACTGCGCCTGTCTCGAGGCGTCTGGCGGTACAGCCGTAACAGCAGCACCGCCATGCGTCACTCTACACGGGAGCATTAGTTGTCAAAGGTTCAGTAACTAGTAATAATCGTCCGTATCGGGCAGAAGCGGACGCAGGCCGGGAACGGACTGCGAACGTTCGCATCGAGTGGACAAAGGACTGACGCTATTTATCGGCAAGTCGTTGCACGCATTGCTAATTGACTCGTAATCTGTGCATACCAGCTGCGACGTGGGAGGGCGGGGTCAGAATGTCTCTGTCGCCCGCCGACCCTGGTCCAGGCCCGGCCCCAGCCGGCGGTGCTCCCGGAGCCCGCGATGGATGGCTGGCCGCTCCGCTCGCCGAGGCCTCCTCCTACGTTCCGGCTCCAGGGCGACAGACTCAAGGGCGACTAGGACGTGCGCGCGCAATGGCTAGTGTCGCTGTCGATGATCGGATCCCTAAGGTCGGCTTGGCCCAGGCGAGCGTCCGGGCCGGCGGTTGTTTCGTTCGGCCGTTGCCGCTTGACGGCACTTGCGCCAGCGCGGCCCGCAGTTTCTTCCGCGAGGCGGTAGCCGGGACCGGGCTGCAAGGTGACCTGATCCACGACGGCGTGACGATGGCGAGCGAGCTGGCCGCCAACACCCTCAACGCGCACGGCAACATCGAGTATGGCGGTCATGGTCATCGGCCAGTCAGCGGAATACCGGAATTCTGGCTTTATGTCAGAAATAATACGGTAGTTGATCCTAATTCCAGTCGTTGCTCTCCTGGCCGGGAGCTTGTCTGCAAGATCTTTGATTCAGAGCCTGGGTGGGATGCCGGCGAGCCGGTGCCGATCGGCGCGGCGGTTCCCGCGGGCCGCGACTCGGTGCGCGGTCGCGGACTCCAGATGGTCGCCGGGCTATCAGCCGGACTGTGGGGGCATCACCTGAGCCGAGGCAGGCTCGGCGTGTGGAAGGTGCCTGGTAAGGCCGTTTGGTTTGCCCTGCGAATCCCGGCCACTGCTGAACTCGCCCGGAGCGAGCGGCTGGCGCCGCGCGGTGCGGAGGCAATCGAGGAGTTGGCCGCGGCCCTTACTGACCGCGGCCTGGGTACCGGCTTGGTGCCGGTCACCGAACCAGGCGGGGAACTGGCTGTGCTTTCTGTAAGCCACAAGCTGACCATCTGGTGTCAGGGCCAGACAGTATGGTTTCAGGAGCCCGATGGCAGCTATGACCGGCTGTCGGTCACTGACCTGAACGAAGCTGTCGAGCGAATCGTGTCCGCCCACGAGGACCTGGTCGTCGCCCGGCAGATCGTTCCGGCCGTCGCGCCAAGCGGGCCTGGGCCTGAGGCTGACGCTAGACCTGAAGACAGCATCGTCGGCTACTCCGAGCCAGATTTATACCATCGCTGGTAGTCAGCGGCCCGTCGGCCGACTCACGTCAACCCGCCCCTGCGTCCTGAGATCACGACGTGGGGGTTTGTCGTATCTGGGAATTGTCGTATCTGGGGATTGTCGTACCTGGAGACCTATTGTGCCCATGGCGGCCGCTGGCTGCCGGTTCTGTTCTGCCTCGCGTGTTCCGGTCTCTAGGTTTCCGGGTTCGGGTCGGTCATCAGCGACCGCTCGTATCACCTGAGTCACATTGTCCTCAGGGGCAACTTAGGACACAGATCTCGGAATCATGATCGTTTAATATTCCGGGTGAATATGCTGATTCATCTTGTTTTCAAGGGATGAATACGCGCATTCACCCGGTTATTAAATTGATCTTGGCGGGGCGAATCTGGAGCTAACGGTTCTGCTGTGACCAATGATGCGAATGCGTCGTAGGACTGAGCCGGGACGTACGTTGCTGAGCCGGTTGGCTCCATGCGGGCTGGTCTACTGGGCGGCGTCGGCTATGGGGCGGTGTCGGGCTATGGGATGGTGTCGGGATGGCGGGCGATGTGGGACTGGCGGGGCTGGTGGGCCGTGTGGGGCTGGGATCTAACGGATTCGGGCTGGGTGGTGC
>DASYAT010000177.1:0-2572 GCA_036501205.1 Streptosporangiaceae bacterium | reverse complement strand
CCTCGCTGTGCGCTGCCCAGCCTGGCCCGCCCCCGATCAGGGGCCCAGCCGCCGTCAGGCATCCGGCCGTCGCCAGGCATCCGGCGGCCGGAAGGCATCCGGCGGCCGGAAGACAGAACCCGCCGAACGCCAGGAAACTCCGGAAGCAAGAGCATTTGAGCAGATCGCGAGCGCAATACAGGAGTTCTGCCCCCGGCTAGAGGTGCTCCGCCCTGGCATCTGCGCCTTCAGCGTTCGTGGCGTCGCCGGATATTTCGGCGGCGAAGGCGAGCTCGCCGGGCGGATCATCGACACCGTCCGTCAGCTCGGGTTCGACTGCGGGATAGGGATCGCCGATGGCATGTTCGCCGCGCTGCTGGCCTCGAGAGACGCACTGATCGCCGAATGGCCGAAGCCGCCCGAGCCAATCGAGTCCATCGAGTCCATCGAGTCGATCGCAGGGCCGCCGAGGTCGTCCGGCCGGCGCCCGGGATCGACGGGCCTGCCCAACCTGATCGAACCGCCCGTCGTAATCGTCCCGGCGGGCACGACGCCTGCCTTCCTCGCCTCCCGCTCGATCCGCGTTCTCGGCGAACCCGACCTAGCTGACCTGCTAATCAGGCTCGGCATCAGCACGCTAGGCGACTTCGCCGCGCTTCCGGCCGCCGAAGCCGAGAACAGGTTCGGCCCGCAAGGACTCCTCGCACACCGGCTGGCTAGCGGACTCGACCCTCGCCCGCTGGCTGCCCGGCCGCCATCGAAGGACCTGTCCGTCCAGCTCGAATTCGACCCTCCGGCCGAGATCTCAGAGCAAGTCGTCTTCGCCGCCAAGTCACTGGCCGACGAACTGCACGCCAAACTCGCCGCGATGGGGTTGGCCTGCGTCCGCTTGCAAGTGCAGGTCAGCTGTGCGGACGGTCAGGAGATCACCCGCCTCTGGCGGCACGACGGGCTACTCACTGAGCTAGCCGTAGCCGAACGCGTGCGCTGGCAACTCGACGGCTGGCAACCCATCGCAAGAGGCGGCGATGACAACGCTCAGCTCGGCGGGATCACCCTGCTGAGGCTGATCCCGGATCAGCTGGTCCGCCAGCGCGGCCGCCAGCTCGCCCTCTGGGGTGATTCCGTCGTCACCGACCGGGTCGCCCGAGCCGCCGTCAGGGTCCAGGCGATGCTCGGTCACGAGGCAGTGCAGCATCCAGTTCTGGCTGGCGGACGCAGCCCGGCCGACCGGGCGGTCCTGATCCCGTTTGGCGATGCTCGCCCCGAGCCCGCCCGTCCGGCCGGCCAGCCCTGGCCGGGCCAGATCCCCGCCCCCGCGCCCGCCACGGTCTACCCGCTCCCGAAGCCAGCAACAGTGACCGACGCCAGCGGCATCCCGGTTACCGTCACCGGCCGCGGCGAAGTATCCGCCGACCCCGCGCGGCTATCCGTCGCCAGCGGCCCACTACTCGCCATCACCGCCTGGACCGGCCCCTGGCCCATCACCGAACGCTGGTGGGACCCAGTCCAAGCGTGCAGAAAGGCCCGCTTCCAGCTGGTAACCGTCGACGGCAGCGCCTGGCTCGCCGTAGTCAAGGAAGGCCGCTGGCTGATCGAGGCCAGCTATGACTAGCCGATCGCCCGCGGGGTATCGAGCGTGTCGCCTGCGGCGAACGGGCGGCGCGGGCCGTCCGCGATTACCCAGGCTTTCTGGCGGCCGTGCACCTGCCACGACTTGCCCGTGCCGCTCAGGTCGACGATCGCGGTGTCCTCATCGATACCGATCGCGGTGGTGCCGTCCGGCGATCGCAGCATCGCGCGGGTGAGCAGGTCGGGCACCCACGCCAGCATCTTGTCGAAATGCGGGAGCACTCGCAGGCCAGGCAGGACGCCAAGGCCCGGATCCGGCTCGCGATGCAACGCACGCATAGCCGGAACCCACCCGGTTAGCGCCATCGCACCCGCCGAGCAGCCGGCCAGCGCCGACCCGGACTGCCAGGCAGCGGCGATCGCTGCCCACACGCGAGTGCCGCGCAAGGTCTGCGCCAGGAACATCGGGTTGCCGCCCGACAGGTAGATCAGCCCGGCGCCCTCGATCAAGGCCGCCAGTTCCGCCGAGTCAGCTTCGTCGCGGTTCCTGACTACGACCGGGATCTGTGCTGCTCCGAGCCGCTCGGCTTGCGCCGCACCGAGATCCAGCCAGTGCTTCAGGCTCTGCTCGCCTTCAGGCGCGGCCGCCGTCGGAAGCTGCACGTACCGACTGCCGCGTCCGGCGATCAGCATGCCTTCGACGTCGGTCATCACCGGCAAGTACTCGCCGCTCCCAACCAACGCCAGCGGCCCCGGACTCACTCATCACCCCCGGCGTGCAGGTGACGGCTCAACTGATTGCCGGGCAGGGTGCTCGGTCCGGATGCTGACCAGGGGCAAGGTTCTGATGGGCGTGGCACAGCACAATCATGGCCGGTCATGCCCCGTGCGCGCGCACGGGGTGCAACCCGGCACGAGGCTGCCGAGCGCCGACGTTATTTTGGTTAATTAATCGATCGCGTGTTCGATAGGCAAGTAATTTGTCGGTACCCCTCGCTAGAGTAGTCGATATGAACTTACG
>DASYAT010000176.1:0-27101 GCA_036501205.1 Streptosporangiaceae bacterium | reverse complement strand
CCAGCTTTCAAACCACCAAATTCTGGTGATTTGTACCACTGTGATGCCCAAAATGAACCAAGTGACTTGTCGATCGCGTTGGGCGCTTGCCGGGTGTTCTCGTTGTCGCCATCGCTCGGGCTGAGCGGATCGAATCCGGTCGCCTTCACCGGCGGCAGGGTGGTGATCGACGACGTGACCGGAGTTGTCGGCCTGCTGGACGCGTGGTTGCCGGCCTGCGGCTTCGGCCCATTGGTCGGCCAGAAGGTGACCGTCGCCACGACCGCGACCAGGACAAGTGCGCCCGCCGCCGCGAGAATGCCGACCGGGATCTTGGTCGCGCCGATGATCGGAAGCGACCGCTGGGTGCGCCGTCCGTGACCAGTTCCGCGCCCGCCAGGAGCGCCCCGGTGCCCAGGCGGCCGCTCGGCCGGCCGCCCGTAGTCAGCCTGGCCGTTGGCATAGGCTCCGGCGCCGGCTGCATAGGGGTCGGCCGCGGGGTAGTCCCCGTTGCCGTACATGGCGGTGCCGCCTTGGGGCCCGCCCGCATGTGACCCGTCGGGCTGACGCCCGTAGTCAGTCGCGGCATACCGGTCATCGCCTTGCCAGCCGGTGCTGGGCCCGCGATCGTATTCGCGCCAGCCGCCGGCCTGGGTACCAACATCGGCATCGCGATTGCGCTTGCGGCCGGGCCAGTACGGGTCGTCGTCCGGGTCAATCGCGTAGTCAGACGGGTTCGTCCGGTAGGCGGGCGGCGGCGGCGCGGACGGGACCGGCGCCGGCGGGATCGTCGCGAACAGCGCCTTCGACAGCTCACCGGGCGTCGTGATCGCCGGACTGCCCTCGCGCGAGGTTAGCTGCAGCGCGCGGCAGGCGAGATCGGAGAAGGTCAGCGGGATTCCGGCGACAACCTGACGCGGGCTGCGCGGCTCACCATCGGCCACCGGCGCCGGCGGCAGCGACGGGTAATCGTTCCCCGGCCAGCAACCAGTCAGCGCCGCGTACAGCAGTTTCCCGAGGCCAGTCGTGTCTGTGAGGACCGGATCCTCGGACGTGGTTCCGGACAGCGCCGCGTCGATCCCGAGCCCGACGACCTTGACCTCACCGGTCGGGCTCCACCGCACCGAGCCGGGCGATAGGCACATGTGCGCGACCCCGGCCGCGTGCGCCGACGACAGCGCGGCCGCCGCCTCCGCGATCATCCGAGCACCGCGGTTGGGCTCAAGCGGGCCAGAGGCCAGCAGGTCATCGAGGGTCTCGCCGGCCGCCCACTCCATCACGATGTAGGCGCGGTCCCAGGCATCCTCAACATCAAAGACCTGCGCCAGCCGCGGATCGGTGAGTCGGCTCGCCGCGCGGGCAGCCGTCACCACCTCGGTAATCCTGGGGAACCCCTGCGCGAACGTGAATACCGTGACCGCTCGCGCCAGCGTCTCGTCGATCGCCTTCCAGGCAGCCCAACCGGAGCCAGCGGCGATCCGGTCCTCTAGCCGGTAACGCCCGCCGAGTCTGGTACCTGGCTCAGACATATACGTCGTCATTCGGGTCAGTGCGCCGAGCCAGGTCTGGCTCTC
This sequence comes from Streptosporangiaceae bacterium, assembly GCA_036501205.1. GTDB lineage: Bacteria > Actinomycetota > Actinomycetes > Streptosporangiales > Streptosporangiaceae > Chersky-822. The sequence goes on along the minus strand of DASYAT010000176.1, from coordinate 25,548 downwards.
GACGCTTCCTCCTGGTGCCGGAAGCTGGTCGGCGGGTCTGGACGGTGCTTTCTCGGGCTGCGCGGATCAGGACTGCTGGGGTCCGGACAATTCAATGATGCGGCACATCATGCCCGTGTACTCCGCTGCCACCTTACCGCGCCGCAAACCGTTACCAGGGGGAGACCTTGGGGCACGCACCGAATTCTCTGCGGGAAAGTAAGCCCCGGCAGGCTCGCCGGGCTCGCGCATCTCTTTTTTCGGAGAAAGCATGCGCGGGTTCTCCGAGTCAGCGCCCGAGGCCGGTCACCCCCGGACTCGGTCAAGACCGCGCCGGGCCGCCGCTCGTCACTGCGGCCCGACCGCGGTCGCTCCCTAGCACCGGGCAACCCGCCCGGCCGCGACTCCGGCCCGGCCGCGACTCCGGCCCGGCCGCGACTCCGGCCCGGCCGCCACCCCCCCTGGCCGCCACTCCGCCCTGGCCGCCACCCCGGCCCGGCCGCTCGACCCTCGTCCGCTTCCAGTGCCCGGCCGCTCGCCCCCGCTCGCGTGGCTCGTTAGGGGCGCGGGTTAATTCGGGCAGCGAGGAGAACAGCCGGGGCTGTCGAAGGCTTATGAGCTGAGGATCGTGGCTGGCGGCGCGCCCGGGCACATATCGTTCCTTTAGCGTTGACTTCCCGTGACTGGCGAGCGTTCGCATCGGCCAGGCCGCGCCACCCATCGATCGCGACGACTTCTCATCGGTTGGCGGGCACTCATCATCGGTTAGAAGGAAATTTTGTCGGGTATATGATGATTCGCGAACCGGTAATCATAGGGAAGTCGCCGCAACCGATGAGAAGTGGTGTCTAACCGATGAGGAGTGGCTGGCGCACGACTGCGGATGCCGGTGAACAGGCTCGGTTTGGCTGTTTTCGGCGCTGGCTGTTATCGGCCCAGTCTGGACCGGACCGTGCCGATCAGTTCGGTGACCTCGCTGACTCGGAGGGCACGGGCGGCTACCAGGTAGATCACTAGCGCTCCCGCGCCGCCGGCCGCGACGATGGCGAAGGCTCCCGCCTTGCCGGCGCCGAGGGTTAGCGTGACGACGATCGCCACCGCTAGCGCGAACAGGGCCGCCGGCAGTGCCGCGGCATGCATCTTGGCTAGCGCGCGGCCAATCTCGCGACCGGCCAGGCCGCCGAGTCGCTTGCTGAGCACCCGCCAGGCGACCATGGTGCCCACCAGGTTCGCGAGGCCGAAGCCAACTCCTAGGGCGGCGACAACCTGGCCCGGCGGGAACACGACGAACGCGATCACATTCGCGGCCACGTTGGTCAGCATCGTCACGACACCGATCAGCGCAGGTGTCTTGCTGTCGTGCATCGCGTAGAAGACCCGCAGCAGCAACTGGAACAGCATGTACGGCATCAGGCCGAGCGAGAAGATCGCGAACACCAGTCCCAGGTACCGGCCGTCCGCGTTGGTGTTGTTGCCGTAGCCCAGCAGGATCTCACCGAGTGCCGGCCCGAGCGCGGCCAGCACGAGCGCGGCTGGCGCGACGATTACCGACCCGAGCCTGACTCCGCTGGAGAAGTCGGACCTGACCCGGTCGTAACGCCGGTCGGCCGCGTTCGCCGACATCCTCGGCAGCAGCGCGGTAATCACCGAGATCGCGATGACGGCGTACGGAAGCTGGAACAGCAGCCAGGCGTAGCTGTAGGCCGAGAACCCGGTGCCGGTGTGCGACTTCACCGCGCCAGCCGGGCTCGCGACCCTGGCCGTCACCAGATATGCGATCTGAGTGGTGAGCACGTAGCAGAACATCCAGCCCGACATCCGGCCGATCTCAGCCACGTCGGCGCGCTGGAAGTCGAACCTCGGCCGCCACCGGAACCCGACCTTGCGCAGCGAGGGAATCAGCGCGGCGGTCTGGGCGATGATGCCGAGCGTGGTGCCGATGCCGAGGAAAACGACCTCGCCCGAGGTGATTGTGCTCGCCGTCTGATGAGTGCCGGCGATCACCATGAACGCGATCGTCACGAAGATCACCACGACGTTGTTGACCACCGGCGTCCACATCGGCGCAGCGAAGCTACCGCGGGCATTCAAGATCGCTCCGGCCAGCGAGGTGACACCGTAGAAGAAGATCTGCGGAGCGAAGAAGTAGGCGAAGATCACCAGGACGTGTGAGGCCGCGGCATTGCCAGGCTTCGGGTCGTACAGGTGCGCGATCGGCGCCGCGAAGAGCGTGGTGATCAGCGTCAGCACGAGCAAGAACCCGGTGACGAGCGTGAACATCCGCTGGTCGTACTTCTGGCCGCGATCGGAGTCTCGCTTGGCGGCGTTTACCAGCAACGGCACGATCACCGAGGTCAAGATCCCGCCGATGGCGAGGTTGTAGACGGTGTTCGGCAGCGTGTTGGCGTAGTTGTAGGAGTTCCCCAGATGCGCTTGCCCGATCGCCGGCACCAGCACGAGCGTGCGCAGCAGGCCGGTCACCCTCGACGCGAGCGTCCCGACCGCCATCACACCGGTGGACTTGACCAGGCTCTGGGTGCCGGGGCTGGGCTCAGGCGGGCGTTCTGCGGTGGTGGAACGTGGCGGCAGGCCGCCGGAACCCCCTGAAGTGGGGTCCGCAGCCATCGCAGCGGGCTGGCGCTGCGCGGACTGGTATTGATCGGGCTGATGTGGATCGGGCTGGTGCTGGGCGGGCTGGAATGGATCGGACTGATATTGATCGGGCTGGTGCTGGGCTGGCTGGGCCTGAGCAGGTTGGCGCTGGGCTGGCTGACGCTGGGCGGTGGGCGGCGGGGAGCCGGCCCGGTTCACTCCTGGCTTCGCGCGATGCGCGCCGGGAGCGCGGTGGGCGCCAGGGCGGCGCGGCGCTCCGTTGGTGTTGCTGCTGCCGTTGGTGTTGCTGGTGCCGTTCGGCGCCGCATGGTGCGGTCCGCCTTGATAGCGAGGGTCGCGAGGTTGCTCGGGCTCTTGATAGCTCGAATCCCATGACTGACCGGGCTCATGATAACGGGGATCCCGAGGTTGCCCGGCATCTTGATTGCCGGAGTCCCAGGGCGGCCCGGCTTCTTGATGGCGGGGGTCCCAAGGTGGCCCGGCGTTGGACCCTGGCGAGCTCATCGAGTCTCCTCGGTGGGGCGGTGGCCCGGCGCGTTCGAGAAGGCCGAAGGCGCCGGGACTGCGGGGGAACTTCCCCCCGCAGGCAAAACTGAACCTTGGCCGCTGACCGCCGGGCCAGCCGTACTCAGTTCCGATCGGTCACCAAAGACGTTATCGGGTCGATCCGGTGCAGCGGGCGAATCCCGATTACGTTCTCCGTCCGCCGCCCCTGACGCGACCCCACCAGCCTCAGGTGCAGCTTCAGCCGCGGCCGCCGCCCCGCCCGGCGAGGAAGACGCAGGCCCGGACGCAACCTCCGCCGGATCTGTGCCGTCCGGCCGGCCGCGTCTGAGCGCTTGCGCGGCCGAGGCGATCACGAACACGGCCAGGGCGGCCGCGAAGATGACCAGGGCGACGGTGCCGAGATTAGTGGCGCTGAGGTTCAGGGTGAGCGGCCTGTCCTGTAGCTCGGGCAGCAGTTTGCCGTTTTTTGACCTCAGTCTGAGGGTAACGGCGGCTTGACCGGTCTGAGCGGCGGCGACATTGAGTGCTACCGGAGTGCTGGTCTGTGGCTGGACCAGATACAGCTCATGTGGATTGTGCTGGGTGGCGGTGACCGTGTCGTTGTTGCTGGTCACCTGCAGTCCGACCTTGACCGGGTAGCCGAGCGAGCTGTGGATCGAGACGTTCACCGTGCCGACCTTGCCGCCGAGCGTGACGTGGATGACCTTATCCTGACCGCCGATGGACAGCCCGGCGAACTGGTTGTTGACGTATCTCGCCATCCTCGTGAGCCTGGCTTGGGCTATCGGGATGCCACTGCCCGCCCACCGCGACGACTCGATCCCGAACATCGCCCGGTACAGCCTCAGCTGATGGCTGATCACGATGGATTGCAGCAGCGAGACGCGGTTGTCGAGCGCGCCCACCTCGCGCAGCAGCTTGCCGGTCAGCTGCGCCTTGGAGTAGGGACGGGCCACCGACTTGAAGACATGTTCCTGCTTCTGCGCGGCCAGCCGGTTGAGCGACGCCGTCCGCAGCCACGGCGCGCTGACAGTGTCGGAAAGCAAGTCGGAGGCCAGGTTGAAGGATGGGTCCCAGCGCCTCGGCGGCGTGATCAGAATCGGCCGCTGGTCAGCCGGGAGTTGCGCGACGAGCATCGCGGTCTCGGCCATGAACAGCTGGCTGACGCTAAAGATCGACCCGGCCCGGTTGGACTTCGCGGCGGGTGATCCGAGCAGGTCGGTCAGCGTATTGTCGGCCAGCAGCACCTTCAGCTTCGTGCCGACGCCGTCGAACGTGCTGGTCACCGCGCCCGGTGTGGACCCCTGCTGCGGGCTTGGCGGCATGGCGAGGATCACCGTGCCGATCTTCATCGCGCCGAGATTCTCAAGAAGCGCGGTGTTGGCACGCCCGTCGGCCGGCCACGCGACCGCGGATAGCTGCTTGGGCCCAGCCGGGAGCGGCGCGGTTTTCTGAGCGCGATGCAGCATCCGGCTGGCCAGTTCGTCACCATCGGAGAAAGCAGTGCTCAGGTCGGTGTTATTGCCAAACTGAGCGAGTCCGGCCAGATCCACATCCGCGTACGGAGTGACGAAGACCTGCTGGCCGGCGGTGGCGGTGGTCAGGCTGGACAACCACTTGCCCGCCTGATTGTCGGCCGGATGCACGCGGTTTTTCGAACACTTCACAGAGCTTCCGACCCGGTACGGCTTCTGCATCGTGCTCACGTTGTCCAGGAGAGCCGGATCGATCGCCCACGTCAGGTTGGCGCTCGGATAGGTGCTGCCCACGTCGACCAGGTTGGACAGGCGGCCCCCGCTGGCAATGCTGGTGGCCAGGAAGTTGTTCAGCAGACCAGGGCACGGGCCTTGATGGGGACTGTCGATGAGCGGCCAGACCCACGAGGTGGTGAACGGCTTGGGGCGGGCCGCGCTGCAGCCGCTGGACTTGTCCGGCCAGAACGGCAGCGGCATGGGTTCGCTCGCCTGCGCCGCGCCGGTCGCGTCGCCAGCCTGGACGGTGAGCGGGTAAACCCCGAAACAGGTCAGGTTCAGGTCCTTGACCGGCACCCGGAGCGTCCAGAGCTTGCTCTGCCCGCGCTTCAGTTTGCTGATTTTGACCTGGGCAACCCCGGAGACCGGGGATTCGGTGACGGACTGCGTGCCGTTCGCGAAGCTCTCCAGATTGGTCTGGGCCAAGAAGGACGAGGCCGAGGCGAGCAACTGCACGCTCAGTCCGCTCAGCAGATGGTGCGTCCGGTTCTTGAGCCGGCCGGTAATCGTGATCGTCTGGCCGGGTGTCGCATAGGGCTGGCTCAGCTCGGTAATGCTCAAACCAAGGGGCGGACCCGAGTGAGCAGACGGCTGGGCGTGCGCCGATCCGGTCGAGAGCGGGAGCGCGGCGGTGGCGGCGATGGCGCCGGCGGTGATGCCAAGACGAGCCAGCCACGAGAGCCGGCTGACGCGGGGCCTGGCGGCACGCGAGCTTGCCATGGCGCTCATCGTATTGTGCCCAGTTCTGTGCGCCGGATCTTATGTGCCGTCCCAGGCGCTGCTCTCGTGTTCGGAGTCTTATGGACGGAGTCCTATGAACTGCTTTGGCTGCTCGGCCCTGTACCGCCTAATCTCGTGCCGTGCATGATCCCTCACCTTTGACGGCCGAGCAGCGCCGCGCAGTCACGGCACTGCTTTCCGCCATCCCCAAGGCCGCCGCCGAGCTCGGCCGCCTTTTCGCCCGTAATGGTCACGAACTTGCGCTCGTGGGCGGGCCGGTGCGGGACATCTTCCTTGGCCGCCCGCTCAGTGATCTTGATCTCACCACCGACGCTCCGCCCGAGCGAGTGATGGAGATCACGGCTGGCTGGGCCGACGCGACCTGGACGGTCGGGATCGCGTTCGGCACGATCGGCCTGCGCAAGGGCGACAACGTGCTGGAGATCACGACGTACCGCAGCGAGCGCTATGACCGGACATCGAGAAAGCCGATCGTGAAGTACGGCGAGTCGCTCACCGACGACCTGCTGCGCCGCGACTTCACGGTGAACGCCATGGCCGTCACGCTCCCGGCCCGCGAGCTGGTTGATCCGTTCGGCGGTATGACCGACCTCGGCGACAAGCTGCTGCGCACGCCGGGCGCGCCGGAGGACTCCTTTGACGACGATCCGCTGCGGATCCTGCGAGCCGCTCGGTTCGTAGCTGAACTCGGCTTCGCGCCGACGGCCGAGGTGATCGCGGCGATGGCTGAACTGGCGCCGCGGCTCGAGATCGTCTCGGCCGAGCGGATCGCCGCCGAGTTCACCAAGCTGCTGCTCGCCGCCCGGCCCGGTGGTCCCTCAGCCGGTCTCGACCTGCTCGTCCGTACCGGCGCGGCCGATTACTTCCTGCCCGAAGTGCCGAAGCTGCGCCTTGAGATCGATGAGCACCACCGGCACAAGGACGTCTACCGGCACTCGCTGACCGTACTTGACCAGGCCATCGAGCTTGAGCCGCGATACGGCCTTGAGCGGGATCTGCGGCTGCGGCTGGCGGCGCTTTTGCATGACATCGGCAAGCCGAAGACCAAATCGCCGCTGCCTGGCGGCCGGGTGGCGTTCCACCATCACGACGTGGTCGGTGCGAAACTGGCCAAGACCAGGCTCAAGGAGCTGCGGTTCCCCGCCGACGTGACCGCCGACGTGGCGGAGCTGATCGGGTTGCATCTGCGGTTCCACGGGTTCGGCACCGGGGAGTGGACCGACTCCGCCGTCCGGCGCTACGTGACCGACGCCGGCCCGTTGCTGTCGCGGCTGCACGCGCTGACCAGAGCCGACTGCACGACCAGGAACCGGGCGAAGGCGCAGCGGCTGGCCGCGAGCTACGACGACCTTGAGGACCGGATCGGCGAGTTGGCCGAGCAGGAAGAACTAGCCAGGATTCGTCCCGACCTAGACGGCCACGAGATCATGCAGATCCTGGGAATCGGCCCGGGCCCGGCAGTCGGCCGCGCCTACAAGTACCTGCTCGACTTGCGGCTGGATCACGGCCCGCTGGATCACGAGCGCGCAGTGGAGGAACTACGGCGCTGGGCGGAGGAGCGAGGAGGGAACGCGGTGCCTTAGGCGCCGCTCCTTTCTGGGGGACCAGCACGGCTAATGAACCAGTAGCCGACCGATGCGATCAGGTAACCGACGGCGGCGATCACGAGCATCGCGACCGAGTGACCTGACTTCGGCATGAAGTCGGCGCAGGCGGCCGCGCCGATCACGAAGCTGGTGTTGTACAGCATGTCGTTCACCGAGAACACCCGGCCGCGGAACTCATCGGTCGTGTCCTGCTGCAAGATCGTCGTGGTCGAGATCGCGATGCCCTGCGCGACCACGCCGAGCATGAACCCGATCGCCACGTACTCCGGCTGGCTGAACGTCAGTCCCAGCGTCCCGGTGACGACGCCGCCAACCGCGAGCATGACGGTAACCCAACTGGCGTTGGACATCCGCCTGGTGGCCATCGGGGTCAGCCAGGCGGCGGCGCCGTAGCCGATCGCGGAGCTGATGACGACCGGCAGGAAGTGGGCAAGCGCCGTGTTGCCGTTAGTGCCGTGGAAGAAATAGTTGCGGTACAGCAAGATCGACATCAGCAGCAAGATCCCGTACAGGAACCGGTGCGCGGCCGTGGCGATCAGCGCGCCGCGGGTCGGCCGCCGCTCCCAGACGTGCCGCAGCCCGGAGACCAGCCCGGCGGCCACGTTCTCGAGCGCGGCGCCGACGCTACCCTGGTCGGCTCCTTCGGCTGGAGTCGGCCCGAGCGAGGCCCTTGGCATCCGCGTCGCGCTCAGGCCGGCCGCGACGTAGCACACTCCGCCCGCGCAAAGCGTTATCGCCGAACCAACTGGACCACCGCCGGTAGCCAGATGCACCCCAGTGCCCGCGATGCCGCCGATGAACGCGACCACAGTGCCCGAGGTGGGACCGACCGAATTCGCCATCACCAACTCGTCGGCGCCGACCACGTGCGGCAGTGCGGCCGACAGGGCGGACAGGAAGAACCGGTTGACGCCGAGCACGATGAGGGCGGCCAGCAAGACCGGAGCGCCGAGCGCGCCGGTCGCTATGAACAGCGCGCCGAGCGCGACGAAGCCGGCCCGGGCGAGTGCGGCCCAGAAGAGGATCTGGCGCCGCGACCACCGGTCGATGAACACCCCGGCGAACGGACCCACCAGCGAGTACGGCAGGTAGAGCACGGCGAACGAGATCGCGGCGGCGGCCGGGTTGGGAAATGAGGTCGCGTTAAAGAAGACGTAGGTGCCAAGACCGGCGGTAAAGATGCCGTCCCCGGTCTGTGAGATCAGCCTGGTGGCGTAGAGCCTGCGAAAGCCCTGCCCGGCCAGCACGGTGCGCAGATCGCCGAGGAACGAAGAGCGTCTGTCGTCGGGGACCTGCGTCTGCGCAGGCTCCACCCGGTCGGTGTGCACCCGACCAGATTACGGCGTGGAAAGGGGCGCACCCTCGGGTCTCCGGGCGCGCCCCTAGCTCCTTGCCGGCTTGGCCAGCCGACCTAGCGGTCTACTTCGCCTCTGATGAACTTCTCGACCTGCTCGTGGGCCTCCTCGTCGCTGTACTGCTCGGGCGGCGACTTCATCAGGTAGGAGGAAACCGAGGTGATCGGGCCGCCGATGCCGCGGTCCTTGGCGATCTTCGCGGCGCGGACCGCGTCGATGATGACGCCGGCCGAGTTCGGCGAGTCCCAGACCTCGAGCTTGTACTCCAGGTTCAGCGGGGTGTCGCCGAACGACTTGCCCTCGAGCCGCACGTAGGCCCACTTGCGGTCATCGAGCCACGGCACGTGATCCGACGGGCCGATGTGCACGTCGGCCTTGGCCATCTCGTGCGGGATCTGCGAGGTCACGGACTGGGTCTTGGAGATCTTCTTGGACTGGAGCCGCTTGCGCTCCAGCATGTTCATGAAGTCCATGTTCCCGCCGAAATTGAGCTGGTAGGTGCGCAGGAGTTCAACCCCGCGATCCTCGAACAGCTTGGCCATCACCCGATGCGTGATCGTGGCCCCCACCTGGGACTTGATGTCGTCGCCGACGATCGGCACGCCCGCCTCGGTGAACTTGGCCGCCCACTCCGGGTTGGAGGCGATGAACACCGGCAGCGCGTTGACGAAGGCGACGCCCGCGTCGATCGCGCACTGCGCATAGAACTTGTCCGCGTCGTCCGAGCCGACCGGCAGGTAGGAGACCAGCACGTCGGCCTTCGAGTCGCGCAGGGCGGCGACAACGTCCACCGGGTTCTCGTCGGACTCGGTGATGATCTCGCGGTAGTACTCGCCCAGGCCGTCGAAGGTCGGGCCACGCTGCACGATGACGCCGAGCGGAGGTACGTCGCAGAAAGTGATCGTGTTGTTCTCGCTTGCCACGATGGCCTCGGCGATGTCCCGGCCGACCTTCTTGGCGTCCACGTCGAACGCGGCGACAAACTCGATGTCCCTGACGTGGTAAGGGCCGAACTGGACATGCATCAGGCCCGGCACCCGAGTAGCCGGGTCGGCGTCCTTGTAGTACTCCACGCCCTGAACGAGAGAACTTGCGCAGTTCCCAACGCCCACGATGGCTATCCGTACCGAACCCATAAGGATTGCTCCTATCTATTTCTCTCAGTGACGGTTCCGGCGTCGTCGGCCGGATTTTCGGCACTGTCTTTGATGACGCCGCCGTGCTGGTCGGCGGACTCGGCGTCCGCTCGCCGCTCAGAGGCGATCAGTTCGTTTAGCCAGCGAACTTCGCGTTCCACTGACTCAAGTCCGTGCCGCTGCAGTTCGAGCGTGTAGCTGTCGACCCGCTCTCTCGTCCTGGCCACCCCGGCGCGGAAGGCCTCGACTCGCTCTTCGAGTCGGCTGCGACGGCCTTCTAGGATGCGCATCCGGACATCGGCCCTGGTCAGTCCGAAGAAGGCGAACCTGACCCCGAACCCGTCGTCCTCCCAGGAGGCCGGTCCGGCCTGCCCGAGCAGATCCTGCAGGTACTCCTTGCCGTCGGCTGACAGCCGGTAGACGATCTTTGAACGGCGCCCGGCCAGCGGCTTTGCCGGATCGCGCAGCGTGTCCTCGGCGATCAGGCCACGAGAAGTGAGGTCCTTCAGGCACGGATACAACGACCCGTAACCGAAGGCCCGGAATGCCCCGAGCACCGAGTTGAGCCGCTTGCGCAGTTCATAGCCATGCATTGGGGTCTCGTGCAGCAACCCCAGCACGGCAAGCTCGAGCACGCCGGTTCTCTGGCTCATCTCGGCTCGTGCCTCCCTTGCCCTGCCCCCGCCGGGTTTGCTGCACTGGTGTTGCAGCACTGGTGTTTGCAGCACTGCTGGTACTTGTTACTCGACTGCGTGTATCACCGCGATGTATCGCGCCGATACATCGCCAAGATATGTAGTCCTGGGCGCTAACGCAAGTTCGGGTTTCTGACCTGCCGCCGCGACGCAGTTCAGCGCGGGTATAGCTGACCGATGCCCGGGCCTGGGTCTCGGCCTAGCCGAGATTCCGTCGTAACCTGTCGGTCATGAGGCGATCGGTCGTCGACTACTCGCTCGCACGGCGGGCAACGCTCGCGTCGGTGCTGTCAGGTCGCACCACGGTCACCGACGTCTGTGACGCACATCCTTACTTGCTGCGTGCCGCCAAGTTCCACGGCGAGCCCACCGACACCAGGTGCCCGATCTGCCGCAAGGCGAACCTGACGCACGTCACCTACGTGTACGGCGATGAGCTCGGGCGGTACGAGGGCCGGGTCAAACAGGGCACGGAACTCGACGAAATGGCGACCGAATATGGCGAGTTTCGGGTATATGTCGTTGAGGTCTGCCAGAGTTGCGGATGGAATCACCTGGCGTCGTCCTATGTGCTAGGTACTGGCGAACCGTCCGTTAGGCGCCGCCGCCGTGCTCAGGCCGGAGACTGACCGGCCAGAAACCCGGCGGAACGCCGTTGATGCTGACAGAGTCTCTTCTAGGGTCGCCGGCGCTGTCAGTTCTGGGGTTGCCGGGCATCGAGGCTTGGCACTATGCGCAAGAGATCTGCGTTAAAGCGATTGGCCCACGCAACTGCGGATGAAAGCGCAGACTAGAGAGCGTATCGGGACACTAGGTACAGCCGGGTAGCGTGGTTGCCCAGCGGGCAGGATCCGCTGATGACTGCCGTTGACGCCGACCAGCGAGGATCAGGTGAGTAGTCAAGACTTCCCCGGACCGTCCTGGCAGGACAGATCGGTGCCTGATGACAGGCGTCCTGCTTACCCGCCCGCGGGCGAGAACGGTTACGGGCAGCAGGGGGCGCCCCCTGCGTCCAGCTACAACGGACCGCCGGTGCACCGCAGCGAGCCAACGGTTCGCCGCAGCGACCCGAGGTACGGCCGCGAAAGCGGCAGCAGCCGGCCTTCGAGCAGCAGCCGGGACTATCCGGCCGGCGGCAATGGGGGCAACGGCAACGGCGGTTACCCAGCCAGCGGCGGCCAGCCGAGCGGCGGCCAGCCGAGCGGCAGTCGGCCGGGCAGTGGCCAGCCGAGCGGCAGTCGGCCGGGCAGTGGCCAGCCCAACGGTCGCGGACAGGTGCCTGGTAACGGCCCCTCGGTGCCCTATGCGCGCAAGGCGGCCTCCGGATCTGGCCGGCACAGCAGCCCCCGGAGCGGCGCGCCGAGCGCCAACGCCTCGAACCCGAGCGGCTACCGGCCCGACTCGGGCCGGCCCGACTCGGGCCGGCGCGAGGAATCGACTGGCTGGCACGGCGCGCCAACTTCCTACCAGGACACGCCGAACTATGGTGGCCCGGCCCCCTACGGCGGCTCATCCGGCTACGGTTCATCAGGCCGTTCGGCCCGGCCCGGCTACTACAACCCGGACGACAACGTTCTCGGCCTCGGCGATGAGAGCATGCCTGGCCTTTACCGCCCGGTCCGCCCGGTCGGCAAGGACGGACAGCCGGTTCCTGACGACCTAGGCCGGTTCACCGGCCGGCGCGGTAAAGGCAATGACCGGCCGCCGCCAAGGCGCGGCAGTCCCGACGATCCGCTGTGGAAGCGGATCCTGATCCGGATCTGGTACGGCCGGTGGTGGCGGCACTGGTCGATCAAGAAAGTGGCGCTGCTGATGGGCGGGACCGCCGCCCTGGTCGTGCTGGCCTTGGTCGCCTCATTCTTCGTCGTGCTCGGCAACACCCGGGTGCCGATCAAGGCGCTGAGCCAACCACTGACGCAGTCCTCGCTGGTCTACTTCGCTGGACCTAATGGCAAAGCTGTCGGCTGCTTCTGCACCGCCGACCGCACCGTGCTCCAGCAAGGCCAGATAAAGAAGAGCAAGTACCTCGTCGACGCGGTAATAGCCGCCGAGGACCGCAGCTTCTTCACCGAGGGCGGCATCTCAGTCACCGGAATCGCTCGCGCGGCCAAGGCGGACCTGTCCGGCTCGTCGTCGATCCAGGGTGGCTCGACGATCACCGAGCAGTTCGTCAAGACCTACTACGATCCCTCGGGCCTTGGCAACCTGACTTACAAGGAGAAGCTGAAGGAGATCTTCGTCGCGATCAAGCTGGCGAAGATGAAGTCGAAGTGGTGGATTCTTACTCACTACCTGAACTCGATCCCGCTCGGCTCCGGCGCCAACGGCGTGCAGGCGGCGTCTCAGACTTACTTCGGCGTCAAGGCCTGGCAGCTGACGATTCCGCAGGCCGCCATGATCGGCGCGATGATCCAGTCGCCGTACGGCTACCAGCCGAAGGATCCGACCTTTGACGGGACTGGCCTCCACAACTCGCTACTCGAGCGCTGGGTCTACGTACTCACCAACATGGTCAGGGACGGCGCGATCACGCAGGCGGATGAGACGGCGCTAGTGCCGGATCCGACCAACCCGTCCAGCGGCCTGAAGAACTTCCCGAAGATCAAGGACAAGTCGACTGCCTCGGACTGGCCAGGTTACCGCGGCTACATCATGAACCTCGTCGCGAACGAGGCGGCCGCTTACTACGGCCTGCCGGACAGCATCACCGCGCTGGGCAAGCTCGGCCTGAAGATCCACACCACGATCAGCGAGCGCCTGATGAACGACATGTACGGCACGATCAGGCGGATCAAAGCCATGTTGGCGACTGATGGCACGCCATTGCCGAACTACGTGAACCTCAGCACCGTGCTCGAGAAGCCGGGGACCGGGCGAATCTTGGCTTTCTACGGCGGACCGGGCTTCGGCGTCAAGAACTGTAAGGTGCGCCGCTGCGAGGTGAACTCCATCCTGGCGGCTGAGCCGGTCGGGTCATCGTTCAAGCCCTACGTGCTTACCACCGCCGTCGATCAGGACATGAACGTGGAAACCAGCGTGATGAACAGTCATTCGCCGCTGTGCATCCCGCCGGACGCGCCCGCGTACCGTCTCCAGCTCTCCAAGCAGACTCGGAACTGCGACACCCATGTCGGATACTGGCAATTCGACGAGAACAGCGAGAACACACCGAACAACCTCTCAGTGGTGGGCGCCACGGCTACGTCGAACGACCCCGCCTTTGAGGACTTGATCCACCGGACCGGTGTGCAGAATGTGCTCAACATGGCCGCGAAGCTCGGCGTCAGCTCTTACGACATGCAGGGTCTCAACAGGCTGTTCGGCAACAACTGCCCCAAGATCAAGCACGACCCGAACTGCCACCCAGGAGCGATCAACGCCGCCCTAGGCGAAGGCTCCCTTAGCGCCGTGGACCAGTCGACAGTCTTTTCTACGCTGGTGTCCGGTGGCATGAGGGTGACGCCGCACGTCATCGCCTATGTGACTCAGAACGGCCACAAGCTGACCCCCAAGGGCATCTTCAAGAAGCGGGTGATCAGTACGTCCGTGGCCGCCGATGCCGACTACGCGCTGTCCTTCGACAACAAGGTCGTTCCAGGCGCCGGGCAAGGTACCGGCGTGCCCAATGCGGAGTGGGACGGTCGCCCGATGATCGCCAAGACCGGCACCCTGGGTGCGGGAGCGAGCGCGTCCGAGGCCTGGTTCGTCGGCGCGATCCCGCAGTACTCCATGGCCGTCGGTATGTTCACCGACAAGCCGTACGGCAATCCTCCGGAGATTCTCGACGGACTCACTGGCATCGGCGGTATCGGCGGCAGCTTTGGAGGTGCTTGGCCCGCCACCATCTGGAAGACGTTTATGAGCGAGCACTTCAGCAGCCTCACGGCGAAGCCGCTGCCGACGCCCGACTACAACGGGTTCGTCAAGTGGACCCAGGCGCCGCGGGTCAAGAAGAAGAAGCCGAAGTGCCAGCCGCAGCACGGCCACCACCACTTCTTCTTCTTCGGCAACGGCAACGGGAATGGCAACGGCAAGAACTGCCAGGGCAACGGCAACGGCAATCCCAACCCGAAGCCGTCGCAACCGACGACCCCGAGCCCGCCGATCACGCCAAACCCGTCGCCGTCGGGCTCGCCAACTCCGACTCCGACTACTACCCCGAACCCGACTCCGTCCCTGACGCCCACCCCGAACCCGTCGAGCCCAGTTCCCGGTGGCGGTCAAGCGGCGCGACCGCATCAGCAGAAGGCGCCGGGTAAGAAGGACCAGGTACCTACGCCCGCCTCCGATGCGGCGGCGATGTTCAGGACAATGGCGATCTTGCCCGGCGAACTGTCGGCCAGGATCGCCTGGACCGCAACGACGGCCCTGGCCTAAGGGATTAACTGCCCGGAATCGGCGCACAGTCCGATTCCGGGCATTGTCCGATACCCGTGAACCGGTGTAGCGCCGTTGGCTTAGCCGGAGTCGGCAGCCGCCCCGGTGATCCTGCGGGGAACTGCACTAGAGCCCACCTGGTGTAGTTGCTTCCTGGGAAGGAACTACACCAGGTGGGCAACGGTGCAGCCAGGGCTACACCAGGGAGGCAACGGAGCAGCAGCTTCCCGGGACGGAACTGCACCAGGGAGGCTCCGGTGCACCTGGTCGGCGGCTAGCCCGCAAACCAAGGCCGAAGTCATGTCAGCGAGGGGCATTCGCCGCGGTGGCCTTGTCTACCTTGTCGCTCCCGGAACGCACGGCTGCCAGCAGCTGTGGAAGTTCTAGCCAGCATCGAGTAGCGAGACGCCCTTAGTCGGCGAGCTGGGTGCGGAGCCAGCGGACGTCGGTGGCTGGATCCGGGGTTTCGCAGATGACCGGGGCGCCGGCCGCCTGGACGACCGAGACGATCACGCTGGAGTCGATCGTCCCTTTGGTCAGTCCGGCGTGCCGGTCCCGGCCCGAGTTGAACTCATCGCGCGAGTTGTTGCAGTGGACCAGGTCGATTCGGCCGGTGATCGCCTTGATCCGGTCCACGATGCCGATCAGGTCTTCGCCTGCGGAGTTGGCGTGACAGGTGTCTAGGCAGAAGCCGACGTCATCGCCGCCGCCGGCATTGACCGCGTCCCAGAGCCTGGCAATGTTCTCCAGGCTGCGCGCCATCGCGCCGTCGCCGCCGGCCGTGTTCTCGATCAGCATCGGCAGCGGCCGCTCGATCCGCTCGATCGCCTTGCGCCAGCTCACGAAGCCATCGGCGGGGTCGGTATCGGCCGTCACGTGCCCGCCGTGCACGATCAGCCCGGCGGCGCCGATCGACGCGGCGGCGTTGAGCTGCTGCTCGAGGATCTTGCGGCTGGGTATCCTGATCCGGTTATTCGGAGAGGCGACGTTTACCAGGTAAGGCGCGTGCACGTAGGCGACTACATCGGCGGCAGCGAATTCGGCGCGAATCTGATCTGGGTCGCGGCCGCCGGGCATCGTGGGAGCCTTCCAGTCCTGGGGGTCGCCCAGGAAGAACTGGACGGCGTTCACGCCCATGGCGGTGGCTACTGGCAGCGGATCGCTGTCGTGCAGGTGTGCTCCGATTCTGGCCATCCCACGAGCTTAACCGCGTGCCTAGGCGACATGCTGCCCGCTGGCGGATCGCGCTACCCTGCCTTTCTATGTTGCCCGAAGTCACCGCGATCACCTACGTCACGCCATTGCGTGAGGGCGGCTCGCTGCCGGCGATCATGGAGGCCGACGACTGCGGCACCTACGTGGTGAAGTTCCGGGGCGCGGGCCAGGGATCCAAGGCCCTGATCGCCGAGGTGATCAGCGCCAGGCTCGCAAAGATCTGCGGATTGCTCGTGCCCGACCTGGTCACAGTGGTGCTCGACCCGGCGCTGGCGGCTGGGGAACCTGACCAGGAGATCCAGGATCTGCTGCGGGCCAGCGCCGGGCTCAATCTCGGGGTCGACTTCCTGTCCGGCGCGGTCGACTTTGACGCGACCGCGCCGACGGTCGACGGCGAGCTGGCCGGGCGGATCATCTGGTTCGATGCCCTGGTCAGCAACGCCGACCGATCGTGGCGTAACCCGAACATGCTGTTCTGGCGCGAGCAGCTGTATCTGATTGATCATGGCGCGACGTTGACATTCCAGCACCGATGGGAGACGGCCGCTTCCGCGGTGACCCGCCCGTACGAGGCTTCTGAGCACGCGCTGATTGGCTGCGACCCGCAGATCGAGGCCGCCGACGCGGCGCTTGGCGGCCTGATCACCGCGGAGACGCTGGCTGAAGCGGTGGCGGAGGTTCCGGTGGACTGGCTGGAACCGGAGCCAGCCATCTCGCCGGACCCAGCCCGGATCGCCGCCGCCTACGCGAGTCAGCTCGCTGACCGGCTGGCGGCCAGGTCGGCCTGGTTGCCGCCGCTGGTTGAGGCCGCCCGTCAGCCTGGAGTCGCGGCTCGGCGGCCGGTTCGGTCGACGCCGCCGGCTTGGCTTACTAAGTCGCCCCGGCAGCGGGCCGCCCCTGGCGGTTCGGCGTGACCGGCCCCAGGCAGGCTTTTGAGTACAGCCTGCTGCGGGTCGTGCCTCGGGTCGATCGCGGCGAGCTGATTAACGTTGGCGTGATGCTGTACTGCCGGCCGCTGCGGTTTCTCGGCGTCCGGATTGACCTCGACACCGGCCGTCTGCTCGCGCTCGATCCGGCCGCGGATGTGCCGAGCGTGGAGCGTGCCCTCGAGGCCGTGGCGGCGGTCTGTGACCAGGCTCCTGAGGCCGGATCAGCGGGGCAGCAGGACATGGGCCGCCGATTCCGCTGGCTTACCGCCCCGCGCAGCACCGTCGTCCAACCTGGCCCAGTCCACACTGGGCTCACGGCCGACCCAGCGGCAGAACTAGATCGGCTGCTGGCTTCTCTAGTCCGGCTGCCGGAGGGCAAGCTGCCAGAGGGCCGGCTGCCGGAGGGGTGTTTATCCGAAGCCGCCGTGGGCGATTCCTAGGCCCATGCCGACGAATGCGGCGACGATGCCGGTGACGATGACGCAGCGCTGAACTGTGGTCGACGAGGCCATCTGCGCCCACAGCCCGATCAGGAAGGCGGTCACCCCGAGCACGCTGCCCACGACATGGGCCACGCTCATCAGGCCGAGCACCGTCGAAACGACGCCGGCGACCAGCGAATAGCCGGCCGCGACGTTGACGGCTGGATGATGCTGGCCGTCCGTATTCAGCGTGAACCGCGGGCGCGGTCGGGACTCAGTCTCGGCCTGCGACACGGCCGTCACCTCCAACAGATGCGAACCTTGCGGGCGAACGTCAGCTAATCCGGGCACCGCGCCGTGACCAGTCGTCCTGGCAGGCATCGGGTCCGGCCCGTCGCGCTATCTCGGCTGGCGGGACGCGACACTGGCCTGTGGCGCGGACACTCAGCTGACGCAAATCTTTCTCCCTGAAAATACTGCTGTAGCCGACGTTCGGCCCACTGCAGGGGGTTCATTTTTGATTTGTGTTTGCCCGCTCGCTGGGTTTGTAAGCGCCGCTCGCATAGCCCGCATCTCGGACCTGGCTGGTGCTCGGTGCTGATACGCTTACTCGTCTGCGCGAGCGCGCAGGTCCTCCTGTCACGGAAAGACCGTGACCGCTGAGTCCGAAGGAGGCAGTTCGGCATGCGCCGTTACGAGATGATGATCATTCTCGATCCAGCGCTCGAAGAGCGAACCGTCCAACCCTCACTCGATCAGTTCCTGACGGTCGTCACGACGGCCGGAGGCACTGTCGACAAGGTCGATGTCTGGGGCCGTCGCCGGCTCGCCTATGAGATCGATAAGAAGACCGAGGGAATCTACACCGTCGTCGATCTGGTCGCCGAGCCTGACACGGTCAAGGAGCTTGACCGCCAGCTCAACCTCAACGAAGCAGTGATGCGGACCAAGATCATGCGTCCGGATCAGCACTGACGTCGCAAGCGCGTCCAGACTGGCACTGAGGTTGACGTCCTCGGCGTGACCGGCGCGCTGCGCGGATGTCCTTCGGGTGTCCGAGGCGAGCGCTAACGTCGTAACCGTGTCCGAACCCCGACTAGCACCCGATTGACCGGGAGTACCCGATGGCAGCAGGCGATACCCAGATCACCGTCATAGGCAACCTCGTCGACGACCCGCAGCTCCGCTACACCCCGACCGGGCAGGCGGTTGCCAACTTCCGGGTCGCCTCGACGCCTAGGTTCATGGACCGGCAAACCAATGAGTGGAAGGACGGCGACTCGCTCTTCCTCTCCTGCAACGTATGGCGGCAGGCTGCCGAGAACGTAGCCGAGAGCCTGCAGCGCGGTATGCGGGTCATCGTCTCCGGGCGGCTGCGCCAGCGGTCGTACGAGACCAAGGAAGGCGAGAAGCGGACCGTCTACGAAGTTGAGGTAGACGAGGTCGGCCCATCGCTGCGTAACGCGTCGGCCAAGGTCGTCAGGTCCAGCCGGGCCACGGGCGGTCAGGGCGGCGGCGGCGGGTCCGGCGGTTCCGGTGGGTCGGGCGGCTACGGCAGCTCGGGCGGCGGTGGCGGCGGTGGCGGCGGCGGCGGTGGCCGGGCCAACGATGACCCGTGGAGCTCGGAGCCGGCTGATAGCGGGTTCAGCGACGAGCCGCCGTTCTAGCCCGAGCGAGTTGCAGTTAACCGTCTTCTACTTAGTGGCCGGACTCAGGTTCGGCTGACCACCTAGCCTCGCCTCCGCGAGGCCTACACCATCCCGCCGCAAGGCGGGGTAGACCATCCCCGCCGCGGGCGGGGCTCTGCTAAGGAGCACCACGATGGCGAAGCCACCAATCCGCAAGCCTAAGAAGAAGGTTTGCCTGTTCTGCCAGGAGAAGGTCGCGCGGGTCGACTACAAGGACACCGGGATGCTCCGCAAGTTCATCTCCGACCGCGGCAAGATCCGGGCGCGTCGGGTATCCGGCAACTGCACGAGGCACCAGCGCGACGTCGCGACGGCGATCAAGAACGCCCGCGAGATGGCGCTGCTGCCGTACACCAGCACGGCTCGCTAGGTCGAGGGAGGAAGAGACACGATGAGCGGTTCACCGATGAAGCTCATCCTGACCCAGGAGGTTACCGGCCTGGGTTCCCCCGGCGACGTAGTCGAGGTCGCTGGCGGATACGGGAGGAACTACCTGGTCCCGCGCGGGTTCGCGATGCGCTGGACGAGGGGCGCGGAGAAGCAGATCGACCTGATCAAGCGGGCCAGGTCGGCTCGCGAGATCCGCAGCGTCGACGACGCGAAGGCCGCCGCCGAGCGGCTGCGGAGCATGCGGGTCAAGCTGCACACCCGCGCGGGCAGCGGCGGCCGGCTGTTCGGCTCGGTGTCGACGGCTGACATCGCCGCCGCCGTCAAGAACGCGGGCGGCCCAGAACTCGACCGCCGCAAGATCGAGATCGGCAACCCGATCAAGACCGTCGGGTCACACCAGGTCGCGGTCAAGCTGCACCCCGAGGTCAGCGCGACCCTGGACGTCGAGATCATCGGCGCCTAGGGCTCTAGGAACAGTTTTCTGCGCGAGCCAGCGCATCTGACTACGGATCAGATGCGCTGGCTCGCTGGTTGCCGCCGGGGTGCTCGGGCTGCCGCGCTGAGATCGACCGGCGATAACAGGGCCTGATAACCGGCCAGCCGCCGGGCTACCTCCGGGTCGAGGTCGGCCAGCAGGCCCCACAGCTCAGCCAGCCTCGCGAGTATGCGGCTGGAGTCGTCCGGTTCGATCGCCGCCCCGCCCTCGGCGGGCATGCCGGCCTGGACCGCGAGCTCTTCGATGGCCTGGCCGATATCCTCAAGGCGCCGTTCAATCGAACACATGATCGAATCCTATCGAGCGGTGCCGACAGTCCGCAGGCCAATCAGCCCGTTTCCTGCGGTCGTTCCGCGCGGCCAATCCTGGGCCTCGTAGCCGCTGCCCGGCGGCTCAGGTGAGGTCCGCCTCCAACGGCGTTGGTCACATCTGACATGTGGATAACTTGGCCGGGCCAGAGCGGCTACCCGACGGTCAAACTTTCTTTCACCCACAGCTCGTGGACACTGTTTCCGCAGGTAGAGGCCCCCTGTGCCGCACAAATCGACCATAGTCCACAGCCTGATCCCCAGGTAGCGCACAGCCTGCACGGCGTGTCTGCACAAGCTATCCACAGGGCTGTGCACAGCACGATTGGACGTCGGCTGGCTGTGGCTGAACACTGTCAGAGCTAACTGTGAAGGCTCGTTGTCGTAGCCGTTCGATAGAACAGTTCTAGCTCAGGCGTCAAAGGGGGTAGGGCCTTGTGAGCGTTGCTGAGATAGCTCCGCGTGAGGACTTCGAGCGGACTCCACCGCACGACATCCCGGCTGAGCAATGCGTCCTCGGTGGAATGATGCTGTCCAAGGACGCGATCTCCGACGTTCTTGAGGTCATCAGCGCGAGTGATCACTACCGGCCTGCTCACCAGCTCGTGCACGAGACGATCATGGATCTGTACGGCCGGGGCGAGCCGGCCGACGTGATCATGGTTGCGGCGGAGCTCACCAAGCGCGGGGACATCGCCAAGGTCGGCGGTGCGCCTTATCTCCATACGCTCATCGCCTCGGTTCCCACGGCCGCGAACGCCGGCTACTACGCGCGGATCGTCAGGGAGCGGTCGATCCTGCGCCGGCTGGTCGAGGTCGGGACCAGGATCGTGCAGCTCGGCTATGCCGGGGACGCCGATGCCGATGAGCTGGTCGACCGGGCTCAGGCCGAGGTCTACGGGGTAACCGAGCGCCGGGCCGCCGATGACTACCTGCCGCTGTCGGAGATCATGCCCGACGCGCTGGTCGAGATAGAGGCGATCGGCAGCCGGGGCGGCAATATGAGCGGCGTGCCGACCGGCTTCGCCGATCTGGACTCGCTGACCAACGGCTTGCACCCCGGGCAGATGATCGTCGTCGCCGCCAGGCCGGCGATCGGCAAGAGCACGCTCGCGCTCGACTTCGCCAGGGCCGCGTCGATTAAGGCCGGGATGGCTTCGGTCATCTTCAGCCTTGAGATGAGCCGCAACGAGATCACCATGCGGCTGCTGTCGGCCGAGGCCCGGGTGGCGCTGCATTCGATGCGAACCGGTCAGATGAGCGAGGACGACTGGACCCGGCTGGCTCGGCGGATGGGCGAGGTGGCCCACGCGCCGATGTTCATCGACGACTCACCGAATATGTCGATGATGGAGATCAGGGCCAAGTGCCGCCGCCTGAAGCAGCAGCATGATCTGCGCCTCGTGATCATCGACTACCTCCAGCTGATGAGTTCGCCCAAGCGAGTCGAGAGTCGCCAGCAGGAGGTCTCCGAGCTGTCGCGGTCGCTGAAGCTGCTCGCCAAAGAGCTGAACGTCCCGGTCATCGCCGTCGCCCAGCTCAACCGCGGACCGGAGCAAAGAACCGACAAGCGCCCGATGCTGTCCGACCTTCGCGAGAGCGGATCAATCGAGCAGGACGCCGACGTCGTGATCTTGTTGCACCGTGAGGACGCCTACGAGCGGGAGTCGCCGCGGGCCGGTGAAGCGGACTTCATCGTCGCCAAGCACAGGAACGGGCCGACGACCACGGTGACGGTCGCGTTCCAGGGCCACTACAGCCGGTTCGTTGACATGGCCCGCATGTAGCCGGCCGGGTCGACGGCGCCGAGCCGGCGGATCAGCGCTCGTGCGACGCTCGACCATGGCATCGCGCGGTGGATTTCTTCGGTATCATCGGGGAGTCTCGCAACCAAGCGATCAAGCGCTCGTAGCTCAACGGATAGAGCATCTGACTACGGATCAGAAGGTTGGGGGTTCGAGTCCCTCCGAGCGCGCCACATCATTGCAGGTCAGGGTCACATCGTAGGCAGTGAGAGATGACGGTGCTTGCTGTCATGCAGGCGTGTCTCTCGCAATTTCTCACAGGACTTAAGCGATCTTGTGAATCCAGGCAAGCGCCTTGCGGCCTGGCAAGGACGGCCGATCGTCCTGTGTCGCCGGAGGCAGCCAGATGTCAACGAATGGCTTCATCAGCTTCATCGCCCAGGGTGAGGCCAAGAACGCCTACAACCACTGGGATAGCGACCTGACGACCTCGGTATCAAGGTGCTTCACTGGCTCAGGTCCGTAGCTACACAGCCAGGCCCGCTGGCAGCGGCGATCGCGAGCCTGAAAGTCGTCAGCGACGGAGAGGCGCTGCCAACCGAAGCGCAACGGCGGGACCTTGGCGTCTACTTTGAGCCGACTGGCGGAGGCGAGTGGTACAGCTTGTTGCGCCTTACGCAAGGTGAGCCCGAGAAGATCCTCGAATGCGGCTACATCGTCGATGAGGGTGACCCGTTCGGCTGGATATACGAGGTCAACTCCGATGAGCAAACCTTCTCCGTGTTTCTCGATGACCACCACGACGGGACGACCTGGCCATGGTCTGCCCTGCCCGCAGATAGCGAGTTCCTGGCCCAAGCGAACCCCCTGGGAGGCGAGTGGGGAGCCGCGTACCTGATCAGACCCGCAAGCCGGGACGCGCGGCTGATGATCCCCGCGAACACGCTGGCCGAGGTGCTCACCCCAGCCGGATGCGACGCCCGGCCCAGCCCCGGATACGGCGAATTCCACCTCCAGGGCGGCGGCTTCGAAATCTCATTTTCCGATGAGGGCGATTCCGATGAGGGCGATTCCGATGAGGACGAGGGATGGCATGTGACCATCGAAGGAGACCTCGCCGATCTGGACACTGACGAACTGGTCGCCCAGATAGCACGCCAGATCGAGCACTCCACCCAGACCGCAACTGAGTGGCTACGGTTTATCGGCGGGGCCGGAGGCTGGGTCCACACACGGTAAGCGCACGCACGAGCGAGGCGGGCGCCGGGAAGCCAGGACCATAGTCACCTCAGGTCACACCTTTCACGCAAGTGCCCACTGGCCGCGCGTGTCCCAGGCTGGTCTGCCATGATCATCTTCAGGAAACGGATGAATATGCGCTTTCATCAGGGTTTTTGAGGATGAATATGCGCATTCATCCGCCGGACCGGCTCCAGGACAATCGCGAATGCCGGATTTGACCGGTTAGGTGGGCCGGCTGAGTGGTTCTGGCGCAGCCCAGGTCGGCGCCGAGGCTGAGCGCCGCGGGCGCCCAACCTCGGCAAAAAGTGCGTTTGGGCTATTTTCTGCCGATGATGGGCAGTTCGACAAAGGACGGGCTGACGGCGCTGTGGGTGATCCGGTAAGTCGCTTTGCCGGTCGCGGGCATCAGCTCGAACGAATCTGGATCCGCGGCCGCGATCGCGATCCTGATCCGGTCGCCCGGGCGGAACAGCACTGAGGTGGGCAGCAGGTCGAAGGTGACGCGCTGCCGCCTGTTGAGCGGGAACGGCGAGGCGTCAGCGCGAGCGTAGGTGCGGGGAGTGCGCAGCTTGCGCCAGGCCGGGTTGTCGTGCGACGACGCGACCGCCCGGTCGGCGAGAGCCAACTCGCCTTCGGTGATGTAGGTCACGTGGCCGTTGGGCCTCACATCTTCGAGATAGGCGTACAGGGCGCCGTGTCGGCCGCCGCGCAGGCTGGTCACGTTGACGCTGACCCGGCCCAGCCCGGTGACCGTGGTCGCGTGCCGCAGCGGCGCGCTGGTGTAGGTAAGGAGCATCCGGTCCACGGCCGCCCGGTCGGGGTAGACGACCGGCTCGCCGGTCAGGTTGGTGTTCCAGCGGTCCAGCGATCCGGTGCCCGCCGCCGGGTTGAGGTGCAGCAGGTCCGAGCCCGGCCGGGCCGCACCAGGCTGCCAGGTCAGAGCGTGCCCGCCGCCGAGGTACAGCCGGCTCATGCGAGTGCCGGCGACCGGCCAGCGCGTCGTGGTGTGCCAGGTCCCCGCGTTCAGGGTGTAGTAGTGCAGCAACCGGGTGCCGCTGGGGGCCTCGTGGTGCTTGACGTACAGGTTGAAGAACGCATACACCCGGTCAGCGAGTTGCGCGTGCTCGGCCGGGGTGAGCAGACGGCTGGGCTGGAATGGGTCGGCCAGATAGCCCTGGCCATGGCTCCACGGTCCGATCCAGGACTCCTGAGTATTGGACAACCCGGAGAACTCCGACAGCACGCCGTTAGCAGTGCCGGCGTCAAGCCAGCCCGCGAAGGTGAGGATCGGGACACCGCCAGCCCTGATGGCGGCCGTCTTGCTGCCAACGCTGGCCACGGTCCAGCTCTGCGGCCCACTGACGTAGTCGCGGTACACCCCGGCGCGGGCCATGGCGACCAGGTTGGCGTTGCGGAAGTGCTGGGCGCGGGCGGCGGCCAGCAACGCGCTGCCGTGCGGCCCGCTGACTGGCTCAGGAGTAGCGCCAGTCAGCCCGAGTTCCTGGCACAGTTGCCTGGTCTCCGCACTGGTCGCACAGGTCGTGCCCCGAGCCTTGTCGAGGATCGCGAGCACAGTGGCGTAAGGAGCGAGTCGCGGCTCGATGAGGATCCCGCCTGGGCGGGTCAGGTCCTCATAGGGATCGAAGTCATAGGAGATGGGCGCGGCGGCGGTGATGTGCGGATTGTGCAGCGCCAGCGAGAGCATCGCGACGTCGGCCGAGTACGACACCCCGGTCACCCCGATACGCCCGCTCGACCATGGACGCGCGGCGATCCAGTCGGCCAGCGAGCCGACGTCGCTGACTAGCTGGCGGCCAAGCTCGGCCCGGAGCGTGCCGAACGAGGCGCCGGTACCACGCAGGTCAGCGAACACGTAGGCGTAGCCCCTGGCGTTCCAGGGGGCCGCGATGAAGTAGTTCGGATTCTTCATGATCCCCCCGGTGTACGCCCGCGCCCGCCAGTACCGATCGGCCTCCAGCACCGTGGGCAGCCGGGAGCCGGCCGTGGTGCCCGCCGGGAGCCAGACGTCGACGGCCAGGCGCACGCCGTCGGGCATCGGAACATACAGCGACTGCAGCCTCGGCAGCGCCGCCTCCACGCGGTCAGCCGGAGCGACGGCGCTTGCGGAAACGGGAAGCGCGACGGCGGTCATGGACAGTGCGGCCAGCACGACGGCTGGCCCTATTCGCCTCAAGCGTGACAACTGTGACCTCCAGCTAGGAGCGTGACATCGTGATCTGGCTCCAGCATCCGGCCCGGCAAGTCGGCTCGGCTATCGGGAAGTCCCACCGCTGCACCCTGAAAAGCCCCGCCGCGATTCAGGGCTAACCCCGAGGCGGATCGCGTCGTGCC